>MFKE01000031.1:6536-6733 GCA_001779455.1 Candidatus Gottesmanbacteria bacterium RIFOXYB1_FULL_47_11 | reverse complement strand
CCTGTTGGTCCAAGAGCACCAGTAGCTCCTGTAGCTCCGGTTGACCCCGTACTTCCCGTTGGACCAGACACTCCTGTTACTCCGGCTTCACCTGTTGCACCGGTTGACCCCGTTGCGCCTGTGGGACCCGTGATACCCGAGGCTCCGGTTGGCCCCATGCCTCCGGTTGCACCGGTTGACCCGGTGCTTCCGGTAGG
>MFKE01000031.1:2569-6458 GCA_001779455.1 Candidatus Gottesmanbacteria bacterium RIFOXYB1_FULL_47_11 | reverse complement strand
GGCTCCGGTTGCACCTGTGGTTCCGGTTGGCCCTATTGCTCCTTCACCGCCCGTGGCTCCAGTTGCGCCTGTGGGGCCAATTGTTCCGGTGGCTCCGGTTGAACCTGTTGAGCCAGTAGGACCGACAACACCGGTTGCGCCGGTTGCGCCGGTGCTTCCCGTTGCTCCTGTAGGTCCAGCTTCTCCCGTGGCTCCCGTGGCGCCCGTTGTACCCGTTGGGCCAACTTCGCCTGTTGCTCCGGTTGACCCCGTTGAGCCGGTAGGCCCCTCTACACCGGTTGCACCTGTGCTTCCAGTTGATCCCGTAGGGCCTGTGACTCCCGTTACTCCGGCAGCTCCCGTGGCTCCGGTTGCGCCGGTCATTCCTGTTGGGCCATATTCACCAGTTGCACCAATCGGGCCGGTCACACCGGTATATCCTATTGATCCCGTCGAACCAGTGCCTCCGGTTGAACCCGTTGGACCTTCTATTCCTGTTGATCCAGTCGGTCCCTCAGCCCCGCTGGCTCCGGTAGATCCCGTTGCTCCGGTGGGTCCGGTTACACCGGTTCCTCCGGTAGATCCTGTAGGCCCTGTGATACCGGTTGCTCCCGTGGGTCCGGCAACACCGGTTGCACCGGTTGCTCCGGTGGGACCGGTTGTTCCCGCAGTTCCCGTGGGTCCTGTTCCGCCTGCAATACCGCTGGGTCCTGTTCCTCCTGCTTGTCCACTAGCTCCCGTAGGTCCGGCAACACCGGTTGCTCCGGTTGATCCCGTAGGACCGGCAGCGCCGCTAGCTCCGGTTGCACCGGCGGGACCTTCACCACCTGTGGCGCCCGTTGTTCCGGTCGGGCCAGATACACCTGTGGCGCCGGTAGGGCCGGAAGCACCCATGACCGTTCCTACAGTATTAATAGATGTGGTGATGAACTCGTTTAATCCGACAAGGCCACTTGTGCCGGCAGCGTGGGGAGTAGCAGCACTTTCCTGTTGTGCCCCATTTCGTATTCCGATTATTTGAATTATTAGCGTTCCGGTACCCAAGAGTGCTAAAAATAGCAAAAGCCCGAGTGTCGCCGGCATAGTCCACCACCGGTTGTTGGTCATTAACGGGGGAAGTTTTTGCGACGGTATAATAATTGTTTCCGGTCCCGGGGAGGGGATAGGAGCGGCGATAGGCGGCACTATGGGGATTGGGGCCGGTATGGGGACCGGCATGGGGGGAATTGGAACAATCGGGATAATCGGGACAACGGGAGCTGGTTTAGGCAGCAGGTTAATCCCTTTCAGCAAGTTTGGTTTAGGTAGTAAATTAATCCCCTTAAGTAATTTTGGTCCTTCCAGCAATTTTTCTTCGGGCAACAGAAGGAGCTCTCCCTGTTTCGGCACGTGTTGATACATCGTGCGCGAGCCGGTCAGCAGTATGACATCTTTTTTGGAAAATCGCCGTGCGCCGCCTACTGTTCTGCGGCTGGTGATCAACCCGGCCTTTTCCCACCGCAACAGCGTACGTTTGGATATACCCAGCGTGCGCGCTGCTTCAGAAATCGTGAATATACCGGAAACGGAAGCGTGTGCGCGGGAGGTGCGCAAGGAAGATTTGGCCTGAGGAATACCCATGAGGACGTTTTCAGAGATAAGGTGGAGACCGAAAGAATCGATTATTGTGGGTAATTTACCTGTTGCTATCCACCGTTGAATGGTACGCTTGGACACCCCGACTAGCTTCGCGGTTTGGCTTATAGTGTACTTTTTTTCTTGAGCAGATTCTCGCATACCTTATATCAATTCAGTACCGAAATTCGCAAGAGCGATGTCAGCACTTTGTCATCATTTGTCATCGGGGAAAATAGGCCTACCCCTATTAAATAGTGAATGAGAATAGCTTGTCAAAAATGATGCGGTAAATTGTGCGTGTTGAGGCTAAACTATAAGTTAGTATGAGATGAGGGCGTTTGATGTGTTATAACTTATACTATCGGATTAAATTAGACAAACATGTACAGTGATCGTAAGTTTAGATTGTATTAGCGCCAAAATTCATGCAATTTATTTTGCTCATTTTTGCGTCTTTTTGTCGTATACGTCCATAAATGTGTTCGGAATCACCGTTATTAGGCGGGGGGGGGTGGTTTTACACGACGTACCGGGCTTGTGTGAACCAAAAAGCGCGGATTTTGTCGGGGGGCCGGGCTGACAATCCCGAAGGATTCTGTCACTTTTTACTCTTTGATTGCCAAAACAGGCACCATTATTTCCGTCCGGCATAATAGGGCAGGGATGTCTTGCCCAATCTTCTCTGCGTATCGCATCCGGATTTGTCTATTTGTTGGAATCCGAAGAACGTATTTTTTTATGCATGATACAGTGACGTCTTGGGATGATTTTGTAGTATTTTACACTGCCCGTATGATATTTCTATATTTCACGGATTACCGCATTATTAGTTTAGCTTGACTTATATACATCTAATCATATCTTCATGCAAAATATATTGAATGTAAAATAATTAATACAATGAAGAGCTCCATGCATCGTTATGTATGTAGCGAGAAAATTGAGGAGATTGTTTAGACCGGTACAAAGGCATCTTCCTTGGTTGTATCTTGTAGTAATTAATAATCAAATCCTGTAGTGATGTATTTGTAATCTACGGAGACTTATAATTTATTGTTGGTACTTTTTGTTCTCTGGCAATTGCCAAGAGTCGGTGCTAAAAAACATTTGGATCGTGCAAGCAACGAAATAGTGCGTGTGAAGAAAAGCACATTAGATTTTTACACGATGGTGATGATTGTTTGTTCGTGGGTAATATAATTCAGAAATTTGTATTTCACGGGTAAAAAATAAGCTTATAATACATTTTCAGTGTGTCTATTTTGCGAAATAATGTGCATCATATATAATGGATGTATGAACGCACGCGTGTATGATCACCAGAAAGTCGAGGAGAAGTGGCGGCGCCTGTGGCTTGAAACGAAGTTTAATTGTATTGATTTAGCCCGTAGCACCACGCCATTTTATAACCTCATGATGTTTCCGTATCCATCAGCAGAGGGGCTGCATGTTGGGAACATGTATGCCTTCACCGGGTCAGATATCTACGGACGGTATAAGCGGATGCAAGGATGTGACGTGTTTGAACCGATCGGACTGGATGGATTCGGGATTCACAGTGAAAATTATGCGCTGAAAGTAGGCCGTCATCCCATGGATAATGCGGTCCGGACGGAGAAGAATTTTTATGCGCAACTTGCGCAAATAGGCGCAATGTTCGATTGGGACCGGACGCTCTCTACATACGATCCTGAGTATTACAAGTGGACGCAGTGGTTGTTTGTGCAAATGTTTAAACACGGTCTGGCATATCGGGGTAAAGCACAGGTGAATTGGTGTCCGGGTTGTAAAACGGTTCTTGCCGATGAACAGGTCGTTGATGGAAAATGTGAGCGATGCGGGAATAATATAGAAAAAAGAGTACTAGAACAATGGTTCTTCCGTATTACCGCATATGCGGAGAAACTGCTGAATAATCTTTTTAGCCTCGACTGGTCGGAAAAGGTAAAGGGAGCACAAACCAACTGGATCGGGAAAAAAGAGGGGATTACCATCGACTACCCGGTTGTTGATGAACAGGGTAAATCCGTTGGTGAGATTTCTTGTTTCACTACACGACCCGATACCAACTTTGGGGCCACTTTTGTGGTGTTGGCCCCCGAACATCCCTTTATCAGTCAGGTGAACAGTGTGCTAAAAAAGGAAGAGGCCGACAGAATAACCCGCTACATTGAGGCCGCCAAAAGCAAACCAGAAGCAGAGCGGATAACCCAGGGGCGCGAAAAAACTGGAGTATTCACGCACCTCTATTGTGTCAACCAATTGAATAAGCGCCGTATGCCGCTCTATATTT
>MFKE01000031.1:1697-2545 GCA_001779455.1 Candidatus Gottesmanbacteria bacterium RIFOXYB1_FULL_47_11 | reverse complement strand
GATGCCCGCGATTTCGAGTTTGCGATGCAGTTTGATATACCCATTATTCGCGTCGTGATGGGCGCAGATGGCGACACTTCGGAGATTTCACGGCTGGAACAAGTACAGGAAGAAGCGGGAATTATGCTGAATTCCGAGTTTCTCAATGGATTGGATATTCACGAGGCCACGACCAAAATGATGGATTATTTAGAAGAAAAGGGTTGGGGGAAGCGAGTGACGACGTATCATTTGCGCGATTGGCTTGTTAGCCGTCAGCGTTACTGGGGCCCGCCGATACCCATGATTTTCTGTGCCACGTGTGCCGCCTCTGGCAAAGGTGAGCAAAAAGGTATGCCCGGATATTATGCCGTGCGCGAATCCGATTTGCCGGTTCTGCTGCCCCGCATTGCGGATTATCGGCCCGGCGATGATGGCGTGGCGCCGCTTGCCAAACATAAAGAGTTTTATGAAACAACCTGCCCGGGCTGCAAAGGAGAAGCTGTACGGGAAACAGATGTATCCGATACATTTTTAGATAGTTCGTGGTATTTTTTGAGATATCCAAGTGTCGGCTTGGACGGCAAAACGTCGCTCCGAAACAAACTTCCGTGGAATCCGGAAATTACCAAAAAATGGTTACCCGTCCATATGTATACCGGCGGGGCAGAGCACTCGGTTTTACACCTCATGTATTCGCGGTTTGTGACTATGGCGCTCCATGACTGGGGATTTTTGGATTTTGATGAACCGTTTACCCGGTTTTATGCGCATGGACTGGTTATCAAAAACGGCGCCAAAATGAGTAAAAGTAAAGGAAACGTCGTCAACCCCGACGAATATATCAAGTTATACGGATCTGATGCATT
>MFKE01000031.1:247-1684 GCA_001779455.1 Candidatus Gottesmanbacteria bacterium RIFOXYB1_FULL_47_11 | reverse complement strand
ATGTTCATGGGGCCCTTTGATCAGGGTGGAGATTTCCGTGACAGTGCTATGGAGGGCATGAGCCGGTGGGTGGGGAGGATCTGGCGTCTGGTGGCCAAGCACTCCGAAGCCTCAAGCGCTACGATCAGTTCGGAGCTTCACAAGACGATAAAACGAGTGAATGCGGATATAGAAAATCGTCGGTACAACACGGCAATTGCCGCCATGATGGAGTTTACGAATTTGGTCAATGATCAGGGAGGTGTGATGAGTGCAGGGGACGCCAAAACCTTCGTCAAACTTTTGGCACCGTTTGCACCGCATCTGTCTGAAGAGCTTTGGCAGCAGGTAAATGGATATAAAGATTTCAAAGTGGCGCAATCTGTGCATGTCCAACCGTGGCCAACGTTTAATGCATCGCTCGTAGTTGATAAAGACGTGACGATCGCTGTTCAGGTGAACGGGCGCTTACGCGATACAATTACCGTACCGACAGCATCTGCTTCTATACAGAAGTATATAGAAACGGAAGCAAAAAATCGCGAAAATGCGGTAAAATATCTTGCGGGTAAACCGGTGAGGAAAGTAATTTTCGTTCCCGGGAGACTCATCAATTTTGTCGTATAAAAATTGAAGGAGGACAATCGCCATCTAATCATCGCATCCCACTCATCTCCACAAGCGTATCTGCGGTGAGTTTGATGAGATTTTGATAGTGACCCAGGTTTGTGTCTACATAGACCAATCCTTCAATCGATGTCCCGATCCGCAGGAGCCATTGATGGCAGTCGTTCCGAATTAATTGTTTGAGCCACGGGATATTGGCAAGCTCAGGCCGATAGTCTTCCAAACGAGACAGAAGAATGCCGGTATCCAACAGTCCTCCTCCCATGACCCATTCATTCTCCAGAGATGTCAGTGAGTTCAGAGCAATGGTCTGCATCCGCAGCCAATTGTCTAATCCTCGCATAGCGGATGCGGCTCGTAAATATGCAGCGAATTCCTTATTCTTCGTCCATACGTCGAGGATCACCAGATGCTCCTTTCGACACGCTTCGACAAGTTTTTCATATACAGGATAGAATGGATTTCTCGGGTCCTCCATGTTGCCGTTTTTATGTGCCAGAAACAACCCTTTTTCTATGTTTAACCAATGTCTCGCGTCAAATCGTTTCGGGTCTCTCCGGCGATTCCTCTCTCTGGCTAAGACCGATGTGGTAACTACAGAATCTGCGAGGTCTTCTCCCAGCGCTATGTCGTTTTCAGGATCAAGAACTGCGTCCGGAGGATCTCGACGAAATTGCGCGCTCCCTGTTTTTGTGCCATTTGAGCCTGATATGTCTACATCTGCGTGAATCCGATTAAGCGGAATTCCCACATTTTTTGCAAGTATAGCAAGTGGAGTAGCTCCGGCTTCCGGAAAAACAAGATGCAATTTGGGATTAAGACTGCTCAGAT
>MFKE01000031.1:0-225 GCA_001779455.1 Candidatus Gottesmanbacteria bacterium RIFOXYB1_FULL_47_11 | reverse complement strand
AAGGATGGATTGACGGGTTTCTTGCGGGGGAATCATGAGCGCGAAATAGGGAGATCGTTGACCATCCGCCCAGCGCGCGCGGGATTCGTGTTGAAGGCGCGTGTTGACGGTTATGGTAGCGCGGACAAGAAATGCTTCCACTTTAGGAGATAATCGTGGCGCTTCACCAACCGGCGCCATATAGAGACGCCGGGGCTCTACACCTTGCATCGGGGCGTGTGGATA
>MFKE01000030.1:6774-26851 GCA_001779455.1 Candidatus Gottesmanbacteria bacterium RIFOXYB1_FULL_47_11 | reverse complement strand
GACAAATTGATGATTTATTGGCCCAGATCCAACAACGCGTAACGCGCCACGAACGGGTACTGGTGACGACGCTCACCAAGCAAATGGCCGAGGATCTTGCCCAATTTCTGGAAGGAAAGGGGGTCCTCGTCCACTATATCCATTCGGAAGTGCTGACGCTTGAACGCAGCGAAATACTGGCGGATCTGCGGGGCGGGAAATATGACGTCATCGTGGGAGTCAACCTTCTTCGGGAAGGACTGGATCTTCCGGAAGTATCGCTGGTTGCCATACTGGACGCCGACCGCGAGGGATTTTTGCGCAGCCGCGTATCGCTCGTGCAGACCATGGGCCGTGCAGCACGCCACGTATCCGGAGAAGTGATTCTGTATGCGGATGTCATAACCGATTCCATAAAAGCCGCGCTGAGTGAAGTAAAACGGCGCCGCAGTGCGCAGGAGAAATATAACCGGAAACACGATATAACACCGCAGTCTATCCATAAACCGATCCGTGAACGGTTAGTGGACAAGCCTGCCGAGGTAATTGAAAGCCGGGATACCGACTCCATGACACCGCAGGACAAGAAGAAATATGTCGTCCGTCTCACCAAACAGATGCACGACGCAAGTAAAAATCTGGACTTCGAACTCGCCGCCCATCTACGTGACCGTATTATAAGTCTTCAAGGAGAGTCCTCGTAGGGGATATTCCTGCGGCATTACTTATTTCCCAAAAATGTGCAGCGTCACTGATTCAGTATCAACACCCCATTTTTGACCAGGCGTACCTGGAATTACCGTTTCAACACCATGAACAATTTCAGTCCTTCTAATATTGCCTAAACTCACTTCTCTTGTCTGAGATGTAAGCGCTGTATCGCCGTTGTGAGTTGATGGACCAAGAACGACACCTTTGACTATTGCCGTCCTATGTTGATCGGGCCACTCGTATGTTGACGATACGGGAACACCCAACGCCCGTGATATTTTGACAGCGGTGAGCCCCTCAATTTTTATAGCAATTCCCATAGCACACGGGACTATAACACACTATTGATCTGCTAATCAATTCCTAACAATGTACTTGTTATGCTATAAGTCTTCAAGGAGAGTCCTCGTAGGGGATAATACGTGCTTCCGCATCAAGAGGAACTATGTTCTGAGATATGAGCCAAGGAATTACTTGTTGTAATTGATTCTTTGTAGGCAATTGCTTAACTCCATCACGAAGAATTATACAATCCATCACGATAAACGAGCATGCAAAATTTCCTATTGTAATTATCTCCCCTGAAATCCGAGGAGTTCCCGATGGATTTTTCCTTCGTAAATCATCATGTATTTCCATCGCATTATCAGCTTCAAGTAAGCGCATGGGGGACTCATCACAGAATAATTCACACGCACGCATTGACCGAATATGTCGAATTCCAACCGGATCGACGTGCTCCGATCGGGCTCCTCTAATAGCCATATAATCAGATGCAACCTCGGCAGATAAAAAGCTCCAAACAAGGGGTTGTTCGTCTAAATAGCGCGTCATTACCTCTTTTGCTCTTTCTAACATGAGGCAAAATATATCATTATTATCCAGATTTAGCAACGTGTAACGTGATATAATACCCTTTGCCCCGGAAACATCCGAGGGCGTTTTTGGCGTCGTATGGATAAAATTATTATCAGAGGAGCGCGGCAGCATAACCTCAAAAATATCACTGTGGAGCTTCCGAAAAATAAGCTCATCGTTTTCACGGGATTGTCCGGGTCAGGCAAATCATCCCTTGCCTTTGACACGATTTATGCGGAAGGGCAACGGAGATACGTAGAATCTCTCTCCTCATACGCGCGGCAGTTTTTGGGTGTTATGGATAAGCCGGATGTAGACAGTATCGAGGGACTCTCACCCTCGATCTCCATTGACCAAAAATCCGCTTCACACAATCCGCGTTCAACAGTCGGAACGGTAACGGAAATATATGATTATCTCCGGCTTTTGTTTGCGCGTATAGGACACCCGCATTGCCCCATCTGCGGCCGCGAGATTTCAAAACAGTCATCTCAGCAGATTGTCGACCAAATTTTGGCGACAGCCGCCGCATCACGAGGGAAATACTACCGTTTTATGGTTCTTTCTCCCGTCGTGCGGGACCGCAAAGGAGAATTTGCGGGACTTTTTGAAAACCTGAAAGCAAAAGGGTATCGCGAGGCCCGTGTTGACCGTCATTTCATAAATTTCGAGGATGATCTCGTACTTATTAAAACAAACAAGCATTCGATCGATGTTGTTGTGGACCGGATAAGCCTGGAGAAAAAAACAGCCGGTGCGATGCGCAGCCGTATTGCCGATGCCGTAGAACAGGCACTCGCTCTCTCGGAAGGCGCGGTTATCGCCGCTGAAATTGAGGACCCCGGATTTACTATTCCGGACAAACCGAAAAAAGTACATGATCATATGTACTCGGAGAAATTTTCCTGCCCGGTCGACGGCATATCGCTTCCCGAAATTGAACCGCGGTCATTTTCCTTTAACTCCCCGCATGGGGCGTGTCCCACGTGCTCCGGTATCGGCAATATTCTTACGGTTGACCCGGAACTGGTTATCCGGCCCTCTCTTTCGATTACCGAAGGCGGCATTTTACCCTTTGCACGGATGTTTATCCACGACACTTGGTTTTCGCGGGTTGTCGTCCATGTTGCGGAAAAATATGGCATACAGACCCGGTTACCTCTTTCCCATATGACCGAAAAGCAGCGCCAAATTCTCCTTTACGGCACCGGGGACGAGTTACACCGGGTTGTCGGTCAGAACAGATTCGGAGACCGCACGACAATCGAAGAGCAATACCCCGGAATAGTTGCCGAACTCAAACGCAGATATCTGGAATCCGAATCCGATTTTGTCCGTTCGGAAATCGAAAAATACATGCGGGAAGAAGTGTGCAGCACGTGCCGGGGCAAGCGTCTGAAACAAGAAGCGCTCACCGTAACGATAGACACATTTACCATAGCGGACGCGACGGATCTATCTATCACGGATTGTCTTACGTGGGTGAGTACGCTTCTCAAAAAAAATATAACGGAAACAGAACGCGCAATTGCGCTTCCGATCGTCAAAGAGATTACCTCGAGGCTCTCATTTTTGCATGCAGTCGGCCTTGATTATCTGACGCTTGCGCGGGGCGCAACAACCCTTTCCGGCGGGGAAGCACAGCGGATCCGACTTGCCTCACAAATAGGCTCGGGCTTGTCCGGCGTTTTATATGTTCTTGATGAACCATCTATCGGATTGCATCAAAAAGATAATAGCGCGCTCATTACCACGCTTAAAACGCTGCGGGACCTGGGGAACACGGTGATTGTCGTGGAGCATGACCGGGAAACCATGGAAGAGGCGGATCATATTGTCGATTTCGGTCCCGGTGCCGGGGAACACGGAGGAAGGATTGTGGCAGAAGGAGCGTACAAACACATTGTCGCAACAAAATCATCCGTCACCGGTCAGTTTTTATCAGGGAAACGTACTATTTCCCGCCCGCGCCAGACGGCAGTACACGCTATTGGGGAACAAACGCTTACGATCCGCGAAGCATCACAAAATAATCTGAAACATATCGACGTGACATTTCCACTGGGTAAACTCACATGCGTCACCGGCGTTTCAGGATCCGGTAAATCTTCGCTTATCGTCGATACGCTGTACCGGACGCTATTTGCCCACTTTAACCCGTTTGCGAAAGAAAAACCCGGCACCCACAAACGAATTGACGGACTGGAACACATCGATAAGGTTATTCTTATCGATCAGTCTCCGATCGGCCGGACGCCGCGGAGTAACCCCGCAACCTACACGGGGTTATTTTCCGTCATCCGGGAGATATTTACCATGACGTCGGATGCGCGTCAGCGGGGATACAAAGCCGGCAGGTTTTCGTTTAATGTCAAAGGCGGAAGATGTGAAGCGTGTGAAGGGGAAGGGCAAAAGAAAATAGAAATGCAGTTTCTCTCCGATATTTACGTAACCTGTGAAGTGTGTCACGGGAAGCGGTATAACGACGAAACACTTGAGGTGGTGTACCGCGACAAAAATATTGCCCAGATTCTGGATATGACGGTCGATGAAGCACTTACATTTTTTTCGCACTACCCGCATCTGCGGGATAAACTCCAAACCATCGTTGACGTGGGACTGGGCTATATTCATCTGGGACAACCGGCCCCGACACTTTCCGGCGGGGAAGCACAACGGGTAAAACTGGCAACGGAGCTTTCGCGCCGCGCCACCGGTCGGACGGTGTATATTCTCGATGAACCGACAACCGGCTTGCATTTTGCCGATTTGGAAAAACTTCTTCACGTGCTGCACCGGCTTACCGCCCTGGGGAATTCCGTGCTGGTTATCGAGCACAATCTGGATGTCATAAAAAACGCCGACTGGGTTATCGATCTGGGACCCGACGGAGGTGACCGCGGAGGACAAATTATTGCACAAGGCACGCCGCAGGACGTTGCAAAAAATTCTGCTTCATATACGGGACAATATCTTCGAAAAATAATAGAATAAGGAATAATGAATAACCTAATAAAGAAATTCTTGTTTATTTGTTTATTCCTTTATTTGTTTATTCCGATTGGCGCGGTACGTGCAAGCGGGGAGTTTCAGGCGGATTATGACGTGCAGTATGCAATCGCTCCGTCGGGCAATTCCATCGTTACCCAAAATATAACGCTGACCAATAAACAAACAAACCTCTATCCGCAAAAATATTCCATTGTTCTGGACACGACGAAAATCAAAAACGTCATCGCCTACGACAGCCGCGAAATTGTGAACACCGATATCTCCCAGGCAGACGGGAAAACGACGATTCTCCTGACGTTTAACGACAAAGTCGTGGGTTTGGGCAAGCAACTGCCCTTTACGCTCCGTTTCGAAAACGGGGATATTGCGCAAAAAAACGGTGCAATCTGGGAAGTAAATATCCCGGGAATTGCACCCGACACGGATATTGCATCCTATAACGTCTCCATCAGTGTTCCGCAATCGTTCGGTCCGAATGCCTATATGAGCCCGCTGCCGATCGGCGGCAGCAAGTGGACCAAAGACCAGATGACCTCGGGGGGCATAAGTGCGGCATACGGGACAAGCCAATCGTTTGATGTGCATTTGACCTATTTTATTCAAAACACCGGTATCACCCCGGCGCGTGCCGAAATCGCACTGCCACCAGATACCGCCTATCAAACCGTCGTGGTGACATCTATGACACCTAAGGCAGACGGCGTCATCCGCAGCCGGGACGGCAATTGGCTAGCCTACTATAGCCTTGCGCCCGGCGCATCCCAGTCCGTCGAAGTTGTTCTTCATGTTGATGTGACCATGCATCCGAAAGACGGATATACCGACGAAATGACGGAGGACTCCGTGTATACCAAAGAACAAAAATATTGGGAAACAACCAACCCGAAAATTGCGGAGTTAGCCAAAACATACACAACGCCGCGGGCAATCTATACCTATGTGGTCAATGCGCTCTCTTACGATTACGGCCGCGTGAAGGATCAGCCCATCCGTAAAGGCGCCGTAACTGCGCTTGCCTCCCCGGATAATTCAATCTGTATGGAGTTTACCGATCTGTTTATCGCCATCGCGCGCGCGGCAGGTATTCCGGCACGGGAAGCAGTCGGGTATGCATATACAACCAACAGCCGCCTGCGCCCGTTATCCCTTGTGTCTGACGTGCTCCATGCCTGGCCGGAATATTACGACCGGGAAAGAAAAATCTGGGTAGCTATTGATCCCACCTGGGCAAATACAACCGGCGGAGTCAATTATTTCGACAAATTGGATTTTAACCATATCGTATTTGCCTTACACGGAGAAAACAGCGAGTACCCGTATCCGGCGGGGTTTTACCGAAAGTCAAATAAAACCACGAAGGATGTCGCCGTAGAATTTTCATCACAACCGTTTACCATTCCGGAGGGTAAACTTTCCACACATATTGAATTCCCGCAGCTTGTCACCGCGGGGATATTGGCCCGCGGTCTCGTGCGGATAGAAAACACAGTCGGCGTTGCTATCCCGTTGGCGGAAATTATCATTCAGTCCTCGCCTGTTGACGTTGCTATACTCAAAAAAGAAATGCACATGCCTCCGCTGGGACGCATTGACATACCTATCACTCTTACGGCCCCAAACTATCTAACGGGCGGCGCCGGAAAAATTGCCGTCACAGTGAACGGACAAAGCACCCAGTACCCGTTCCGCATACAGCCGGTCACCTCATATTTTATCGTGCCGATTGTATCATTTGGTGCTATACTCCTGGTTCTGTTATTTTTAACCGTTCATCGTATACGTCTATGGAAACACCGAAAGAAACACTGAAAAAACTTCCGCACACCCCGGGCGTGTACATATACAAAAACACGCTCGGTTCCATTCTGTACATAGGGAAGGCAAAAGATTTAAAAAAACGCGTCAGCCAATACTGGCAGAGGGATGCAGTGGGTCCAAAAACTGAGCTTTTAGTTTCGCGGGTATCGACAATCGAAACGATCCAAACGGCCAGCGAACTAGACGCCTTACTTCTTGAAGCAAAACTCATCCATGACCATGCGCCCAAATACAACGTCGTTCTCAAAGATGACAAAAGCCCGCTTTACATTATTCTGACGTTTTCTGAGCTACTTCCTCATGTTGTAACGCTGCGGCGGAGTGATTTGCCTAAAAAAATGCGCGCCAAAGATGCCCTTTTCGGCCCGTTCCAATCAGCAGGTGTCGTGCGCAGCCTTCTGCGGCAGCTGCGGCATACGGTTCCGTATTGCACACAAAAACGCCGCACCGGGCGCGCGTGTTTTTATGCACATATCGGCTTATGTCATCCCTGCCCGTCTGATGCAAAGACCGACCCCCGTCTATATCGCAAAAATATCTACCGATTAAAAAATATTCTTTCCGGTAAATCAAATACGGTAGCCAACGAGCTGGCGAATGATATGAAGACCGCTGCACAAAAAAAGAATTTTGAAGAAGCTGCACGGCTTCGAAATCACCTGCAGAATTTATACGGTATGCTTGCCAAAAAATATGATCCTATGCTGTATGTATCGGGCGGCTCCGCTGTTGAAGATATTTATGCAAAGGAGCTGTCCGATCTGGGGAACGCTCTGGGAATATCACCTCCACACCGAATCGAATGCTTTGATATATCCAATATAAACGGAAAACATGCAACAGGCTCTATGGCGGTCCTTACCGACGGAAAAAAGGATACGGGCCAATATAAACGGTTTCGTATACGGCGCGCTGATATACCCAACGACGTTGCCATGATGAAAGAGGTCATCGCCCGCCGGATGACGCACCCGGAATGGGGGAAAGCAGACCTTATCGTCGTTGACGGCGGGAAAGGGCAAATTCATGCAGTGAGGGAATTGACCGGGGATACCCCGGTGATCGGCCTGACTAAACGATTTGAGGAAATAATTTTGCCGCAGGGAGAGAAATTTAAAACTATTCGTTTAGATCTCACCAGTCCCGCCCTACATATACTTGGACGTATCCGTGACGAGTCCCACCGATTCGCCATAACATATCACCGTTTGCTCCGGAGGAAATCTTTTGTTACCATAGCCTCAGATGAAACATATAATCCGCGTGTTCCTGTTTAACGTGTTTGCCCTCTGGCTTGCGGGCCAACTGTTGCCAGCGCTCGTCGTGCCGACCGGCGTGGCTACCGTGTTTTTGGCCGGATCCGTCCTGGCACTCCTTATGCTTATCGTACAGCCGATTCTGAAAATACTTTTTATTCCTATTAATATCCTGACATTCGGACTGTTGAGCTGGATGATCAACGTTATCGTCCTGTATTTGCTGACCGTCTTCGTGCCCGAGATTCACGTGAGTCCATGGGTGTTCCCCGGTGCAACATGGGCAGGCTTTATCATTCCGGCAATCCGTTTAAGTTATTTCCCGGCGCTTATTGCCTCCAGCCTCCTTATCACCATAATTACGGATGTGCTACACTACGTCAGCGAAGACTAACGCGTATGAAAGAAAATATCAAAAATATTGTAGTCATCGGCGGCGGCACGGGAACATTCGTCGTCCTTAAAGGTCTCAAGCATACGCCTCACCACCTGTCTGCAATTGTCGCCATGTCTGATTCCGGAGGATCCAACAAACGAATTCGGGACGAATTCGGGCTATTGCCGACCTCGGATATCCGTCAGTGTCTCGTGGCGCTTTCTGATGAAAACGGCGGCGCCGGACTCCTTCGAAAGCTTTTCATGTACCGGTTTGAAAAGGGACAGGGAATATCCGGTATGACATTCGGAAACCTTTTTATGGCCGCTTTGTCAGATATTTTAGGCTCACAGGCGGACGCTATACGGTCAACGGGTAAAATTCTCCGCGTTCAGGGGACGGTGATACCCGTTTCATTTACCAATACGGATCTCGTCGCTGAATACGAGAATGGCCGCGTATTGACCGAAGAGCATCTCATCGACGAGCCGCCCCGCGATATCGGAACCAGTAAGATTGCCGCTGTGTACCTGAAACCGAAAGCCCAACCAAATCCAGAAGCACTCGCGGCAATAGCAAAAGCAGATCTTATAATCCTGGGGCCCGGAGATTTATACACAAGCGTCATTCCCAATCTGCTCGTCGACGGTATCGCCGATGCCATCCGCACGTCCCGCGCCAAAAAGGTATATGTATTAAATCTCATGACGAAATACGGCCAGACATATAACTTCAGTGCGCAAAATCATGTGACAGTAATCGGCAAGTTTTTGGGCGATGCCGTCGACACGGTTATCGTCAACCGGGCACCGCTCTCACCTCAGGCACTTGCGGTGTACGCAAAATATCATGAATATCCTGTTGTTGATGATCTGAAAACTACCCGCCGCACGGCCGTACTGCGGGCAGATGTTGCCGGCCGTCAAATGACACGGAAAAGCAAGAGTGATGTATTGGTCCGCAGCCTGATACGGCACGACAGCGCAAGACTGGCTAAAACAATTATAAGTTTATTGTAAAAGGAGAACAAACACATGAAAACAGTATTATTAGGTTTCCATATCATCGTCACGATAGCCCTGGTTGCGCTTATCCTTCTCCAAAACAGCAAGGGCGGGCTCGCAAGCGGCATCGGCGGGGGATACAGAAGCCGCCGGGGCGCAGAACGGATTATTTTTACCGCAACGATTGCCGTCAGCATTCTTTTTCTAATAACGTCGCTGTTGAATCTTATATTGCGCTAGGCCGTGTATGACATTATTTCGAAGCTCCCGGCTTTTTTTCCTTATTGCAAAAGAGCTTGCACAAAAATATACCAAGGCGCTGCTTTTGGGATTTATCAGCGGTCTTGTATTATCTTTCGTATTCTGGCGTGTCGCGCCTCTCATCCGCGCGCAGTGGTTTACTCCGGTTGACCGTATCGGTATTGTAGGGGAGGCGACCCCCACAACACTGCCCCCAATCGTCCAACAAGATATCAGTCTGGGACTCACCGACCTTGCCGCGGACGGATCCGTCATCCCCGCTCTTGCAACCAGCTGGACCGCAACCGACAGCGGCAAAACGTTTGTATTCACTCTCCGATCCGATATCCTCTGGCATAACGGGCGCCCGATGTCCACCCGCGATGTGAACTATAATATCCGCGGGGTAACATTTACTCCGATAGATTCGCAGACTTTGCGCGCCGACTTACTCGCGCCGTACAGTCCGTTTCCGGCTGTCGTAT
Source organism: Candidatus Gottesmanbacteria bacterium RIFOXYB1_FULL_47_11 (assembly GCA_001779455.1). GTDB lineage: Bacteria > Patescibacteriota > Microgenomatia > UBA10105 > UBA927 > XYB1-FULL-47-11. The sequence continues at coordinate 17,112 of MFKE01000030.1, read as the reverse complement.
CCAAACCTCTTTTTTTAACCGGTCTCGTCGGGCTGGGACCATACCACGTTTCATCGGTGAAACTCCATGGAAATACCATTAAATCCATACGCCTTGTCCCTCTGGAAAACGGTGCCCTGCATGCACGGGAATACTATTTTTATAAAACAGAAGCAGAAGCAATACTCGCTTTTAAACTCGGGGAGATAAACAAGCTGTTGGATTTAACTTCCCCCGCAGATCTTTCTCATTGGGGAAATACCTCGACAGAAACAGTAGATAAATATTCACGGATTGTTTCCTTATATTTTAATACGACTGTTTCCATGCTGTCGGACCGGTCCGTGAGACAGGCTCTGGCGTACGCCGCCCCTATCCGGCCGGGATTCGAACGTGCAAATTCACCCATTTCCAAAACGTCATGGGCATATTCCAAAAAAGTGAAAGAATATTCCTATGACATAACGACCGCAAAAAAAATGCTAGGCGCCGTTAAAGAATCTACCATGAGTGCACAGTTAACCATTGCAACATTTGCTCCATACCTGGAGGACGCGCAGCTAATTGCCTCCAGTTGGACATCCCTGGGAATAAAAACGAGCGTACAAGTCGTTTCAAGCGTTCCGCCTGATTACCAAGTCTTATTATCCGCCCAGGACCTGGCACCTGACCCGGATCAATATCCGTTTTGGCATTCAACACAAAAAGCAACAAATATTACCAACTACAACAATGTCAAAATTGATAAACTTCTTGAAGACGGGAGACAAACCCTGGATGTGAACAAGCGGAAACAGATCTACGCGGACTTCCAGAGATATCTGACGGAAGATGCCCCGGCAGTGTTCCTCTATTACCCGAAAAGTTACACCGTCACACGGCACTGAAGCTAACGGGACATGATATACTAATAAATTATATGTCGAAAAAGAAAATTATCGCCGTTCTTTCTTCTGTCATCGTGCTTTTGGGGGGCGGCGTGGTTGTGAACCAACAAATCGAGACAAAAACACAGGATTCGGTGATAAAAACAGCTCCCGCGACACGCGAAGATTTTATTAAATCCGTAGGGTCATCCGGAAAAACAAAAGCTGTTCGCAGTGTAGATCTCAAATTCCAGACATCCGGCCGGCTTGCCTGGGTACAAGTAAAAGAAGGTGATTGGGTTAGTGCGTATCAGGCGATTGCCGGTCTGGATAAACGCGAGGTGCAAAAAACATTAGAAAACACGCTTCGGGATTACAGCGTAGAGCGTAATACCTATGAAGAAACGGCCCGTGTGACCTATCAAGGACGGTTTAAACCTACCGAAGCCCTGAATGACACGATGAAACGGCTGCTTGAAAAAAATCAATGGGATCTGGAATCAGCTGTTGCGGACGTAGAACTTGATCATTTAGCCGTCGAATATGCCACATTAATCACTCCGATTGCCGGCGTTGTCACACACGTGGATACGCCTGTTGCGGGAATCAACATTACACCGGCAACCGCGGTGTTTACCGTGGTTGACCCCGACAGCATGATGTTTGAAGCAAATGCCGATGAAATCGATGTGGGGAATTTGACTCTCGGCCAAAAAGCAAGTATTGCCCTGGATGCGTATCCCGATGCGACATTTTCCGGAACAATTTCGTATATTTCCTACTCCTCGGAACTTTCCGCCGGAGGCGCGACGGTATTTCCCATTCAAATAGCATTTGATGAGCCTCAAAAAATCCGCATCGGATTAAACGGCGACGTCACCATTGACGCACTGCGCATTCCGCTTGTGCTTACCGTACCCCTTGAGGCTATCCGTGAGGAAGAGGGCGGCAAGTATGTGTTCAAAAAAAACGACCATTCCTACGTCAAAACGAAAGTAAAAACCGGGCAGCAAAATGACGACAAAATTGTTATTGAAGAAGGGTTATCGGAGGGTGATTCCGTGGTCATCAAAGGCTTTAACAATTTACCCAAATCCTAAATTCATGCCGGAGGAAATACTGCGCATTACGCACATAGCCAAGGAATACCGCATGGACGGCGTGGTATTTACGGCGCTTTCCGATGTATCCCTAACAATCCGCAAGGGAGAATTTACCGCAATCATGGGCCCCTCGGGATCCGGTAAGTCAACACTCATGCATATCATCGGCTGCCTGGATCGGCCGACAGCGGGTTCCGTATTTATCGAAAACCACAAAATTGCAATGTCCAGTGAGCAGGAGCTTGCAAAAATCAGGAATGAACATATCGGATTTGTATTTCAACAGTTTAATCTGCTGCGGCGCACAAGTGCCCTTGCCAATGTAGAACTCCCTCTGGTCTATGCACATATCCCTGCAAAAGCCCGTAAGGAAAAGGCGCTTGCTATGCTTGCGGAAGTCGGCTTACAGGATAAAACTGATAACTTTCCTTCTCAGCTTTCCGGAGGCCAACAGCAACGGGTCGCCATTGCCCGGGCCCTCGTGACGAATCCGACCATCATCCTAGCCGATGAACCAACGGGAAATTTGGACAGCAAATCTGGGGCGGAAATATTACAGCTCTTTGAGAATTTACATACCAAGGGGGCCACCATTATATTAGTAACCCATGATGAACATGTTGCTGCGCATGCCAAACGCGTGATTCGTTTGGCCGACGGCGTCATCGTGTCAGACAAAAAAGGTAAATAACTATGAATTTATCAGAATACATCAAGCTGGCTCTCAGAGCGCTACGGACAAATAAAGTGCGCGCAATATTAACGATGCTGGGAATTATCATCGGGGTCTCGTCCGTCATTCTCCTGGTGTCTATCGGGACGGGGCTGCAGGAATATGTCACGACCCAGTTTCAGTCCCTCGGGGCCAATACCATCTTTGTCATGCCGGGCAAAATTGACCTGAAAAATATGCAAAGCGCAGGCACGTCGATGATGACCGTCAGCAAACTGGAAGTATCCGATATCGAAGATATCCAGCGGGGAAGCAGCGTTGTTGCCTTTGCGTCCCCGGCCGTTGCCGGCGCCGGAATTATCACATATCGCGGTAAAACTATCAGTACGGAACTTGCCGGCATTTGGGAAAACTATTTTCAAATCATGAATTTTACCGCGGAAAGCGGAGATCTGATCCGACAGAGCGATGTTGAGCGCACCCGTAAGGTTATCGTACTGGGAGACAAGCCTGCAACAGATCTTTTCGGGGATTCCGACCCGGTCGGCTCCTATGTATCCCTCGGTGGCGTACGCTATCTGGTAAAAGGCAGGCTTGCAGCAAAAGGCAGCGGGGGAGCCATGGGTGCCAATATCGATGACCACGCATTCATTCCATACACGACGGCGCTGCGGCAATTTAATCAATCAAAACCCTACATGATCGTGGTCAAGACATTGAGCCAGGCGGACGTTGAGCAGGCATCCGTTGACATTAACCGCGTACTTCTCCGGAGGCTCAAGGAAGATGATTTTACCGTCATGAAGCAGACGGACCTCCTCAATACCATTACCCAATTTCTGAGCGTCATTACCGTAGCCCTCGGCGGTATTGCAGCCATTTCGCTCTTGGTGGGAGGAATCGGAATTATGAATATCATGCTTGTATCCGTCACCGAACGGACACGGGAGATAGGACTCCGGAAAGCTGTGGGCGCGACCCCGCGGGATATTCTTGCGCAATTTCTCATCGAAGCGATTATCCTGAGTTTGTTCGGCGGTATTATCGGTATTATTATCGGCGCCCTGGGTTCTCTTGCCCTTAATGCCGTCATAAAAACGTACATCACCCCGTGGTCTGTCATGCTTGCATCCGGATTTTCCGCGCTTATCGGAATTATTTTCGGTGTCGCACCTGCCATCCGCGCATCCAAGCTGGACCCGATTGAAGCGTTACGATATGAGTAATGATTGCTGCGGGGCTAGGATTCGAACCTAGAGTCGCACAGATCCAAAGTCTGGCGTGTTACCATTACACCACCCCGCAAATAGACTTGAGCGGCGTACGGGAATTGAACCCGTTACCTTCTCCTTGGCAAGGAGACATTCTACCGGTGAACTAACGCCGCCTAGGGTGCCGAGACTAGGAGTTGCACCCAGATAACTTGTTTTTCAGACAAGCGCCTTGACTACCTCGGCCATCTCGGCAGATTTACTGCATACTATTCACTTGTTAATCGAGGTTATCCCGCGCAAGCTTTCGCTTTCGCCTTGTCCCACAAGGGGATTATAACTACCTCGGCCATCTCGGCAAATAACACTGAACATGTATTATATCAAATGATTCGTCAGTGCCCGCTGAGGGATTTGAACCCCCGACCACTCGCATGTAAAGCGAATGCTCTACCACTGAGCTAAGCGGGCAAACCAATTTGTGCGAACGAGAGGACTTGAACCTCCACCCCTTTCGGGATACGCTCCTCAAGCGTACGCGTATACCAGTTCCGCCACGTCCGCATCAACACAGGTATTTTACCATGTATTTGTCAGCGGAGAAAGGAAACCTCGTCGTCCTGAACCGAAGAAAGCCATGATAACAAATCTTCCTGTGCCGGGGGTGGGGGTCGAACCCACACGGCTGATTTTACAGCCACAAGATTTTAAGTCTTGCGTGTATACCAGTTTCACCACCTCGGCGCAGCTTTATTGTACATCGGCGCGCAGGTAGTTGACAAACGCCCAAAACTTCTATTAAGTATAAATGGGTCAATATATATTCCTATCGGATAGTAATATGAAAACAATTGCACTTCTGTACCATTATGTCCCGAAAAGTATTACGGATAAATATTTTTCACACGAACACTCGCTCGTCGACAATCAAACCGATGAAATCGTCCGGTATATGGAACGGTTATTCCGCAGGCGGGGATTCCGTGTGCAAATAATTAAGGTTTCCCCCGAGGATCTCACGAATCTCAAAAAGCTGAAAGCACATTTCGTCTTTAACCTCGTCGACAGTAAAGCTATGGAATTACAGATTGCCCGCATTCTTGATCGGTTAAAAATTCCGCACTCCGGCAGTAACTTTGATGCAATACGCACAAGCAACAATAAATTAAGGACCAAAAAATTATTCGAAAAAAATACACTGCCGACGCCCAAATATTCAATTATAAGTCTGCGCGAACGTATATCCCGGTCTATGATTCCCGGTAAATTTCCGGTCATCGCCAAACCCGCGTATGAACATTGCAGTATCGGCATTACAAACAAATCAATAGCGACCAATTACACCCAATTTAAGGCTCTTATCAAACGCCTGCGCAATAAACACCGTCAGACCATTCTCGTCGAAGAATTTATTCCGGGCAAAGAACTCCAGGTAACGGTCTTGGAAATGAAGAATAAAACCGTTGCCCTGCCGATTGCGGAAATTGCATTCCGGGGGAAGGTAAAAAATAAGTGGAATATCTACGGATTTGACGAGAAGTGGAGCAAAAATATGGCTGTCTACAAAAGCTGCCACTTCGTGGCCCCCCCGAAACAGCTTAAAACCGACATCGATTCGCAAATTAAAAAAGATTCTATCCGCGCGTTTTATGCGCTGGGCCTGCGGGACTATGCACGATTTGACCTTCGCTATAACCCGAAGGTGAGGCAGTGGTATTTCTTGGAGGCAAACGCAAACGCCGGGTTTGATCCGGATCCGCGGGACGCGATGACTGCTAGCATACAGGCGCACGGCATGACGCTTGATGACTTTGTGCTGCAGATCGTCAAGAACTCCATAAACTGATATAATTTCCCCATAGCCCGGATGGCGGAATTGGTAGACGCGTACGCTTCAGGAGCGTATGGGAGCAATCCCTTGGAGGTTCGAGTCCTCTTCTGGGCACAGAGCGGAAAGCGGGGTGTGGCGCAATTGGCTAGCGCGCATCGTTTGGGACGATGAGGTTGTGAGTTCAAGTCTCACCACCCCGACTTAGTGTATGGATAAACTTCTGCAATATAAAAAGGAAGTGGATGCATTTTTGGCCGGTTTTCTCTCGCCCAAACACAAAGATTTTGCGCGGGTAAATCCGTGGGGACCGGATGCGCTGGAAAAAATCAGCGGCGTTGTTTCCGGAGGTAAAACCATCCGCGGGTCACTTGTGCTTCTTACCCACGATCTTCTTGGCGGAAACGTCAAAAACGATGCGCTCCGCGTGGCGGCAGCATACGAACTCATCCAAACCGGCCTTGTGGTCCACGACGACATCATGGACCATGATGACATGCGCCGGGGTCATCCCGCGATGCACGTGCAGTACAAAAGCGAAGCAATGGCCATGTGTGTCGGGGACATATGTTTTTTCCTGGCACAGGAATTGTTGTCTGACACTGGTGTGGCAAAAATAAGTGCTGTGATATTTCAGGAGGTCGGTGTTGCACAAATGGAAGACGTTGCGGGATCTGCGTCCGCAAGAGAACGCATACTCTCGCTTTACAAATACAAAACCGCCCGATATTCATTTTCACTTCCCATGATGGCAGGGGCGACACTCGCCCGCGCAGACAAAAAAACCATTGACCTTATGGAACAATTGGGTGAATCCATGGGGATACTCTTTCAAATGCAAAACGACACACTCAATATCCCCGGTGATACACGGGAGGGTAAAAAAACACTTGTACGATATTATCCCGCAGATGGTGACCTCAAAAAATACCACACGCAAGCCGTACGCCTATTGAATACAATGCGTTCACATATTGATATTTCTTGCCTTGAAGAGCTTCTTACGTTTGTTATGACGCACAAACGCTGATACCATAAACACATGAAAAAGTATTTTGTTGCAGGCTTCATCGTTATTACTTTCGTTACTATATGGTTTTATACCCGTCACCCCCTCGGGATGAAAGCAATTATCAACGGGCAACCGATTCGTCTGGAGCTTGCGCTGACCTCGTCGGAGAAAGAACGGGGTCTCGGGTACCGCGATGCACTTGCATCGGACTCGGGGATGCTTTTTGTATACCAAAACAAAGACCGGTATGGTTTCTGGATGAAAGGCATGCGGTTTCCGCTGGATTTCATCTGGATCGACGGCAACAGAGTAGTGGAGCTCTCGGAACATATTGCGGCTCCGGCAACGGATGCAAGCCGACCTGTTGAAGTATCACCGCATGTGCCGGTTGATAAAATACTTGAAGTTAATGCGGACGTCATACAGAAGCTTGGTGTACGCGTCGGTGACATTATCCAATTTATCGACTAACATGACCAGAAAAACAAGTCTCATCATCCTGACCCGGAATGAAATTGCAGGATTGAGAAACCTGATTTCCTCGATTCCGACGGAATCCGTTTCTGAATGTTTTGCCGTAGACTACCAATCACATGACGGAACCGTTGAACTATTCCGAAAACATCATATCCGTGTCGTCCCGCAAACCAAACCCGGACGCGGGGAAGCTTTCCGAATCGCTGCCCGTGAAGCCCGGGGCGATTATCTGATATTTTTTTCTCCCGACGGCAACGAAGACCCCCGCGATATTCCAAAACTTATTCAGTATTTAGACCAGGGTTATGACATGGCCATCGCCTCACGGTTTATGAAGGGCAGTAAAAACGAGGAAGATGATCAGACCATAAAACTTCGGGCATGGGCAAATCAGGGATTTACGTTGCTTGCAAATATTTTCTTCCGCGGACATTTAACCGATTCAATTAACGGATACCGCGCGCTGACACGAAACGCATTTAAGCGCCTTCATGTAAACGCAGAGGGATTTGCTATCGAGTACCAAATGTCCATACGCGCCCTTAAACTGCGCATGAAGATCGCGGAATTCCCGACGCGCGAAAGCCCCAGAATCGGAGGAGCAAGCACCGCCTATGCCATACCCACGGGACTAAAAGTGCTGGGCATATTCCTAAACGAACTAAGGATGGGGAACAACTTCTAGCGGGATTCCATATATATTCCACGCCGGCAACCCGTCGGGCAAATAAATGACCCGGTCTGCGGCTATACTGTGACAGTCTGCACGTGCTATATAGACTGTCCGCTTGTCAATGTGTAGCCGCGGATCCTGCTCTATCGGAGTCAAACACGCGGGCAACACCTCAATACCATCAAGTGAGTTAAGAACCGATTCTCCCTCATAGGCACGCTGCAAAACGCGGGGATCCAAACCCGTGTAAAATGCATAGTGCAGAAAAAATGTATCCCCGGTATTGGCGACCAAAAAACGGTCAGCGGACGCACGGTCTGATTGAATAAATTGTACGATTTCCTTCATGTCCCACGCATATGATTTGGCACTATAGCGGGGCCATTCAAAATAATACTGGCGAAGATACCCGCAAATAGCGAGCGCATACAATATTCCGATGACTATGATTACTGCGTATCTTGCATATCTCTTGCTGATCGCTATGATCCAGTCGTATAACCCGACCGCAATAAACAGGGCAAACCAGGGAAGCATAAAGCTTGATCGTGTGGCATACGTTAAAGGAGCCGGTCCGATTGCTGATGGCAATGGTGCGACGAGAAGCATGGCAATAACAAGCGGAAATATTTCTTTGTTGCGGCGCCAGACGGCAAATATCCCCAGTAGTAAAAGTGGCAACTCAATAAGATACAGGTTTCCGCGAGACCACAAGGAATAAATACCGCTTGCTTCCTGACTTAAGAATAAATAATCCGGTGAGAATGTATAGAGATAATGATGCACGACCTGACCCGCATAGTACGTAACCTTATTGTGATATAACACTTTCAGAAACTCAGGCGCAGAAGAAGCGCGGCGTTTGAGCTCCACTGCCTGTGCAGCTGCCGCAGAATCCTGAAAAATTGTTATGGCTCCGCCGTGGGCGCTTGCGCCCTGCACGACGGAATAATAAAGAAATAGCCCTATGGTTGCGGCAAAAAACCCTCCGATAACCGCTACGCTGCGATAATTCCGAAACAATTCCTTCCGCTTGTACCAGACAAGAATCAACACAACGGGGAACAAAAGAACCTTCATGGCATTATAACTGTTAAATGCCAAAAAGAATAAACACATGGCATACGTAATGGACCGGATCGGATGCTTTTTCCAGTCTCCGAGAAAAATATACGTCCCCCATAAGTAAAAAAGAAGTGCAAAAACCGCTTCATATGCCATGCGTGAGAGCTGGATCGCCCACACGTTCCATGTCATGACGAATGCTGCAAAAAATCCAATCATGCGGCTGCCAAACAAGCGTTTCCCAGTCAGATAGGTCAGGATAACAACTGCCGTACCTGCCAAGGCAAACGGCAGGCGGGCTGCCAAAGGTGACAATCCCGCGAGGCCGACAAACGGTGCCGTCAGATATATGGATACCGGAGTAAACGAATAATCGTTCAGAACAAACGAAAACGGTAATGTAACGCCTTTAAGGTCACGGCCTGTATGCCAGAGATTGTATGCGCTCACAACAACACGCAGCTCATCATCAGTCATGCCGACAGGAATCGTGTTTAATTGGTATATGCGGACAACAAGCGCGGCGAAAAAAATAAATGCAAGCGCAAAGAAAAAAATATACTTTTTGAATCGTAACATATGTGCGCTCCTGGGAGGAATTGAACCTTCATCTAACCCTTAGAAGGGGCTTGCTCTATCCGTTGAGCTACAGGAGCATGGAGCGGGTGAAGAGAATCGGACTCTCGTCACCAGTTTGGAAAACTGGCGCTCTACCATTGAGCTACACCCGCGCACGAGTCATTATACCAAATATTTCGTGTATAATAAGCCGCATGTTTTTAGTTCTCATTCTTCTCGCCATATTGGTCATTCCGCACCCGGTGCTCGCAATCTATAATCCGCTGTCCGTGCCAAACAATCGCTATGGTATACACATCGTTGACACCAATGATCTTACGGATCTGCCAGCACTTCTCAACACGAGCGGAGGGGATTGGGGATATGTAACCATGGTGTTGTCCGACAACGAGCGCGACGGCGGACGGTGGCAAACTTTGTTTAATGAATTTCGACGGATGCATCTTGTGCCCATTATCCGGTTGGCAACGCACGTGGAGGGCGGTGTATGGGTCAGGCCGACCAAAGACCGGTTGTACGAACTTGTCACCCTTTTAAATAGCCTTAATTGGCCGACGGAAAACCGGTACGTCATCCTTTACAATGAGCCCAATCACGCGAAGGAATGGGGCGGAACACTTGATCCGGAAGATTATGCAGACACATTTGTACTACTTGCCAAGGCACTCAAAGCCGCAAACGAAGACTTTTTTGTCCTCCCCGCCGGACTGGATGCATCCTCCGCATCCGACGGCAACGCCATGGATGAAGCCGCGTATTTGGAGCAGATGATCGCCGCACGCCCCGAAATTCTTACGCTTATGGACGGCTGGACTTCGCACAGCTACCCCAATCCGGGGTTCTCGGGATCACCCTACGCCCGCGGCCGGGGA
>MFKE01000030.1:0-6741 GCA_001779455.1 Candidatus Gottesmanbacteria bacterium RIFOXYB1_FULL_47_11 | reverse complement strand
CTGATCAGGTTGCAGGGAATATTCAAATTGCCGCTTCCGGTATCTGGACGGATCCGAGAATTGCCGCGATTACGCCGTTTCTCTACAACTATCAGGACACGCCGTTTGATCACTTTTCCTGGCGACGCCTGGGATCTGCAGACATGTATCCTATGTATGATGCATATCGGAACCTCCCCAAAACCAAGGGCCAGCCCAAACAGCGGGAATCCTATATATTGAAAAACGATTTGCTTCCGAAGAAACTCGTGGCAGGATCTACCTATACGCTGAGGGCAGATATGCAAAACACGGGACAGGGGATACTGAGCGTCGGCGACTATATGCTAACGGTAAGTGATGGGGATACACCAATTCCCGTCATTGTTGATCCGCTTCCGTATCTGGAGCCGGAAAACACAGGAACCATAACGATCCATGTGCAAATGCCAAACAAAACAGGGACACTCCAGATTACCGCAACACTCCACCATAATGATCAATCTGTTCTTTTGCAAGCGCGGCAAGTTGCGCTTGTCCCGCCGCCGAGCGTAGAAATCCGCAGTTTACTCGGCTGGCGAAAAACCGGCGACGCATCCAACGTATCCGTGCTTGTGTATGACAACAATACGCTTCTCCAGAAATTTACAGGCCTATCCATGAAAGAGGGGATTGTGACTGCCCGCGGACTCACCAACATCATTCCCGGAAACCCGTACCGAGTGGTGATTCTTGTGCCGGGGTATCTGCCGCGCCAGGTCATCGGTGCCCTGCAGGACAAAACAACCACCATATATCCCAAGCGGTTTCTACCTCTGGATTTCAGCGGGGACGGGCAATTTAGCTGGGCGGATATCCTCGTAGGCATACAAATTGCACCACTTACTGTGCTTGCCCGCTTCTTCGGCCCGTAACAAAAAATGGTATAATTGAGACATTGGTGACTGTAGCACAATGGTAGTGCACCAGCTTGTGGAGCTGGCTGTTGCGGGTTCGAATCCCGTCAGTCACCCTAGAGGTTTATGCGCTTATAGCGATCTAATTTGTCTATTTCTGCTATAATTACATCATGTTTCCAACAGAGCTGCGTCAACATGAAGTCCCGTTTAGTGGGTCTATTAGGCCTATTCAAACGTCGGATCTTTCCCTGTTAAAACCAATTCTTGAAACATGGATACGGGATAGCGAAACACACGAATTACTAACGGAAGAATTAGAAAGTACTTTACAAGCGATGGAGGAAAGCATTTCAGGAAAAAACGATAGGACCTATTTTGTTGCCGTAACTCAAGATGGAAATGTGGTGGGCTCAATGGGAATGAGGACTCCAGACCCAAGATTACTTCAATATGTTACGACTGGAAAACCGATAGAATTAGTGAATGCATTTGTTTCGAAAGATTATCGTAGACAGGGAACAGGTCAAGCTCTTGTGCATACTATCGAGAAAGAAGCAAAACAAAAGGGATATACAGAATTAATTATGGATAGCGGTCCCCGCTACAAATTTACTGGTTGAGGTGCATGGAATAAAATATTTGGGAAACCAATAGCTATCGCTAAAGACTATTATGCTAAAGGAATAGATGCGCCCGTATGGAGAAAGCTCCTCTCATAATCAAGTTTTAAACGCCCTCTTTATAGACCTATCCACCTATACGCCACCCGCAACATTTTCGCTTCGAGCCTATTCTGCATAAACCAGGTTTGTATGGAATCCCGTAGGGGAACCAAAATTAGCCTCAAAATGTTGTTAAATTGATCACAACAAGACAACGTATTGCATTATTTCCAACGTTGTGACCCGCAACACCTCTGTTTCTACGTTATTTTGTGCGTACCAGGTGTGCCAAGTCTTTAATCAATTTACATCATGTGATACAATCGTGCACGATGCTAAAAGGTACACTAGAATCCAAAGAAATAATTTCTTCCGATTTCACGCGGGGAGACCTTGAGTTGATTCGTCAGAGAGGGTGGCTTACCTATGAGCTAACCGGTGCATCCTTTTCGCATCTACAAAAAGAGAATCCAGACTTTTTGAAAATATGGCAACCATGTTCTGATTGGGGTAAGTTCTCTTTTCATGAGGTTGAAAAAATCGTTCCGCCCAAAAAAGTTAGCTTCAATCCCTCAATAGTAATTCTGCCGTTAACTAACAATAAGGGGATTAATGAACAAATGGAGGAACTCGATCGGTTAACGTCTTCTGTTCAAAAATGGCTTCCTAATTCAAAATTTATTCTTGGGACAGTCAGAGATTACCTTGAGCTGGATATCATTCATTTCGAAACAAAAGGAACAAGACTCCTGAAATCTAATCAGAGAATACGAACTGCTACATTTACAGGTGCTTTAGAGTGCATAGTCAATCCCAATTTTGGGGCTTGGTATTCCTATGATCAACTCGGGGAGGAGGGAGAAACGGGGGGTAGTGAAGATCTTTGGGTCATGCCGTTATTAGTACATCAAACAAAATAGCTCCGTCCGGATTCACATGCAAAAATACTTGTTCCTTTATTTATATATTTGTAAGAAGGAAGTTATTTTATGTTGAGAAACAAGTTCGAACATCCTCTGCCGCTCGAAGCAACTAAACATATCTACTTATACAAAAAAGGGGACACCATAAAGCCACTCTGTGGTTCGAACTTTATCCAGCCAGGGACCCTAAAACTTCATTAGGGTTGACATAGCAACTTGTTTTGAATAATATACCCCCATGGCAAAATGTGAAGCACCAGCGTGGGGAACTTGGAATTTTAAGAGGGCAAGAATAAAAGAGCTTATGCCGCCCGATTACTCCAATAAAATAAGAGAACAAATTGATCATCGAGCGGCAATTGGATTAAATTCTTTAACACCGGTCGAGAATGGAGCACTGGCTGTCCATGAAGTTTTACAAGATAGACTTCTTGAGCTTGATCAACAATATAATTTAGCTGAACCTCGACTTGAGTCTGCTGCTAAAGTGGATTGGGCAGAAAGACAACTTGCACGTGTAGAAAAAAACAGCCATTATCGTTCTGCACGGCGCAGGCTTGATGGCGGCCCTTCCCTTCACGCGGGGCCATTATTTCACCCAAGAGATACAGGGTAACTCTTCGAAAGTTTTATCTGCATGTACGCCACCCTCAATAATTCCGTTTCGAGGCTATACTGCATGAAATAGGTTCGCATGGAGTCCCGTAGGGGACCCAAAGAATATATTGACTTTTCCCGCTATTTAGCTCTATACTTCGGCTCTTATGCCAACTAGTCAAGAACGGCCACCGCTTTGTTCACAATTATGTCCCATTGCCACACCGCCTAGTGTACGCATGAGTGCGGAGAGCGTAGACCAAAGTGGTTTTTGGATTAGGCGAAGCACGCTATTAACAATAGATAAAGATGGCGTTCGTGTAACTGCGCTTGATAGCAAGGAATATCCCGACGTTGCCACAACCCAAGTACCACCTGATGCACCATCAACGTGCAATCTTGCTCAACGCATTACGTCAATGCAAACAGAAGGTGTATCCAGCGCGACCACGGAACGCTGTCCCCATGTCCCCAATGGTAACGTGTGGATTACAGTATCAAAATAGTATCATTTGTTGATGTAAAGAAACTTCGTATTATACACACAACGCTTCTATGACTAAATTAGAAACTCCTGAACTTCGTTGGGGAAACCGTGATTATCCATATCATCAAACAGGAGAAGTGCAAGCATCCGAATATTTCAATAGATTACACCCCGTTAATCGCTCGTATTTAATGTTTTTACTCCAACATTTACTGTCTGTGGCACGCGCCATGAGAACACCGCTTAGTACGCTCGCTGTCGGTTCAAGCGCGGATATTCTGTGGCCTGAATATAATGATATTGACCTCGTGGTTTGCCCTGATAAACCTACGGTGCGTACAGATTTTGTTGAAGCCGTATTTCAGCAAATAGTGCATAATCCGAATTTTTATGTAATGCGCGAATCACCAAAAGGGTCTGCTCCCGTTCTGACAACTCACCAAGCGCTATATACACCATTCAAGCTCTTCGCATTTCCAAACCTAAGAGGAGAGATGGTGAAATACGCCAAACAGTTTGATATGACGTTCGTTGGCACAGAGGGTGGATCAACTAAAGAGGTAATAGAGTTTCACCGCTCAAATCATCTCGCTTTTTGTAAGTTAGAAATCGTCTAGGTCGCAAGAATTTTTGATCATGTAATTGACGGTATATAGAGACGGTAGTATTATTCTGCGTACCAAAGCGACATAACTCATTGTTGCGGTGTTATATGGACAAAATACGAATAAATGACGGATTCGTCAGTTTTGATCGAAACTATCTTTCCCCCCGTGAAGTTCAGTTTTTGGTTCTCCATGGAGGCGGCGATTTGGGAATATTAGATTTTAGGGAAACCCCTTCCGGTAGAGCGTACATTGATCATTATATCGGACCGGATAATGATGCGGGTGTGCAGCTGCAAGATGCCCTCGAAAAAGCGATTCTCGGAGGAGGGTTTACTGTGAGAGACCACGAGCATGGCCGTCCATTACTTCGTCGTAAGGAAGGTTGACGCCTTGCTACCCGGCAGCACGCTAAATCTGATATACTTAACAGCGTGACTGATCCTACGCTACAACCTGAGGATAAACCTACTGCCCCTATCGGCGAAGATATTCACCCTTTAACGCCTGAGTTTGAACGCTTGGCAAAAACATATGTGCAGGGGCTCAAAAGCGCTAAGATTGTTGTCACGCCCATCCATGTTGACGAAATAGCCTCCCGAATTGCAAAGTTTTACGAAATGGTCCGGAAAGTCGTCGACTGGAAAGACGACAATGTCCTGCGGAGAAGCGCCATCGAACGCGCGCTCAAACGGACGCTCTTCCCCAAGCTTTCGGGCGTCACCATCCGGACGGACATCGATACATACAGGGTGGCCTATTCAATAACGAGCGACCTCATCCGCGGAGGGCATCTGCCAAACGATGACGTATCCAAAGAATCCGTCCTTACGGTGGAAAATGCGCTCAAAAAATACCTCTATATTATCGACCATGCGGAGTTTGCGTCACCTGATCTCATTCCACTGAAGCGAAAAATAAATTTCGCAACCTTCATTATCGAGCTGGCGGCCTGCGAAATAGAAGAAATTCTGACAAATCCCGTCAAGGAACGCGCGCTTATTCAGACAATGACGGAGTCCCTTACGGGCCGCATCCGAATTCTGCCCCAGGGATCTCTCAGTGACCAGGAAAAGAAAACGCATATATTTATCGCAACCTGCCGAACGCTCTTTGATCTGGACGATCACTTCATCCTCTATGAGCTGCTGAAGCACAGCTACCCGGGCTGGGGGGCGCCGGAGGCAACGCTTCTTGCACGGCTGGCAACCGAGGTTCCCCGGGTATGGCTTTCGAGTGAACAGGTACTTGAGCATCCCGTTAGCCGCCAACTCTATACCATCTGTGAACGGACGGATGCCGTCTTCATGCTCATCGGAGATATCATGGAACAGTATAAAGAAACTCCGGAAAAACTGGTTGGTATTCTCTCCAATAAAACTGCCCTTACCGATCATCTTGTCGAGGTCTACGAAAAACGGTACGCGTCTTTAAAAACCCGTCTGGTACGACTGGCTATTTTTTCGACACTTTCGGTATTCCTCTCCAACTGGGTAACGTTCTTTATCATTGAAGTCCCTATGGCGTCATGGTTTTATGAGGGATTTAACTTGTTTACCGCGATTATCGATTTTGTCGTGCCGACGGCCGTCATGTTTGCGCTCGTCTCCATTATCCACCCTCCGGCTGCGGATAACATCGAACGGGTCAAGAAAGCCGTGTACCAGTTTATGTATAGCGACGAACGAACCAAGCACTTCGACGTCTATCTCAAAAGACAGAGTAATTCCGTCGTATCATTGATTATGGCCATCCTGTATATGGTCATGATGTTCGGCGTGCTGGGAGGCGTGGGCTACGTCTTTTATATCGCACGGCTCCCCATCACATCGGTGCTTTTCGATACCTTTACGATCGCACTGACGTTCTTCGCCGCTGTCCTTATCCGCAACAAGTCCAAGGAGCTCTCCGTTGATGACCGCTCAAGCGTATGGGAATTTCTCCTGGACATGGTTTCTGTACCGATTGCACGTATCGGATCGTTTCTGGCTGCCAAGTGGAAAGAATACAATGTTATCGCCATCCTTTTTACGTTTCTCATCGAAACGCCGATGGTCGTCGTCTTTGACTTCATCGAAAGTTGGAGCCAGTATCTCAAAGAACGCAAAAGCGAGCTTCATTAACCTGCTTGCCCTTCCATAAAACGTCAACAAAACGGTAAAACCTGATATAATTGCGTTGATTGCGCCTGTAGCTCAGCGGATTAGAGCATCTCGCTTCGGACGAGAGGGTCGGGGGTTCAATTCCCTCCAGGCGCGCCACGGGCGCGTAGCTCAACGGTAGAGCAATTGCCTCTTAAGCAATTGGTTCTGGGTTCGAATCCCGGCGCGCTCACCAAAAAAGAAATCGAGTTGGAAGTGGGGGCAGCGCTGGCTGCGCCCCCCTCCGCAGACAGCGCTGCAAAGGCATAATTCAAATTCGCCGGGAGCCGCCGATTCATTAAAAAGAAGTTCGAGCCGACTTTTTTTGCCATGATTGATAAATCATGGCAATTATTTTTTGCGCGCGCGATTTTTTGCGCCTGCAAGGCGCAATTTACGAATTCTCTCATAGGTTCGAGCCAAACAGTTCCGTTTTTGGAAATTTGCG
>MFKE01000029.1:21653-21937 GCA_001779455.1 Candidatus Gottesmanbacteria bacterium RIFOXYB1_FULL_47_11 | reverse complement strand
GAGAGCTATAAGGTTTGGGTTCCGGATTTGCCAAACTCCGAGAAACCCGACCGAAAATCTTGGCTTGCGACCATATTTGGAGACAAAAAATGGAAATTTGACAACGAATCTGTGATTGTTGGTCATTCCGCGGGAGCAACGCTTATTCTCCGAATTCTTGAATTGTTACCTCACGGCACAGTCATTAACAAAGCCCTTCTTGTGGCCGGTCCTGCCGACATGGGAAACATGCCCCAATACTATCCGTATAAAGAATCATTGGTAAGCGGATCATTTCAGTGGAA
>MFKE01000029.1:20435-21628 GCA_001779455.1 Candidatus Gottesmanbacteria bacterium RIFOXYB1_FULL_47_11 | reverse complement strand
TTTTATTTTTTCTGTTCTGATAACGACCCATACGATTGTGGAGTAAATCAAAGCAGGATTTTTCAGAAGAATTTGGGCGGAGGATTATTGTTTCGATCCGGCGAAGCTCATTTTAATTTGGAAAAAGGATCCCAGTATAAACAATTTGCCGAGCTTCTCGAAAAGATATTGGGGTAGTATATAATTGCTCCACATGGTAAAGATTCCGGTTGATGAGAAGAAGTTAAATCCCGAGCAGAAGAAAGCGGTAGAATTCGGGGACGGCCCGCTTCTGATTATCGCCGGTGCCGGAACCGGCAAGACGACCGTTGTCACCGAACGGATTAAACATCTCATTACATCCGGCCGGGCCAAGCCTCAGGAAATTCTCGCTCTTACATTTACGGAAAAAGCCAGCCGCGAGATGGAATCCCGTGTGGATCTTGCGCTCCCATACGGCGTGACCCAGATGTGGATTTCCACATTCCATGCGTTCTGCGACCGTGTACTGCGCACCGAAGCAATTAATGTGGGGATAGACCCCGGGTACAAGCTCATGACGGAAGCGGAAACCATCATGTTTTTTCGGAAGAATTTATTCAAATTCGATTTGAAAGATTTTCGGCCGCTCGGCAATCCGGCGAAGTTTATCGGAGGAATGATTACGCATTTCTCGCGGTTAAAAGATGAGGATGTGTCAGTTGCCGAATATCTCAAATTTGAAAAAAATGAATTATCTCTTGCGTTTCGGACGTATGAAGAATTGAAAGTGAAGGAGAGTGTCGCCGATTATGCGGATTTGATCAGCTGGACGCTAAAAATATTCCGCACGCGGCCGGCAATCCTCAAAAAATATCAGCAGCAATTCAAATACATTCTCATTGATGAATTTCAGGATACGAATTTCGCGCAGAATGAATTGGCGGTTTTACTTGCAGGGAAGAAAAAAAATATTACGGTTGTCGGCGATGATGATCAGGCCATTTACCGTTGGCGCGGGGCGGCGATATCCAACATCATCCAATTCCGGAAAACATTTCCGAAGGCAAAAATAGTCGTCCTTACCAAAAACTATCGTTCTACAAAAGAAATTCTTGACCGCTCCTATGATCTTATCCAGCACAATAACCCGGACCGGTTAGAAGCTGCCGAAAAAATTGATAAAAAACTTGAAAGCATGCGGAGGGTAAACGGGGCACCGGTTGAAGTCCTTT
>MFKE01000029.1:6796-20390 GCA_001779455.1 Candidatus Gottesmanbacteria bacterium RIFOXYB1_FULL_47_11 | reverse complement strand
GATATCGCGATTTTGGTGAGGGCGAACAATCACGCGGAACCGTTTGTCCGGGCCCTGTCACGCGCCGGTATTCCGTACCAATTTTTAGGACCCGGTCAGCTATTCCGTCAGCCGGAAGTCAAGGATCTTATTGCATATCTCAAAGTGCTCTACAACTATGAAGATAATGTCGCCATGTATAGGCTTCTGTCTATGGATATTTTTGACATTCCACCCCTGGTCGTTGCGGCGTTGGTAAACGATGCCAGAAAATACGGCATCTCGCTTTTTGAAGCGTGTGAAAAAAAGAATTTGCCTGTCGCTACCTTGATTCATAAACATTTGGGGTTGATGAAAAAAGAAACAGCAGGGCAGATTTTATATTTCTTTCTTGAAGAAACAGGACTTCTCAAAAAGCTCGCAACCTATAAAACCGCCAAAGAAGAAAAGATCGCGCAAAATTTGGCGAAATTTTTCAATAAACTCAAGACGTATGAGATCGAACATGAAGACGCCGGTGTATTTACCGTTGTCGACTGGATTGATCTGTCTATGACGTTGGGCGAGTCACCGCTTTCGGCCGATACAGACTGGAGCGAAAACAATGCTGTCAATATACTGACGATTCATTCAGCCAAAGGGCTTGAATTTAACGTCGTATTTCTCGTGAATATCGTGTCAGCCCGGTTTCCTACAATTGAACGGAAAGAACAGATTCCCATTCCTGACGCGCTGGTCAAAGAGATATTACCACTTGGAGATTATCACGAACAGGAAGAGCGCCGTCTGTTTTATGTCGGCATGACGCGCGCACGCGACGCCTTGTATTTCTCCGGTGCGAAATATTACGGAGAGGGGAAGCGTGAAAAAAAATTGTCAGCATTTATCAGGGAGGCACTCGGAGAAAAACCTTTGTTCGCTGAAAATTCGGAGAATGGGCAGTTGCCATTGATTGATTGGGCCAAAGCGAAGGAAGAGCCGGACCACCCACCGCTTCGCCCGCCGATTACCTACCTGTCATATTCACAACTGGAGACGTTCAAAACCTGTCCACTTCAGTATAAGTATCGTCATATCCTAAAAATTCCCGTGCCACCGAGGGCAGCGCTTACATTCGGAGATACGATTCACAAAACGCTGCACGCATTTTATGCGCTTGTGCGGGCAGGCAACCATCCGACGAAAAATGATTTACTCCGTCTCCTTGAGGACCATTGGTCGCCGGTTGGGTACGGGGACAAAGCATACGAAGGGAAAATGAAGGAGCGCGGAAAGGCCTTGCTGACGGGATTTTTCGAAAAAGGATATGACCCGAACATTGTTCCAAGAGCTCTGGAGGAGCCATTTAAGATTAAAATTACGCCAACTCTTACGTTGGGCGGCAAAATAGACCGTATTGATACGCTTACCGACGGAACGACGGAAATTATCGATTATAAAACCGGCACGATGCCCAAGACCCGCAACGCGGAGAGTGATTTACAGCTTACGGTGTATGCCCTGGCAGGAGGGGCGGAAAAGGTGAAAGTGTCATTTTATTTTTTGGAAGATCAGATAAAGCTTTCGGCAACGCGAACGAGCCAGCAACTTGTGCAAGCCAGAAAAGATATTGCGCAAAAAGCGGAGGAGATGGGGAGAAGCGATTTTCGGCCAACTCCGGGGAAGCACTGTGATTTTTGTGAATTTCGGTTAATTTGTGAGGCGTGGTCTTGACATGTCTTTCTCCATTATGTAAGACTGATAATAACAGCAGTTATATGGCTACCTCATTTTCATCAAAAAAGACCTCGTTTAACAAGATTTTCATCATTGTTTTCGGCATCGCGTTTGGGCTTATGGCCCTTGCTATGGGGTTTAAGGGAGTGAAAAACACAAGCGATAT
The DNA here is from genome assembly GCA_001779455.1 of Candidatus Gottesmanbacteria bacterium RIFOXYB1_FULL_47_11. GTDB lineage: Bacteria > Patescibacteriota > Microgenomatia > UBA10105 > UBA927 > XYB1-FULL-47-11. The sequence goes on along the minus strand of MFKE01000029.1, from coordinate 18,529 downwards.
CCGTTCCCGGGCATCACTGGAAACCACGATGGTGAAACGCTGGGAGTTTAACGGAACGACGGCAGAAGGGTGGCGGAGCTTGACGACGGATACTGTAAAAGTGGCCGGGGGAAAGTTAGCTTTTTATGCTAAATTTAACGCTCCTGAATCAGGTATCGTGTACAACACACCCTTTAGGATACCTGCGGGCATTAGGAATTTTCAGATGAGCGCAAGAATACCGTTTATTTCTCAAAACGAGGTAATAAACCTAGCTAGTCCTACGATAGTGGCAGAACCGGTTACCATAGAGGTTCATTTCCAGAAAAAATTAGCCTCAAGTGCTTCGACGAAAGTTTTATATGAAGACCTTCCTAACTCCACACTGCGTATCAGGGGAACCGCAGATGGACAATTTCATACGTATACTGTTCCTTTCCCCAATACACTGACTGCATATTCAGTGGCAAGAGTATCCGTCACATTTCGTGGGGAAGCTGCGCCAAGAACACAGGTGGATGTGAATTGGATCCGCATTGTACTACAGAAAAAATCACCTACCCCAACACCAACCCCCTGTTATTGTCCTGGCTACTGGATGGAGTGTCCCAAAGGCCCTAACAGAAGTGATGTAGGCGACATTAAATTGTGTCCCAAGCCTCCGGAGGAACCCAGAGAGTTTTGTATAAACAATCGTTGTCCCACGGGGTATAAATGCAGTGCTACCCCGCCCGGCGGCTGTCCGACTACGATTGTGAATGGAATTGAGCAGACAACCAAATGCGCTACTAAACCACAATGTTGGCCGCTAGGCCCGATCCGGATACCAACATGTATTCAAAAACCCCCGTGTGTTGACGGAATCATCGATCCCCAAACAGGAGCTAAGGTATATTGTGATGTAAAACCCGGAACAGTATTTTGTCCGACAACGCCAACGCCGACATCTTTATGTAGGGTTACTTTAAGTAAGTATAGTTTGTCAGAGCCATGTGGAACTGATGTCTATCGATATGTTAAGTATACCTGCAGTGATGGGTATACGGCGACCCAAGGGGGCTCTACAAGTTGCAAATCTGCATCCGTGTGGAAACAATATGCATCCGATGATTGTATAAGAAGGCAAAGTAGTACTTGTATAACCCCACCATCGACAACATATCCTTCGCCCTGGCCAAGCAGTACCGGAGGCCCCGTTCCAACTTGGGTTCAATATACACCGACGCCGACCGCATCGTTCTAATACTGGTATGGCAAGATATAATAAATTTTCCTCCCGCAGACCCATGTCTTTTTATAAGCTTATTTTTATTATCTTTGCGATGGCCTTTGGATTGGTTGTTCTTACCCTGGGATATCAGGGGGTGAAATCATCGTTGGAATTACGTTCGAGGGCAGCCCAACAAACAATAGAGTATAAGCGGTGGGATTTTAAAGAAACTGCTGAGGGGTGGGAAGTTCAAGAAGAAGGAAAAATCAGCGTAGAAGACGGCATTCTGAAGGTTGGTATCATTTCGGAAACCGCAAGTATTACCAATTCTTCTGTGGATACGAAGATGCCTGAGGGAAATAAATATATAGCAATTCGAATGGCAGTGGGACAGGGAGATTTACGTGTTCAAACAGAACCAAAAAAAGAACCAAATTATGGAACTTTTCCGGTGATCACCACCGGTGCAGATAATCCAGATAAATCACCAAGTGATTCTGGAGATAAGAGAATTCGTTTTACGGAAGAAGATTCTTCTACTATCACAAGTCCTATTACAAAAAAAGAATTAACCCAAGGGTGGTACTGGGGAACATGCAATCAAAAGAAATCAGGTACTCCATCAGATTGGGTTTGTTCAGAAGCAGGAAGAAGCTCTTGTTGGCATAAACCAAATATTTCATGTTCACCGTCGTATCCTATTACACCGAAACCATCAAAACCTCCAACGCTAAATAAGTTTGTATTTACAGTTAACTATAATATCGGAATCGGAGACGATTCATCGGCAATGTATACGCCTGATTCCGGAAAAACAAAACCATCCAGGGAGCTTACCGTTGGAGGTATTGCCGACGGAAAGATGAGAGATTATAAAGTTCATTTGGCGGGAAATATTCCCGAGAGTACTGTCAATGACATTATGATTACGTTTGACCGCGGAGTAGTTCCGGGGGATCAAATACGGGTTGATTTTATTAAATTAACAGGTGCGGTAGTTCGGCCGACACCCGCATCCTGTTATTGCCCGGGAACAAAGATGGCATGCCCCAAAGGGGACATAGGACTTTGTCCTGAAATAAAGGTGACACCCGTTCCGACATCCTCAGAGCGCTGTACAAACGACAAGGATTGTCCCGCAGGATATATCTGTAGTGCGACCCCGCCCGGCGGGTGTCCTGTTCGTATAGTCAACGGCATAGAAGAACATGTTGCCTGTGCACGGCCACCCACATGTTGGCTCATAGAACCAACTTCTACATCTGCTTCTTGTTGGTGCCCCGGAATTAAGATGGCCTGTCCCGGTGGTGACATTGGATTATGTCCGGAGACGAAGCCAACAGTAGGTGTTTTTTGCCCCGAAGATGTAAAGAAATGCCCCAACGGCACGTATGTGGGAAGGATAGGACCAAGCTGTGCGTTTGCCCCGTGTCCTGTTTTTAAATCTACTCCAACTCCAGTCGTTGGTTGCACGGAAGAAATTATGAGGTGTCCAAACGGAACATACGTCGGAAGAACCGGGCCTAATTGTGCGTTTGCTCCGTGTCCCACGTTTAAACCGACACCAACCACTGCAACAATTGCTTGCCCCGAAGATGTAAAGAAATGCCCCAACGGCACGTATGTGGGAAGGATAGGTCCTAATTGTGCATTTGCCCCGTGTCCAGTCCAACCGCCGACAACAGGCGTCAGAGCGCTTATTTGTTCATTTGGTTTTTTCCGTTCTTCTTCTTGGTGTGGACGGTAACTTAATAGACCGGATAATAGACAGATTTGCCCCCAAATCCCTCCTTGAATTTTGTGAACCCTTTCCAGTCCGGGTGTTTGGTGGGCGACCGTTCATCCCAGACGCCGAGGAAGTCAAAGTGTGCAGCTCCCCGTTGTTTTGCGACCCGTAAAGCTTCCCAAACCAGGAGAGTCGGCGCAAATAACCTTTTCCCTTCCCGGCTGGCCCCGGCGATCCAGTAATATGCTATCCGGTTCCAAAATACGAGCAGAACGCCGCCAACGATGGCATGGCGCGGGTTATACGCCAGTAAAATTGTTGCATGGCGCGGGGACATAATGGACCAAAACGTATGTATGCCGATTGTCGTGATAAATCCGAGCATACCGCCTGATTTATTCTTAATATGAATCAGATCGCGAATATTCACAGATTCTTGGACTGTTACGCCATTTTTTTGAGCCTTACGTACCGCACGGCGCTTCGCTTCGGTTAAGCCGCGGAAGATTGCGTCTTCTGTTGGAGATAACGGGATGCGTATGGTTTTGGTCAGCATATACTCAGAACGACTTACCCGGGCGTGTTTACCAACGCGCGCCGTCCATTTTTTGTAGGAATTCATGGGTTGGTCTTGGGCAGGTTCTATAGCGACAGTTTTAATATGCAATGTGTTAATTATTGCTGTAAGTTTACGCGGGTTGGGAAGTCTTTTCGGCCGTTGGATTTTAAGTAGCCCTCCCATAAACGGAATACGCTTGTAAAACATCCGCACGGAGTCCAGAGTGATAATCTCCCATTTCAGAGACGCGATGTATGTGGCATAGAGCGGGGATTGTTGAAGTTCCATATTACCGGCGCCATTTAAGGAGTTTCCATCGTATGGTATCTGCTATGGTGTAGAGGGTGTAAAGCGTTTTGTTGATAACAAGATCAAATGAGCCTGCAAATTCCACAAGGCGTGGCGCAAATCCCTCTTTAAAGTGGTGGAATCCATACCACGGGTCTTTGGGATCAGGCCGGGGGCCGATCGCGCCCCACAAATCGAATTTTTTTAATCCTTTCTTTTTTCCCCATAAAGCAATTTCCCACAGAAGCAGTGCGGGAGCCATGACCTCGCGATGGCTCCGGCTGGAAGCGCCATACGGATAGTACACCGTGTCGCCCCACACAAATACAATCCAGGCACAGAGCACCTCATTGTTATATCTGGCGGTAAACAGATGCGCTATGCCTGACTCACGCATAATCTCCCACATTTTTTCATGATATCGCCGGTTGTGTGCATAAAACCCCTGCCGGTTGGTGGTTTCTTTAGTAAGCCGCAGGTATTCGTTAAATGAGGCATCATCCTCGGTAATAATGACCCCGTGCTTTTGGGCAACGCGGATATTGTACCGGGTTTTCGGATGCATAGCGGACAGGAGTTCGTCTTCGGATTTGGTCAGGTCCAGAACAAAGGTATACTTTGTGAATAGCGGATGATGAGACGGCGTGAGTCCCGACACCCTTTTTGTGTTGGGTTCCAATTGAATAAATATTGCATTTTTTTGTTTTCCTAGAACGCGAAGCTCTTCGATCATATTTTTGGTCGGTGCAGGACCTTTGGGGAAATACCCGATGGTCCAGGGGGTATGCGGGATCCGGTGGAATGTCAGTTGCCAGTCTCCCAGATATTCAACATCAATACCCATTTCCTTACGGAATTTGCCCCATGCGGGTGTTTGTAGCGGATGGCCAATCATAGTGGTATTATACAATTAATGGCCAGGAAAATGCAGAAACCTATCCCGTGGCTGCCAATTGACAGCAGATTATTCGGACCGATTTTTTCATTTGGACATGTGCATGGATTTGCGCGGGCATTTCTCGTCATAGAAATTGTACTGGCGACACTTATCGTTTTAGGATCGATGATATTTGCCAGCATGAAGGTATTTGGAAGAATTTAAAGCAGCATATCCTCATCCTGCCACCCGCGGCCGCTAGAAAGAGATACATGTGATTCCAACACGTGAGTCGGGATGTCCGCGATAAACCGTGATATCATATTTTGCGTTCTAGTGCCGAAAAATAGCCGCCTGTTGGCGTAGGTGAGATAAAGAAGTTCCTTGGCGCGGGTGATACCTACATAACAAAGCCTGCGTTCTTCCTCAATTTCCTCCCGGTCCATGAGACTTCTGGCGTGAGGGAATAGTCCTTCTTCCATACCGATCATAAACACAATAGGAAACTCTAAACCTTTGGCCGCATGCAGAGTCATGAGTGTTACCGATCCCTGGGAATAGTGAGGAGTTTTTGTTTTCGGCCCCCGTTTTTCCTGTGTCTCAACGAGTGCGACGGTTTCCAGAAATTCTTTGAGTACCGGAAATTCAGTAGCGACTGACCGGAGTTCTTTGATATTTTCCAGCCGGTATGCCTCTTCTTCCACGTTGGCGTCATACAGTTCCAGGTATTTGGTTTGAGCCAATACCTGATCCATGAGTTCCAGTGTTGTCAGAGAAATCAGCTTGTCGTCAGCGCGTAGTGAAGAATCAAAGTGTAAAAACTTGTCCAACCGGCCTTTCCCGAGTTTTTCCAATCTCCGGTAGGAGACCATGTCTTTGGGGTTAGCCATGAGCCGCAGATATGCAAGCACGTCTTTAATTTCGCGGCGTTCATAAAATCGTGTGCCGCCGACTAAAATATACGGGATGCCTGCGTGAAGGCATGCTTCTTCCAGCACCCGGGATTGCGCGTTCGTGCGGTACAAAACGGCGAAATCGTTAAATGGCCGGTTTGCCTGCAATATCGTCTGGACAAGAAATGTGGCCTCATCGTGTTCATTTCGTGCTTCATAGAGGAGTATCCGGTCTCCGCCATGATTATGAGTCCACAGTTTGAGGATGGGATGTGTGGTATTTTTGGATATCACGCCGTATGCCGCATCCAGAATAATTTGTGTAGAGCGGTAATTTTGTTCCAGATGAAATTCCGCTACTTTCGGAAAGTCGTGCTTAAAGTTGACGATGTTGCGGAAATCCGCGCCGCGCCACCGGTAGATACTCTGGGACGCATCTCCCACCACACAGATGTTGCGGTACCTGGCAGACAGGAGCTTCGTTAGGACATACTGCACTTTATTGGTATCCTGGTATTCGTCAATGAGGATGTACCGGTATTTTTCCTGATAGGCGCCGGCAATGTCTTTGCGTTTAATAAACAGTTCGACGGTGCGCAGCAGTAAATCGTCAAAATCCAGCGCGTGGTTTTCGGCAAGTGCTTTTTGATATTCAATATAGACAGTTGCGACCGTTTCCTGGAAAAACCCGCGGGCGTACTGTGGGTATTCGAGCGCGGAAATCATTTCATTTTTGGCTTCCGATATGGTGTGGAGGACGGCACCGGGATTAAAGTTTTTACTGGAAATATCGAGGCGTTTCATGATATTTTTGATGGCGTCCAACTGGTCCTGTTCATCGTAGATGACAAAGTCGTCCGGGATGCCGATATGTTTGCCGTCTGTGCGAAGTATTTTCACGCAGAGAGCGTGGAATGTGCCGGCAAACGGCGCCGACGACGTATGTAACAGTTTTTTAATTCTCTCCTTCATTTCATTTGCGGCTTTATTCGTAAATGTGAGCATGAGGATAGAATCGGGTGAGACGTGTTTTTCGCCGATAAGGTATGCAACGCGGTAGGTGAGTACTCTGGTTTTGCCGGACCCCGCGCCGGCAAGAATGAGGACCGGTCCCTCCGTGTGTTTGACTGCCGCCTGTTGATCGGAATTTAAATCATTGAGGAGTGAGTCCTGCATAACATATAATAGTATCATATGAAACAGCTCTTTATTGCCGGTAACTGGAAGAGTAATAAGACAGGTAAAGAGGCGGAGATGTGGCTGAATAATTTTCAATTTCCGCCGGTCAATTGTCAGCTCGTTCTTTTTGTGCCGTTTACCGTACTGCCGGGGTTGAAGATGAAAAATGTGCCGTTTATGCTTGGCGCGCAGAACGTTTCAGCCTACCCGGAAGGGGCATATACCGGGGAAGTGAGTGCGCGTCAGATTAGAGAGTTTGCCGATTGGGTGCTCATCGGGCATTCCGAACGCCGGAAATATTTTGGGGAAACGGACGAGATACTCGCAAAAAAAGTAGAACTTGCCAAAGCCGCAGGTTTAAAGATTATATACTGCGTTCCGGACGGGGCGACACCGATACCACTCGGGGTAGAGGTAGTTGCCTACGAGCCTGTTTGGGCGATCGGTACGGGAAAGTCCGACACGCCGGAGAACGCGAACAATGTTATTTCGGCAATCAAAGCAACATCTCAGGTAGCGGCAGTACTCTATGGCGGCAGTGTTACGCCTGAGAATGTCGCGTCATTTGTGAAAGAATCAGCAATCGATGGTGTGCTTCCGGGTGGGGCAAGCCTGGATCCTGCAACATTTGCCGCACTTATCACAAACGCACAATGAAAAAAGTCATTTTTTTTGTTATCACAACGCTCCTCCTTTTTTTTGCGGTAAAGACCATTCCCGGTATTGCGACCGTGGCAAAATTGGTGTTTAACGGCGGCGCACCGCTTGCGTCTTCCTCAGATCGCACGAACATTCTGTTGCTGGGCATCGGCGGCGGGAACCATGAAGGGTCAGATTTGACTGACACAATGATGGTGCTGTCACTGGATAATAAGAAAAAAACATCCGCATTTATCAGTGTCCCGCGGGATATCTGGAGTGAAACCCTGAAAGACAGGGTAAATAGTGCATACCATTATGGGGAAGAAAAAAAGAAGGGCGGAGGACTGTTGCTGGCAAAAGTTACTGTGGAGGACATTGTCGGTATGCCTATCCATTATGCTGTCGTTGTTGATTTTTCAGGATTTCAGAATCTTATCGATCAAGTCGACGGTATTGAAGTTGTCGTTCCTACCGCATTTACCGATACCCAGTACCCGAAGCCGGGGATGGAAGAATCTACCTGTCCCGGGGACCCGACGAATGCCTGTGTGTATGAGACCGTGCATTTTGACGCAGGCCTTCAGCACATGGACGGCGCACGTGCACTCGTGTATGCCCGGAGCCGCCACGCCGAAGGAGACGAAGGTAGTGATTTTGCCCGTAGCCGCAGGCAGCAGCTTATTATCGTTGCATTAAAAAATAAGCTCATGCGTCCCTTAACCTGGTTTACCGTATCCCGGATGAAGAGTTTACCAAGCGTTCTTGATGACGCCACAGACATGGACATGACAATGAGTGAGGCCCTCACAATCGGTAAGCGTTTTGTCGGAGTGGGCGAGAATGATATTAAGAAAATATCCTTTGAGGATAAGCTGGAAGTTCCTCCTTCATATGTTTATGGGAAGTATGTCCTCGTGCCAACAGAGGATTGGGAATCTATTCACTCTTACATCAAAGCGCAAGTCCTAAAATAAGGATCAGCATCCCGATGCCGATGACGGAAGCTCCGAGTATGGTCGGCCCACCGGAAACAGGTGTCTTTGGTGTGGGAGCTGCGGCCACCTCACAGATACAGTTAGATTTGGACGTGCACGAAGGGTTTCTGCAATTTCCTCCGGAGCAGATGAGCGTACTCGGACAGTCGGAGTTTAGCGCGCATGAGCTATTGCATACAGGCGAGTAAGGCGGCGTCGGAGTCGGCGTGCTGTTTGGCGGTGGGGTTTCTGTCGGATTCGGTGTTGGAGTGGGTGTAGGCGTGCTGTTTGGCGGTGGGGTTGGTGTCGGCGTGCGGGTTGGTCTTCTTGTCGGGGTCGGAGTTGGTATCGGTTTTTTCGTTGGTTTCTCTGTTTCACAACTACAATGGCTTTCATATGTTTTAAATCCGACACCTGGTATATCAACCTGGATGGTGCCGCAAAAGCATTTCGGAATAGAACTAATTTTTTGATCCTGACACCCTTTCCCCTGTGACGCTAAGAATTTATTCGGACAATAGTAGATGGATGTCGGTTGCCTTGACGCAATAGTTCCGTCTGGGAGAGTGTATTGATTTTTGGACATTCGATATACTGCACAAAGTCCATCCGGGGTGTTGCACTGGGATCCGTTAGGTTGTCCGCGGTCAAAGCACACATGGACGCCATCGCAGGTGCAGGATATATTATATGTAGCCGTACAGGTGCCGGTGATATAATATGCGCCTGTTTCCGGTATAGCACCACACCGCTTTTCCGCAGCCTGATTGCACGTTAACGAAATGCCACTTGTGCAAAACCCGTTGCATGAAGTACACCAAAACCCTCCTTTACTTTCACAATCAGATTTACCCGAGGAGGGAACAAACTCATCGGCGTTCCCGCCAATACAATCGTTTTTACATTGGTTGCGCGCTTTTGGGTTGCCGATATCGTTGCACTCGGCGATACACGCGTCTTTGGATGAGGTGGCACGGCTTCGGATGTCCTGTTGTGCCTTGATTGCCATGATGAGAAGTGGAATCGTTACAAAGAGAACGATGAGCACAGCCATGACAACAGCAGGATTAGACTTAATAGTCACTAGTATTAGAATAGTTTATGTAGTATCCGAAATCAAATGGAAGAGTTTAGAGTGCAAACCCCAGAAGCAGTATCAGCATTCCAATACCGATAACAGACGCCCCAAGGATAGTGGGACCGCCGGAAACAGGCGTTTTGGGGGTAGGCTGCGGTGTTCCATCACAGACGCAGTTGGTTGCCGCAGTGCAGGATGGATTTCTACAGGATCCTTCAACACACACGAGTCCGCTTTCACAATCGGAGTTTATTGTACAGGAGTCGTCACACTCCGCAGGCGGGATAGGTGTTGCGGTGGGTTGAACATACGCGATTTCTTCAGACGATTCTTCCTCTCCGTCATCATACGAAATATCTTGAGGTGTCGGTGTCGGTGTTGGCGTTTCCGTATCTTCCGGTGTCGGTGTTGGCGTTTCCGTATCTTCCGGTGTCGGTGTTGGGCCTTCACCGGATATAGTGAATTTAAGTACGCAAGCTTTTGGCACTGCAGCTTCTGCTTCACCCTCGGGGGCAGTAGGGGATATAGACTCTGTTTGTGCAAGTTTCTGGTTTGTTAGAAATACGACAACCCCAAGTCCCACGGTAAACAGGGCTACGAGGAATAAATACCAATATTTTTTCAACATGTTCATAGTAATGTTAATACCACTTATTGTTCCAGAAACCCTGTGCCGTCACTGTAAATGAATCGACATTTTTCGGAATTTTATATTTATAGATAAATTCTCCATTCTTCTTCTGTGTCGTTTCCTTATATGGGTTATTATTCACTTTATACCGTACTTTGGTGACCGTCGCGACAGGTGGTTTGATGCCGAATGTAATCGTTGTTCCCGCTTTAAGTTTGGAAAGCTGAGCCTTCGTGAGTAGAGTTCCGGCCGCATTATACACGTTAATCGGGATACATTGCCCTGGCGGTTTGTCTGTCGGTTTCGGCGGTTTGTCTGTCGGTTTCGGCGGTTTGTCTGTCGGTTTCGGCGTATTCCCACCGCCCCCACCCGGCGTTGGTGTAGGCGTTGGTACAGATGATGAACCCCCACACTTTTTGCCGCTGCTACACTCTGAAGTAGCTACACTATGAGAGCCATTGCAGCAGGGGATAGAAGGGTTATCCCTCATGCATACGTTATCTGCAACACACGCAGGTGTGATTGCCGTTGTACATGATGTTGGGCATTTCCATGTTCCTGTTGCAAAGGCACCCACTTTATTACCGTAAGCTACGCATATTAAAGGACATTTACATGCGGGTTTTGGTTGTGACTCACAAGGTCCGCCGCCTCCATCTACGCACATATAATCTCCAGGTGGATTTCTATTTATACAGGTTTGACCTTTTGGGCATCCAACGTCTTGACATGTATTTACAGGAAAAGATTTACATACGCCGCCATCGGTTGTTAAAGACGAACAGCCCCATGGACACTTACTGTTACTACACCATAGGTCTGTAGAACCCGGAGTTGTCACACACTCCCACCCCGTCGTTTTACATACCATTTTTCCTCCACAATCGCGAGCCATGACAGTGTACGCGTTATTATAAAGACAATTTGATGCCCCACCGCCACCGCCTGGACATTCCCACTCTCCCGTTGATGTATCGCAGACTGGATTATCACCATCGCACAGTGCCCTTTTTTCTGCAGTACTTAGCGCCTTGCATGTTTTCGGAGCAGTCCCGCCGCCGCCCCCACCCCCACCACATGACGTTGCACTTGCATTCCAATTACAGGTACTGCTATTTATATTACACGCATTTTGACTTGCGCCGGTACACGTATTGATCCCGTAATTACCGGTATCAGGTTTCGGACAACATACGCCTCCCGCAGCTCGACTTCGCACTTCCTGCTGTTGTTGGACGCCAAAAAATACGAGCGGGATGGTGATAAAAAGCATGAGAAAGCCTCCAATAATGAGCGCGGGATTCAACCCCTTTTTCTTTTTTGGTTCCTGCGGCATCGGGGGCGGGGGTGGCGGCGCGACTGCCGGAGGCTCGATGGTTGGCGCTGATGCTTCGCTCGGAGGAGCTTCCGGTTCAGATGGAGGAACGATCAGTGAATCGGTCGAAATAGACGGTGCTTCCGGTGGAGGTGGCATAACCGGTTCCGGCGCCGGTTCCGGCGGGGGAGGCGGAGGGGGCAAAGGATCCGTTGGTGGCGGATTTATCCCCGCGGGTTGATCGGTTGTCTGCACAGCATCCAAAATATCGGGCATATACAATAATTAATTAACAAATCAAACCAATGTATAAATTGGCGTCTATATCCAGATTAGTTGGTGCGTCTATCAAATGTCAATACCACGCCTCCGCCAAGCATAA
>MFKE01000029.1:0-6563 GCA_001779455.1 Candidatus Gottesmanbacteria bacterium RIFOXYB1_FULL_47_11 | reverse complement strand
GGCGTCGTGATGGTCACACTCTGTTTGCCGGCAGCAAGAGGTTTTTGGGGGGTGAAACTCCATAGTCCGTCAGCAGCGACAATAGTTGACCCGGTGACCGGAGTTGTAATACCAAGAATTAAAGAAACGCGTTTTCCGGGTATACCGGTCCCCTGGATCAGAGGAAGCGTTGTGGGGATGGCCGCTCCTTCTGCGGGTATGGTGAGGGTCACCTTATTGGAAGGTTTGGCGGTAGATGTCCCCAATACTGCTGTTGCGGGTTTGGTGGGCGCCGGCGTTGTGTGTAAGGCCAGTTGTTCTCCTGGTACATGCGCATTGGCCCGCCGGAAGTCATACGTTTTTCCCATCATCATGTCCGGTACCGGTGAATCGTTAAGGGTGTCGGTGATTGCTGTTGTCTCCGCTCCATCCGCGCGGACGGTGATGGTGACATTCATGCGTTCGGTAATTGGCAGATAACTGGTTAAATCCGCCGTGCGGATAAGGTTCAAGGGGATAAGCCATGTTCCCGAAGGCTTGGTTATCGTAGACAGTATTTGGCTCCCGTCAAGTACCAGCGATACAAGTGCGCCGGAAACAGGCGTATTATCTTCATTGATTATCGTCCCGTACGCAGGTTCCAAATTCCCAATTTCAGTAGTGAGCACACCTGCAGTACGCACCTGATACGGTTTATCGCCGTCTATGCTTTTTTTTCCGCTGGAAAGAATAGTGATAGCATACTCTATATCCGGCGTTCCAGAACGAAATGTAGCGCTGTGGATCAGTCTGGGTTCCAGCGCCACCTTTTTTGTAGTAGTTACCGGGAGTCCTCCGGTATCCTGATCGTCAAATATCACCTGTACGGGCAAAGAGGAAGAGGTGATGGATATGGCGCCTGTTGCCGGAGACTCCGTGGTCCACGAGACGGTAAAAGTTGTATCGCTGATATTGGTCATGCGTACTTGTTTCGGCTGTATGGAACCGCTTGCCGCTGTCGTCGTACGGAAATACATTTCTGATCCTATAGCCATAGCACCGATCATGATAACGACAAGAAAAAGTCCGAGCAGTGTAGGAATTTTTGTTTGTGTAAACATACGGTTAATATTGTTTTTTGTTTAGCAATACCTGTATGGTATTCGTATCAATTTTCGGCGAAAGCGGTACGACGATTTGCGTCGTCGCCTGGGAAACAGTGGATGTTTTCATGGTTTTTAAAACTTCAAACACCACCCACAACGAGACGGTGAAAAATGTAAAGACGGATATGAGAAGAAGATCACGGTCTGTCCCGCCGCTGTTGACTGCAAATTTAGTTGTCATAATAAACTCTCCCCTTCCTGTTGAGAAGTTTTTGGCTGAAGCGCCCCGCTCTCCATGTAATATACTGTTAATTTTAAATCAACCGTTACCATAGTACCAGTGGCTTGAGGAGTAGCACTTTCCGTGGCTTGAGACATACGCTCCGTACGCGGGGCGAACACCATGGAGTTAATTTGAATAATACGGCGCAAATTTCCGATGCTCTGGAGAAAATTTTTCACATCCGCGTATGTCCCCGTTACTGACATGGGGACAACAAAACTGACTATGGTGGGGGACGGCGACTGTTGTTTCCCGATTTGTTTTTGAGAAAGCGGCAGAGAAGGTAGGGAAAGGGCGGTAATGGTCACGTTCGACTCCTGGGCAAGTCCCTGAAGCTGTGCAATTGCCGTCACCGGGTCGGAGCTTGTCGGAAGCGCCTGAGTAATCACCCCCAAATTTTGTTCCACATCACCAAATGTGGCTTGGGCTTCAATAAGGGCTGATATTTTATCCTCCATTTGTTTATTGAGCACTGTTTTGTCCGCAATTTCGCGTTTTAACGTCACGATAGTTTGTACGGTGGGGCGTATGGCATACCAGCCGAATAGTGAAACTGCCAGAAATGAGAATATGATAGCGGTATAGGCTTGGTTTACCGGTTTGGTTAATACCGGCTCCATCGAGAGGTAATACCGTTTATACCGGTCGTATTCTTTTTTGTAATCAAATGGTGCCATATGTGCGAACTACTTTTTGTATGTTGCTGAAAATTGAAAATCTATTCCTTTTGCGGGAGTGCGGCGGACATCGCCGATATCAATATTCTGAAATTGCGTTGTGGCTTGTAAATTAGAAAGCAACATCGAGAAACTTGTGGGAGATCCGGAGATTGCGTGGGCGGATATCTTGTTTTTCGTGATATCGAGTGAATCCAAATACACATCCGTTGGTACGGCAGCTTGTATTGCATCCAGGATTGCTATCGACGGCGATCCGACCATCATCAGGGAATTGATTTTTTCCAGTTGACTTTGGACAACACGGAATTGTTGTTCAAAATCAATATTTGCCTCAATAATCGCTTGTTTCTGCGAAATTTCATCCTTAAGATCGGTGAGTTTCCGGTCCAGGCTGAACCGGGAGATAAATGCTAACAATACGACAATCTCGGTTCCGATCATGATGTACCGCCCGTACGTGACCGCCCAGTTGACAATGCGTCCGACCGGCGTATGCTCCATCTCTTCTTCACCGATGAGATTTATGGAAATATTTTTTTCTGACATGGCATATTCAGTATAGCAAGCGGGGGAGAAGAAACAAATGGGATTACTTAAGCAGCTTGGACAAGCGGGATTTTAGGCGGGCTGCTTTATTGGGGTGGATGACGTGTATTTTTGCGGCTTTATCCAGCGCGAGAAATACGCTCGTCAGAGATTTAGATGACGGCTTTTGTCGCATGGATTTGATAAGCTTGCGCAAAGAAGTTTTGACTTTTTCCGTTTGCGCTGTGCGTGCGCGGTCGTGTCGTAATTTTTTTATAGCGCGTTTGGTAATAGGCATAGTTGATTTTAATTTTCCGTATTATATCAGACCGGCAAAAAATTCACAATTACATCTGGGGGAATAGTGAGCTATAATATGCAGGATGAAACGTTTTTTGGGGCTTTTTTTGCGGCAGCAGCGGTCAGTCAGGTCCGCATCCGTCATTCTTGTTTCAATGGTGTTTACGTCCCGTGTGCTTGGATTAGTTCGGGACCGACTTCTGAACGCGCGGTTTGCTCCGGATGAGCTCGGCGTGTATTTTGCTGCATTCCGGATGCCGAATCTCATATTCGAACTTTTGGTCATGGGAGCCCTCACCAGTGCATTTATTCCCGTATTTACCAGGTATCTGTCGGAGAAAGAGGAGGGAAAAGGGTTTGGCATGGCGGCAACGCTTATTAATTTATCCGTCATCATCCTCTGTATTGCCGCGATCCCGATCCTTGTGTGGACGGTGCCCATATCACGATTTCTCGCTCCGGGATTTACCGAAACACAAATTATCCAAATGGCCGCATTCACCAGAATCATGATTCTGGCTCAGATATTGCCTCTTCTTATCGGCAACTTTTTTACCGGAATTCTCCAGTCATACAACCTGTTTTTTGTGCCTGCTCTGGCGCCCGTTGTGTACAACGTCGGTATTATTCTGGGTATTATTTTGCTTTCTCCTGCATTCGGTCTCTACGGACCGGTGTTCGGCGTGGGGATTGGGGCACTACTTTTCCTGTGTGTTCAGCTTCCGCTCATTATTGCAATCGGGTATCGGCATAAGCTGGATGTGAATTGGAAAAACAAAGGAGTATCAGAAGTATTGCGGTTGATCGGTCCTCGTACGCTCGGGCTGGCTGTTTCACAAGTAGACAGTACGGTTGATCTCATGCTCTCGAGCTTACTGGGCGCACGGATGGTGACCGTATTTAATTTTGCCCAACAGTTGCAACAGTTGCCGGTCGGACTATTTGGCGTGACAGTGGCTCAGGCGGCGCTTCCGACATTGTCTGCTGCAACCGCCCGCGGCGATCATGAAGAATTTAAACGATCAATTATTTCCGGTATTCATCAGATTTTATTTTTCGTGTTACCCGCTTCGGCGCTTTTTATAGTTTTGCGTATTCCCGTGGTCCGTCTCGTGTTCGGAGCATCCCGGTTTGATTGGGAAGCGACGGTGCTCACCGGTATGACTCTGTCTATGTTTTCAATTTCCATTTTTGCACAGGCAATCGTGAATATACTCGCACGCGGATTCTATGCTCTCTATGATACGAAAACGCCGGTTATTGTGAGTGTCATTTCTATTGCAACCAACACGATCGCAAGCATCATTTTTATTAAACTATTCGGTTTGCCGGTGTGGTCGCTCGGACTCTCGACGTCGATTGCTAGCATATTGAATGCACTTGTGTTATTTATTTGTCTTAACCGCCGTGTCGGAGGATTTGACCCGCGAAATCTGTTTGCGCCGGCGGTCAAAATGGTTATTGCCGCGTTTTTTGCCGGAGTTGCGGTATATTTCCCGCTGAAGATTTTTGATCAGTTGGTTTTTGACACGACGCGGACATTCGGACTTCTTCTGTTGACCGGCATTGCGGGGCTGGCGGGACTTTCGACCTACCTTTTGTTGGTGTGGGTATTGGATGTCAGTGAGTTTAAATCATTTATTGCTTTAATCAGCCGCGTACGCAAGCCCAAGGCGGTCCTTTTGGCTCCGGTGAACGAGGTAACAAGCGGCGGGGCTCAGGATAAAATATCTTAGGGAGACACGATTTTGTACAAGGAAGCCGAATTTATTCTCCGCAAAAGAGTAATGTTCCCCATTTTTTCCATATTAGCAAGTGCCTCATTGACGTGATCGGGGGTTTCCAGAAGCATCGTCAGCCATTCGCCCGGGTGTGTATCAATCAGGAGATAGTCGGCGTTTTTATTGAAATCCAGCCACCAGCATGGCTGAACGCATCCGGGGTAGTCATGTTCCCGCGGCCATGCAAGATAAATTTCCTTGCGGTGGGAGAGGCGGGGGATGAGGCTTTGCTGGGTGGCTATGGCTATATCCCGGGGAATGGTTGCCAGCATTGTAGTATTGTCAATTTCCCACGGTTCTGTTTTCCAAAATACCGGCTTTGTTAATTTATTGAGGGGGAAATGAAAATAATATTGCTGAAACATGGCACTGAGTACTAAAACAACAACAAGATATTCAACTTTTATTTTTTGTTTTAGCACACCCAGCACATCAAGCGTTCCCAGCAGAACAAAAGGCGCGAGAATTGCCCGGTGATGCATAAACGGACTCCACATGCGCGAAAATTCAGGGCCGGTAATAAAATATTGCGCAAGATCAAATACTATCGCCGCCATCGCGCCGGGTGAGAGTAGGGGAAGGAATGAAAACGCGCTCATCGTATAGAGCCACACCTGTTGTTTTTCCTGGCTATTGAAAAACTCCGAGAGTTTCAGATGGATTTGCGGGGTGTACTGAAAACCGACAGGAGAAAAAAGTGCAATAATTTTTGCGGCGAGCAGAGAAAAAACGATGCCGCCGATGACAAAAAACACGGCTTTTTTCCGATACTGTTTGTGAAACAGATATATACATCCAAGTGAGGCAAGGGCGAGCCCCATATTTTCCTGAGTCAAGAGCAGTGCGATAAGAGACACAAGGAAAAGCTTTGTCCGTTTGCTTTCCAAAAAATACAGCATCCAGGGAATGAGCCCGGTTGCGAGAAGAACCGGATGGAAGTCAAAAAATATACCGTATTGGATGCCGTAAAATAGTGAATAGATTACGGAAAGAGAGACGGCGGTAAACGGGGAAAATTTCCGCAGACGAATAAGCTTATACACAGCAAATACCGAACAGCTGACCCAGACAGCCTGAAAAATAAGCAGTGCGCGGACATCGTTCCAGATCCAAAATAGTGGTGCGAGGAGGGGGATGGTCAGTGTCAGATGGTCTCCGAGGATGAACCGTTCTTTCACGGTGTTGTACGGCCACTGGAAACGGGAATATTGCCAGATGGTCTGATCATAGAGTCCCAGATCAAACCCTCCGGATTGGAAATGGGTGTGCCGGACGAGAGAAAGGGTGCTATAGAGGACTGAAAGGACTACGACCCATGCGATGAGTAGTTTCATTTACTGTGTTTTGGATAATTCGAGGATGACGACGTTGTTTGGTGTCAGCGGTACTTTCACCTGATGAGTTGGAGCAGTCACGGAGATGGGGGATTTTGTATCAGTTCCATATAAATACCGCGTACGAAGCGTATATGACCCAGGAATCATATTTGTGAACGTGACTGGTACGTTTTCTGTGACTCCGCGGAAGTTTACCAGGAGCACCCGCACAACGCTGTCGCGGATTGTCGCAAATCCGGTGACCCACGTGCCTTCACCGGTGAGATCCAGCCGCGCCCCCGCCATCGCATCGATAAAGTTGTATACATAATACCGCGGTTTTTTTCTGAGGCCGTTGTCTGAATGCGTGATGAGTCCCCATCCTGTTCCGTTTTGCTGATTTGGACCGTCAATTGGCTGAAACGAAATCAGGTACGTAGGACCTCCGACAATCAGCTGACGGATAACTGCTGCAGCGTGAGCGGCCGAATACGAGGTGCCATAAAGAGTGCTTTTATCTCCGGTAAACCCAAATTCCGTGATTAGTTTAGGGATGAGGGTGAAGTTGGGATACGGGAGAAGCCATGTGATAATATCCTTTTGATCCTGGTCAT
>MFKE01000028.1:53947-55527 GCA_001779455.1 Candidatus Gottesmanbacteria bacterium RIFOXYB1_FULL_47_11 | reverse complement strand
TTTGGCAATTTCCGCAATAATAGGGGTGGCGCCCGTACCCGTCCCGCCGCCCTCTCCGCAGGTGAGAAATACCATATCGGTGTCCCGCAAAAAGTCCTTAATTTTCTCCCGGGATTCTTCCGCAGCCTGTTTGCCGATCTCCGGATTGCCTCCCGCGCCAAGCCCGCGCGTCAGGTTTTCGCCGATCTGGACTTTAGTCTGCGCCTGACAGGTCATGAGAGCCTGCGCATCGGTGTTCACACCCAAAAAATCCACTCCCTTTATCTGGTTGACCCCGATCATGGAATTGATGGCATTGCAGCCGCCGCCACCGATACCGATGACTTTAATTTTGGCAAACCGCGCTATGTCGGGTTTAATTAACATATGAAATCAGCTCAGAGGCAGACTGAGGGGCATGAATAAATCCTATTCCGCTATTTGTTAAGGCATAAACGACTTTACCAGATCAATGAGCTTCCCTGCAAGTCCCTTAATTTGTACTTTGTCGCGGATCTTACTGAATCCTGCGAATTTTATTCCGCTTTCCGTCTCAGCTCCCTTGGCGCCGTACAGGAGAAGTCCGACACTGGTGGTGTATGCAGGCGTCATAATTTCGTCAATCAGGCCCGTCACTTTTTTCGGCAGACCGATGTGGACGGGCATGGCGAGATTGCGCCGGGCCGACTCTACTGCGCCGACGGTCTGGGCGCCTCCGCCTGTTATCACCACGCCGGAAGGCGTCATGCCGCCGAAGCCGCTCCGCTTTATCTCCAGTCCCACCATAGTAAATATTTCGTTTAACCTCGGTTTGATAATGCCCTCAACAAGGGTCCTGCGGGATAACATCCGCAATTCCTCCGGAAGCCCGAGCCCGGAGACATCTATTTCGTCGCTCTTTTCCCCTTTACCTTTGGCCCCGGCAGTGGGGATTTCTTCGTCCGCAAGCGCAGGCAAACGCGGCGTCTGACCCAAGAGTAATTTAATCTTTTCGGCGCTTTCCAGAGAAACCCGCAGCCCCGCGGCCAGATCTTTGGTAATGTTAATCGCGCCGATGGGGATCACGGAGGAATAAGAAAGCGCGCCCTCCACAAATATGGCAACATCCGTCGTACCCCCGCCGATATCGATAAGGACGACGCCGAGCTCCTTCTCCGTATCGGTGAGACTGGCAAGGGATGAGGCAAGTCCCCCAAACACCATGCCGCTGACTTCCACTCCCAGCTCTTCGACGCACTTACGCAAATTACGGATGGCTGTTGCGCCCCCGGTTACCAGATGCGTGTCTACCTCCAGGCGCACTCCCGTCATACCGACGGGATCAACAACACCCTCCTGACTGTCAACAACATACCCGCGCGGCAACACATGCAGGATCTCGCGCGAAGAAGGCAGGGATACGGCTTTGGCCGCCTCCACTACCCGCCTGACATCATGTTCCCCGATTTCGCGGTCCGGCTCGGCAACGGCGACTACTCCGTGCGAGTTTTGGGATGCAATGTGCGCGCCGCCCACGCAAATAAATGCATGCCCGACCTGTGTACCGGCCATGCGCTCGGCTGATTCCAACGACTGCGAAATTGCAGCGGTCGCTTCCTCAA
>MFKE01000028.1:52273-53859 GCA_001779455.1 Candidatus Gottesmanbacteria bacterium RIFOXYB1_FULL_47_11 | reverse complement strand
AATGATGGTTGAAATTTTACTGGTACCGACGTCTATGCCGGAAACGACGTGATCGCGCATGATAGTTAATTAGTTATAACCGGTTTGTCAAAACGCAGGTCAATAACCTTGGGCAGTGTACCTTTTATTCTAAACCCCGCAATCAAGGTTTGTAAAGTGGCCAGAGTTTGTTCGATAGCATCCTGAGTAAAAAATATATCTAATGTAGCGGAAACGGCATGCAGTGACCCGCTTTGTTCTTCTACCAGTCCGACGGGAAGTACGCCGCGCGTCCCCCTGAGAAATGAGAGAGCCGCCACAATACGCGGATCTGCAATTTTTTGCCCGATACGGATATTTGGTGCGTCTACGCGGATTGTCGGCAAACCCGGAGGAGTTCCCGGCGTGTCCCCTAACACTACTCCCTGATCGTCGACAAAAACCTGCCGCGAGGGCGTGATGAGAATAGCATATGCACTGCGCATTACCGGATTAATAACAAGCGTATGCGGATACTTTTTTTCAAACGTAATATCCCCGAGTATCGGATTGGCGGCCAACAAATCCGACCGTATTTTTTCTGACGGAAAAAACAAAAGGGTTTTGGGAAGTTTTTTTAGATCTACCGTGATCTGAATATTTTCGCCGATGACCAGTATGGAAGTCAGGGCAAATAATTTTGTTACACCAATGTAGACGCAGAGACTGAAGATAACAAAAAGTAGTATCCGGAAAAACAGTGCATACTTCCGTCTCATACGCCGGTTGCAAGAAGTGATACGATTTCCCTGGCCAGACGGGCTGCCCCGTCCCTGGGGACAGAAGGCGCAAATAGTCCGGCTCTTCGCTCAAGTGATTCGTGATGTTTCCACATGCGTTCAATTTCTCCGAGAAGGTTTTCTGACGACAGCCCCCGCTGCTCAAGGACTTTTGCGCCACCGTTGTGTTCCAGCCACTTGGCATTTACCGTTTGTTCTCCCCCTGCCGACCACGGGAGCGGGACCAGGATAGCAACTTTCCCCAGTGCTGCGCATTCAACCGTTGTATTTGCCCCTGCCCGTCCTACGACAAGTCCGGCATGGGCAAGCACCCAGGAAAGTTTTTTGACGTCCAAAAATGCATCGGTAATGTAGCGCGAACGGATCCGTGCGGGAAGTAATTGCCGGCTGCGGCTAGCCTCCTCAAGCGAACCGGTTCCGGTCTGATGAATCACGGTGAATGTATGGGTAAGCGCCGCTATTACCGGATACAACAGACGGTTGAGTGATCTGGCGCCCACACTTCCGCCGGTAATGTAAAGGACGGGACGGCCGGTGTCTTTGATTGCAAACGGACATGTGTTGGGCGGGGAAAAAAGCTCTTTGCGCATAGGCAGACCGGTGACAACTGTTTTTGCTTCAGGAAATTGGGTGGCAGTACGGTCAAAGGTTACACAGACGCGCTTTGCAATGCCCGCGATAATCCGGTTGGTGAGCCCTGCTGTGCGCGTCTGCTCGTGCGTGATAACAGGAATACCCAGCGCCCACCCCGCAACGGCCACGGGGAGGGCAATATACCCGCCGAAGCTTACGATGAGTGAGGGCTTTTCGCGGACACAATACCTATAT
>MFKE01000028.1:47637-52256 GCA_001779455.1 Candidatus Gottesmanbacteria bacterium RIFOXYB1_FULL_47_11 | reverse complement strand
AGGTCAGTGTCCGCTGTAATCTCCCGGTCGTTATCGGCAAAAAACGGATACTTTTTGCCCCCACCAGTTCGTATTCAGCAGAGAGAGCCGTTGAGCCTTCCGTTGCGTGCATCCGTCCGACAAAAATAATTTCGAAGTCTCCCTCTGCCCGGAGCGTGTCAATTACGGCAAGGGCCGGTGTCACATGTCCGCCGGTGATCAAAATTTTATCCATATTATTTTCTGCTTATGTTTAACAATATCCCCACCGCTATCATCATTATAATCAAACTCGACCCGCCGTAGGAAATAAACGGGAGCGGCACGCCGGTGAGGGGCATAAGCGCCACCATCGCCGAGAGATTGATAACCGTCTGAAGGGAAATCCATACCGTGATACCGGTTGCCACCAGTTTGCCGAATGTATCCGTGGCGCGTTTGGCAATCCGGAATCCCCGCCACGCCAGAAACACATACACGAGGACAACGGCAAGAGCACCCACAAACCCGATTTCCTCCCCGACAATGGCAAATATGGAATCCGTGTTTGCCTCGGGCAAATACTCGTATTTTTGGCGCGACTGGCCGATCCCCACCCCAAACCACCCTCCGCTTCCCAGGGCAAGAAGCGCCTGACGGATGTGATAGGAGCTCCCAAGCGGATCACGGTCCGGATGCAAAAATGTCGTAAGTCTGGCCATGCGGTAGGGCGAAACGACCGCAAGGGCGATGAGCGCTACGGCAAGAGTCGGCACCAATACCCCGAAATGTAAAAGCGGCGCACCGGATACGTAGTAAAGAAGCACAGAAATCGTCACGATAATTACACTTGTCCCCAAATCCGGCTCCAGGAGGACGAGTCCCACGACCATACCCAAAAGGAGTATGAAGGACAGAAACCTTCCGGTCTCGCGCGTGGCAAACCACGCCGATAAGTATATGATGAGCGCAAGCTTTGCTACTTCCGCCGGCTGCAGTACAAAAAATCCGAAATTTATCCACCGGTGGGCGCCGAGTGCTTTGACGCCTATTCCGGGCAAAAATACAGCCAGCAAAAGTACCATGGTGCCCAAGAGCAGGGGCAGGGCGAGTTTGCGTAGCGCCCGGTAATCGATAAACGAAAAAATTACAAGAAAAATATATCCGGCAATGAGCCATTTTAACTGTTCGCGTACAAAATAGTACTGGTTACCGAAATCCCGGATTGCGATGGCAACTGATGAATCGTATACCATCAGAATGCCGAAAAGCGTCAGCACGATGACGGGTAGTAGTGTCCACCGGTCCGGCGGACGGGGTTTAGCCAGATGCAAGGAGGGAAACTTCATGTTTAAATTGGTACCCGCGCTCTTTGTAATTTTTAAACATATCAAATGATGCAGCAGCCGGCGACAGCAGAACGACATCGCCGGAAGCGGCTATTTTGGCCGCGGACGTAATAATCTCCGGCATTGAGCGCAACCCCGTCACAACTGCGCCTTTGTATCCGGCGGCTCTTGCCGCCTGGACAATCCGGGTCGTCATTTTTCCAATCGCAATAAGTGCTTTGACATTGCCCTTGGCGATAGATTGCCCCAGCTGAGTAAAATCCGACCCCTTTTCCGACCCTCCGGCAATAAGAATAATAGGTTCGGTGAACGACTCAATGGCTGCAATCGCCGTTTCGGGAACGGTCGAAAACGAGTCATTGACGTAGAGGACGCCGCCAACTGTTGCCACTGTTTCCAGGCGGTGCTCCAGTCCTTCAAATGCGGCAGCCGACCGGGCGATCACGTCAACCGGCACGCCGGCGGCCTGCAGTGCAAGGGCTGCAGCGGCAATATTGTCTAGGTTGTGTTCCCCGCGCAGTTTAATCCCGGCAAGAGTCGCGATTTTCTGTTCTTTGCCGCCTTCGCGCAGGTACACCGTATGATCCCGCACAAATGCAGCGCTCGAATAATCCGTCCTGCTGAAATATAACGCGTGCCCTTTTGTTTCACGGGCAAACGAGCTGCTTGTCGGGTCATCCGCATTCAGAACCGCAGTGTCACCGGCGTTCTGGTAGCGGACAATTGATTTTTTGGCGTCAACATATGCTTCCCGGTCCGGGTGGAAGTTGGACGCAAGCGTGTCCTGATTGACCAGGTGTTCCTGTGTCGTCCGCAGCACAACTGCAACTCTCGGGCTTTTAGTGAGGTCCTCCAGCTGGAATGACGAAAGCTCCAGAACCACAATGTCTGACTTTTGTATATCCGGAATCTTCGACAAAAGCGGCACGCCTACGTTGCCGCCGAGCCACACCTTGCGTCCTGCCGCTGAGAGTGTCCGCGCAATCAGCGTACTAGTGGTGCCTTTTCCCTTGGTACCCGTGACGCCGATAATGGGGGCCGCCGAAAGCTCGAAAAAAAGTTTTGTCGCGCTTGTTATTTCCTTACCGCTTTTAGTCAGCGCTGCAAGCTCCGGCAACCGCAGCGACATGCCCGGCGTACGCACCACCACATCAAACCGCTCCAAATTGGCAAGATATGCTTCCCCCAGCTGAAATTCATCGGCAACGGAGGCAAGCTTTGTGTAGGTCTCTCCCAGTTCCTGCCGGGTTCTGCGGTCAGAGCAGCAAATTTTGGCCCCCTGTGCGCGGAAAAACTGCACGGAGTCCAGCCCCTCTATGGATAACCCGAGAACCGCAACTGATTTATTTTTAAATGTCCGCATATTGTACGCGCACCTTTTTTTTGAGCAGTGTTCCCGCGACGCGCGAAAGTGTATCGTTCTCTATTGTTGAATAAAATTCGTGCGTCGCGCGCTTGGCGTGTCCCGGAATGTCGTTATGCGTAAGAATCCGCTCCACATGGCGCGCCACGGCTCCTCCGGAATCCAATATCCGTATCTTACTTCCCACTATAGCACGGATGGCCTTTTGTAAAAACGGATAGTGCGTGCACCCCAGTACGATAATATCGATTTTTTTGAGAATCCGGGGCGTAAGTATCTGCCCCAGCTCACGGTCTATCTGTTTCCCCTGAAGGATCCCGTTTTCCACAAAACTTAATAAATTCGGGCATCCGAGATTATACACCTGCGCACGGGGCGCAAATTTACGTATCAGGAGTTTCTGATAGCGGCTTTGCGCGGTAAAAGAAGTGGACAACACCGCAAACGAACCGGCAGACAGCTGAGCAGCTGTTTTGACAACCGGCACCACGCCGATGATCGGAACATCCGGAAACAAACGCCTGTACGTGTCAATCCCGGCAATAGTTGCGGTATTGCACGCAACAACGATAAGCTTTACGTGCCGGGCAAGAAGAAACCGTATAAGTTTGACCGCCCGTGCCTGAATCCGGCGCCGGGTCTTTCCTCCGTACGGAAGAAATGCATGATCTCCGATATACACGGTGGATTCATGCGGAAGCAGCGCACTTACACGCTGATACACGGATAATCCGCCAACCCCCGAATCAAAAAATCCGATAGGTGAGTTATCCATACGGGGTGTCACAACGCGGGGACTTTCGTCAAAATCCCGAGCCACAACCCGATAATAGCAAGCACAATGGAGATGACCCACATGCGCATGACAATTTTTGGCTCCGGCCACCCTTTATACTGCAACCACAAATGAAACGGCGACACCGCAAACGCTTTCCGGTGCAGAAATTTTTTGGACAGAAGCTGGATGAGAGAAGACAATACTTCAATAACAAATACGCCGCCGATGACGACAAGCGCCGGTGCCTTGCCCAGAATAAGCCCGACCACCGCCATCGTCGCCCCGAATGACAAAGCGCCCACGTCTCCCAAAAAAATACGCGCGGGGTACACATTGAAGTACAAAAAAGCGATAAGGCTTCCGATCCAGATGGCAATAAAGAGGGAAAGCGGTGTATCCAGAATTGATGCCGAGATAAACCAGAATGCCGCAAGTCCGATCATGAGGACGCCGGATGCAAGCCCGTCAAGTCCGTCGGTGATATTAAACGCATTGGCAAATGCAATGATAACCAGTGTTGCAAACGGCAGATACCACCATCCCATACGGAATAGTCCCAAAAGCGGCATATAAAAAATATCAATTTTCAGTTCGAAAATGAGCCAGAAACTGATGACGGCTGCCAGAAGTATTTCCAGGATGAGTTTGTGCCGCAGCCGCAGCCCGAAAAATCCCCCGGAAAACCCGAACGTCTTTTTTATATCGTCCAGGAGCCCAAGCGCGCCGAAGGAAATGAATGTAAAAAGAAGTATCTTGATTTCGCTTGCGATGGGGTACACCGCGGTAATCGGAATCCAGAAGTATTTCATAAGACCGATAGCAATCGGGAACAGAATGGTGGTAACCAGGATTATAAGAAGTCCGCCGCCGACCGGAGTCCCCGCCTTTTTCTGGTGAAAGCGGTCAAAAATCGGCGTCCGTTTGTCAAATGCATCCAGCGTCTTCTGATTGTGTCGTTGCATCCGCCACCGGTACAGAAGCCGGATGAACGGCAGATATAAAAGACTGCTGACAAACCAAGAAAACAATAATAATCCCAGTAAAAAAACCATATTGGTTATATATACTGACCGAACACGGCGATGGCAACCACGATGGCACCCGCCGCGACGGTGAGCATCATGCCGGCAGACACGTCTTTTGCAATTTTCGCTTCCATTTTCCACTCACG
>MFKE01000028.1:41249-47625 GCA_001779455.1 Candidatus Gottesmanbacteria bacterium RIFOXYB1_FULL_47_11 | reverse complement strand
CACTCAGTCGATGTAATACCGAAATACCAGCTTAAACAGATGGCGAGAGAAGCAAGCACCAGATGAACCCGGAAATTCGGCTGGCTTTTGACGGCCCACCACAGGCCCGAGAGCGCGTTTTTGAAGGAAATAGTGTGTCTCTTAATCACTTCTTTCATGGACTATGCTATAAGTATATCATAGCTTAATATCCTTTGATTTTCTTTCGGATTCCCTCAATTGTTTTGGGGATAACGTACCACGGCGAAACAGGTAAATCCATTGCGTGGATAAACCGGACTTCCCTCCCGCCGAAACCAGTTTTAAATGCGGTAAGCCCCTGCCAGGGATGATTTGGAGCATTATCAGGTGCTATGCCCCAGAAATTATAGACCTTCATGCCCCGTCGTTTTGCCTCCCGTATCGCTTCCCATTGCACGAGATACGAGGCACCGAACTTATTAGGAACAGAAGCTCCGTGGTGATAAATCGCCTGATCCCCGGAATACACAATGATTGCGGCGGCAGCAAGATGGCCGCCGTGTGATGCCAGAAATAAATCGCAATCGAGTGAGTCAAATTCTTCGCGGATTCCTTTGTGTTCAACAAAATTATGCCGTTTGGCGGTGGCGTCGTACAGGCGGATAAATTTTTCTATATCCCTGCTTTTTTTTACTGTCGCCGATGCGTGTTTAATTTCATAGCGGGTGGATTTGCGCATACCCAGAAGAAGTTCGTCTTCGCGTTTGTCCAAGTCCAACACCCGGCACACCTCGGCATCCATGGCGTGGATCGGTGCCGGGACAAAGCCCGGGTAATCTATTTTTTGGACCTGTGGGCTTATGCGGATAAACCAGGCGCGTTCTTTTTTTGCCAGCTCTATGACGTCATCCAATTGAATGGTTCCCACTGGACCGTGCCGTATATGTAAAAATGTCCCGCGGCGGGCAGGGACTTTTACCACCTGCGCAATTCCTCCGGGCCAGGTCAACCGCCATATCTTGTGGCCGAGTTTTTTTTCTACCTCTCCCCAATCCCACGACTGAAACAGCGCCATCGGCGCCGTCTTCAAAACAAACGCATCCCACGTGTTTTTATCCATGCAGTCTATTGTACCAGGGAGTAAAGAACGGTGGTAATCAGAGACAATAGAATTGAACCCAGGAGCGCCGTACCGAACCCGTCGATTTTAAATCCCGGCGTAAGAGCGCTTGCCAGCATCAGCATCAGCGCATTGAGAACAAACGCAAACAGACCAAAGGTAATAACGGTAACCGGGAGGGTCAATAAAAATAAAATCGGTTTAATAAGGACATTCACAAGCCCGATGATGACAACCGCCACAAGTGCGCTGCCGAAGTCCGACAAATGGATACCCGGCAATATGGTGGCGACTATATACAACGCAAGCGCATTTAACACCCAACGGACGATGATGCTGATCATATGATAAACTCCTCTCCGTGCCCCGGGAGAATTCGTGTTCCCTTGGGGTACGACATAATTTTGTCAACGGATGCGGAAAGATCAAGAGGGCGGGAATATGCAAAATCCGTCCTCCCCACCGCGCCCCCTGCAAATACCGTATCTCCGACAATCAGTATACCATCAAAAACAAGTGTGATACTCCCCGGAGTGTGTCCCGGAGTATGAATAAACGGCAAATCGGGTATAGGAGTCGCTTCCGGCGGCGGATCAACGTGCCGCAGACCCAAAAAATGTTTTGCGGATTCCTGCATGCGGGAAAGTAAAAAAATGTCATCCCTGTGGATATAAAAAGGGATATTGTATGCAAGCTGTATGGCCCGGGCTGCCATCAAATGATCAAAGTGTCCGTGTGTGGCGACAATCATCTTCGGCTTTGCCGTAAGATGCTCTATAATGTATTCTGCATCATCCCCCGGATCGATAATCATGTCCCCCGCGATGTAACAATTTGTCGCCATTGACCCGACCACAAGCGTTTGGATATTCATAAGATGTCTAGCACCCGTTTTGCTTCTGCCGGGGAAATGCGTGTCGGCAAATTTATAATATGCCGCGCTGCCTCCTCTGCCTTTGGGCAGGTGCCCTTCGTGTACCCCGCGTCGGCGGGGTCAACGACGTTGTGATACCAATTACCCAGAAATATCCCCTGTTTTTTTGCCTTCGCACGAACCGCCTGCGGGTCCTCAACAAGCACCGGGTATCGTAAATAGGCAAAATCTTTCCCGTAGAGTTTGCTTATTTCCCGACGCTGTTTTGTATATCGTTCAAGCTTTTTTAATTGAAGTAATAAAAGTTCGGCCAAAGCGTTTGGATATTTTTCAATTTTTGCCGTGTGAGGAAATGACAATAATCCTAATCGCTGTAAGACAACAAGTATTCCTTTGCCGATACCGGACCGGTACAGCGGCAAAATGACGGAAAACGCGACAGGATGCAGAAGTTGCTGCACTATCCAGAAAGATGAGGGATATTCTAATGTTTTATGATATTTTTTTAACTTTGCATTATCCTTCATCAGTGCCAGTCCCCCGAATACACTCGATAACACTTTGTCCCTGCCAAACGTATAAAACCCCGCGTCGCCGCAGAGGGGTAAACTCATCGTATGGGCAAAATCTTCGATGACACGGATATTATATTTTTTGGCCGCCGCAAGAATGGAATCCATGTCTGCCGGAACGCCGAATGTGTGCTGGACAATAACCGCCTTTGTTTTTTTTGTAATCTTGCGGGCAAAATCAACTACATCCATGTTATACGCGCGGTTTATATCCGCATACACCGGCACGGCTCCCGTCCGGCGGACGCTATCCGCTACGGCAACACACGTAAACGCCTGAAGTATAACTTCGTCTCCCTCTCCAATGCCAAATGCGCGCAGTATGGCAAACAGCGCCGCCCTGCCGCTGTTGAAAGATACACCGCCAAAATGTGCTTCTGCTTTTTTTACTGCCGCTCCGCATTTCCACCTCCATGGTGAAAAAAGAAGCCGGAGCGCGAGCCATACATCGTCCCTTTCCATATTCGGAGAAAGGGAACAGGAAATAATCCGTTTCATAACTGTTCGATCCAGGGAAGAATTACCGACGCAAATTCTTTTGAGTGAGTAAACGGAATACTGTGGCCGCTGTTTGGCAAAACGATAAGTTTGGATCCCCGGATGACATTTTTCATGCGGTGGGCAATCCCCACGGGGACAATAATATCTTTTGCACCCCACACAAGGAGAGTCGGTATCCGGACTGCTTCCATACTTGAATCGAGGGATTCGCTTACAATATTTTTAAACGTATCCCGCATCACCCCTTCGGCACGGTAATAGTCCCTGGCCCCGACGAGATAATAATACCAAAGGCGTACTCTGTTTTTTACACGGTTTAAGAGCGGGTACGAAAAAAATATTCCCCCTATTTTGGCAAGGGTAATAAACAGCATAAGGCGCCTTCGCGGCACGGGGGTAAACCCCGGTGTGCCGGTAAGAATCATTGCGTGCACACGCTCCGGATACAGTTCCTGATACCTGAGGGCGACGCGGCCGCCGAATGAATGACCGAGGATAACCGGCTGAGAAATTTTATGTTCCGCCATATAGGCATGGAGAAATTGAGTATAATCATTGAGCCCGTACGGTTTTTTAGGAATATGCACGCTGTCAAATCCGGGAAAATCCGGTACGAACACCCGGAATTTTTTTTTGCGGAACACCTGCGAAAGCGACAGGTATGTCGCCGCCGATAGTCCCCAACCATGTAATATCACAATAGGATGCGTCATAAATTAAATTTTTTGTTTAAATTTGTCGCGGGAGCCCGAGGCGGTTTTTTTATTTTTGGTAATCTCATAGACGGGTTTGGCCGTACAAAATGAGTTGTCAGGCAAGTCCTGCGCAAGGACTACTCCCGATCCGATAAACGAATCTTTTCCGATTTTTAGGCCCGGCATAATCGAGGCATTGACGCCGATGCGTACCCCCGTCCCTATCATCGCACCTAATTTATTTCTTCCCGTTCCCTTAATTTCCCCGTCGTCCAACCGGAGATTTGCCAGACGCGCCCCGCTGCCCATACTCACATTTCCTTCCAGCACGCTGTCACCGATATAGTTACCGTGGAACCAACAGTTGTCTCCGATATAGCTTCGGGCAATGTCGGTATTAAATCCCGTCACACACCCGGCACCGATATGCGAATGCCTGATTATATTATTATTTCCGATAATCGTATTTTTTCCGATATAACACGGGCCGGTTATTTTTGTGTTTTCAAAAATTTTTACCCCGTCATCAATATACACAGGTCCCTCCAAAATGACGTTGTCTTTGATGACCACATCCTTCCCTTTATATGATTTCAGCTCCCCCAGCAGTACATCCATGACATCTAAGACATGCCACGGGTATTTGAGCGATGCAAAGCGGCCGTCATACGGCAGCATCACGAATTCGTGCGTCTTCATCAGCACGGAAAGAGCTTTTTCATACACATCGTCGGCCGCACTCCGTGTCCGGGATAACTGTGCAAGCAAGAGATCCGCATCCTCTATATACTGGGCGAAGATATTCACAAAAGGGCTCGGTTCATTTCCCGCCCCCGGCTTTTCTTCTATCGACATCACGCGGTTTCCCGCAAGACGCAAATACCCGCCCGGAAAATATGCAGGCGTTTTCCATCCGATCAACACGCCGGATGCATTTGTAGATGCGGCTTTGGCAACCAGCTGTTCCAACAGTCCGGTCTGAGCTACATCATCCGCTATCAGAATGATGGCACTGCCGCCGGACAGCTCGTTTTTTGCACAAAGTACGGCGTCTGCCATACCCGCTGCCTCCGGCTGGATAACAACCTTTTTGGCAACCGGAGTTTCCGTCTCCCGGAACCTGTCGGCGTTTTCTAGGTCGGACACGATAACAATATTGGTAATTTGCCCGGGGATTTGACCCGGGAAACGAAAAAGAGGTTTCCCGAAAAACGGGAACAATGTCTTATTGGCAGAAAGCGGCCAGAACCGTTTCCCTATACCTGCAGCAAGCACTACAAGGGTCAGATTTTTTTTCATATTACTCCTCCTTCACCCGCTCAATGGTTGCCCCGAGGGTTCTCAGGCGTTCTTCAATTCTCTCATATCCGCGGTCAACCTGCCCGACGCCGTGTATGATGCTTTCTCCCGGCGCAACCAGCGCGGCAAGCACGAGTGTGGCCACGGCACGAAGATCGGTAATTTCAAGAACGGCATTATGAAGCGCGGTGGGACCGGTTATGCGTATGGCCTGATGTGACCCTTCTACCCGGTCTGCCCAGTTGAAGTTGTAAAATGTGTCAGGGTGAGGTACGTCAGGATCAAAAAATTCTATGTGTGCACCCATTTTTTTGAGTTCTGAAACGTACGAAAACCTGCTTTCAAACACTGTTTCGTGGATTGTGGAAACGCCCGTCGCCTGTGTCATAAACACCGCCCACGGCGCCTGCCAATCCGTCATAAAGCCCGGATACTGTGAGGTAACAATATCCGTCGGATGGATCGACCCGCCGCAGCAATACCTCGTCGTCGTGCCGTCAACCGGCTCATAGGTACCGCCGGCATTTTTGAATGCTTCCAGGAATGCGGCCAGGTGTTCCCGTTGGGAATTTTTGACCGTGACATCTCCCTTTGTCATGGCTGCGGCTATAGCAAATGTGATCTCTTCGTTCCTGTCGGGGATAATGGAATATTCCGCCCCATGAAGAGCAGACACCCCGTCGAT
This sequence comes from Candidatus Gottesmanbacteria bacterium RIFOXYB1_FULL_47_11, assembly GCA_001779455.1. Lineage (GTDB taxonomy): Bacteria > Patescibacteriota > Microgenomatia > UBA10105 > UBA927 > XYB1-FULL-47-11. The sequence continues at coordinate 41,918 of MFKE01000028.1, read as the reverse complement.
GACGATGGTTCTGGGGTCGGTGCGCTTAATGTTGGCACCCATCTTGTTGAGACATGCGATGAGGTCGTCAATTTCCACTTCCTCTGCGGCGTTTTCCAAAATTGTCTGACCCTTTGCAAGAACTGCCGCAAGGATAAGCGTTTCCGTACCGGTGTGGGTATTTTTTTCAAAGTGTATTGTCGCCCCATGCAAGCCCTCGGTGTGCCCGTAAAAATATCCGTCATTTGAGTTGTAGGTAATATCCGCTCCCATATCCTTGAGTGCGTCAATATGCCGGTCTATCGGGCGGGCGCCAAGCCTGCATCCGCCCGGATTAGGCGTTGTTGCTCTTCCGTAGCGGGCAAGAAGCGGTCCCATCACCATCGAGGAAGTGCGCAGCCTTGACCCCACTTCCAGAGGCACTTTTGCATCTGTTTTGTGCTTGTTAACGACCCGGATTGTATTGCCTTCCACGGTTGACTGAACACCTAACTCGGTAAGAACCTCCAGCATAAACTGGACATCGCTGATTTGGGGTACGTTATGGATTACCAGCTCTTCATCCGTAAGAAGCGAGGCAACAAGTATTTTGAGCGCCACGTTTTTGGCGCCTGCCACGGCTATCTCGCCTTTCAGAGGATTACCGCCGGTAATGATAAGTTTATCCATTTTAGAATTCTCCCACTTTTA
>MFKE01000028.1:31360-41237 GCA_001779455.1 Candidatus Gottesmanbacteria bacterium RIFOXYB1_FULL_47_11 | reverse complement strand
CCAGCCGCACCCCGAATTTTTTTTGTACGTTGGTGCGCACCATTTCAATTAATTGTACCACGTCAGCGGCCGTTGCCTGACCCCGGTTGACGATAAAATTAGCGTGAACGGAGGAGATTTCCGCATCCCCCACGCGTACCCCCTTACACCCGGCGTGATCAATGAGAAATCCGGCGCTTGTCGTATGATCGGGTGTCGGCACGGAGAGGGCTTCTGCCTGGGAAATATTTTTAAATGTACACCCCGGAGATTTTACTCCCTGCGGCTGCGTTTGACGCCGGTACGCTATGCTTTTGTCGGCTACTTCCCACAGATGTTCTTTCGCATCCGACCGGAGGGCAAATACGACCGATAGGACAATGTCGTTTGTTTTTTGTATATACGATGAATCATAGGCAAACTGAAAATATGACCGCGGTACATGTTTGCGCTCATTATCAGGCGTAAGTATTTCCGCCTGGTATACGACGTCTCCGACATATCCGACCGGATGAGTCCATTTGGAATTCATATACACGGCCCCGCCTACCGTTCCGGGCAGACCCAATTGCATTTCCAGTCCCGCAAGTCCCGCGTCTATCGTGAAACGGATGAGATGATTCATGACGACTCCCGAGTCTGCAGCAACAAACACAAGCTCGTCAGACTTACCGCCAATGTGTTTACCCTTGGCTCCGCGGATCGTTATTGCATGTGTGCTGTTTTTTATCACCAAGCCGCGGATCCCCCGATCGGCGATAAGAATATTGGTTCCGCCGCCCAGAACAAAAACCGGCAACTTACGCTTCCGGCCGAGTAAGATAGCGCTCACGAAGTCGTCAACTGTTTTTGCATCATAAAAATAATCGGCCGGTCCTCCGATTTTGAGGGTTGTATACGCGGCCAGCGGCTCATTTTTCAATAAATCGTTTACTCCAACCATAAATATCTCCTGCGCCCATGAATAGAATAATATCAGATTGCTGCATGGTAGCGCGCAGCCGTTTTGCAGTGGCCGCATAATCCGGCGCAAAATACACATTCCGGTGATATTTGGCCGTTTCCTCAACAAGCGTTTTCCCGCTTATTCCCAAGGTTTCCGTTTCGCGGGCAGATGCATAGATGTCAGTAAGAATTACTTCATCAGCTTTTTCAAATGCACGGGCAAATTCGCTCATAAGGGCATGGGTGCGCGAATACGTATGCGGCTGAAACACGGCGATGATCCGGCTCTCCGGATACCAGTCCCGGGCCGCAGCAAGCGTTGCTTTTATTTCACTGGGGTGATGCGCATAATCATCAATTATTTTCACTCCGTTTGTTTCTCCGACAATCTCAAATCTCCGCTTTGTGCCGCCGAATGCTAAGAGACCCTCCGCTATTTGTTCCCATGAAAGTCCGAGTTCACGCGCCACAAGCGCGGCGGTTGCGGCATTCCGGGCATTATGTCTGCCCGGAACTTTGAGGGTGAAATCAAAAAGCTTGGTGCCCTGCTCTGAAAGGGTAAAGAATGTCCGCCCGTCACCGAAACTCACGCGGGAAAGCTGCACGTCGGCGCTCTTTATGGTCATTTTTGACTGCGCTTCCAGTGCTTTAAATGCCGCCTGCATGTCCCCGAACGTCGCATAGGCATCCGGATGATCATACTCAATATTGGTTACGGCAAGAATATCCGGGTGCTGCCACATGAACCGGGGCGTCCGGTCATGGCCGGGATCAGTCACATATTCATCCGCCTCGGCAACAAATATATTTCCCTTTCCGAAATGCCCGGGTAATCCCAGTCCGCGTACTATCCCGCAGCCGATTGCCCATGACGGATCCTGCCCCGTACGGGCAAGAATACATGCGATCATCGCGCTTGTTGTCGTTTTTCCGTGTGATCCGGCGACGGAAATCTGTTTTTTTCCGTTCATTACTTCCCCCAGTGCCTTACCATGCGGCACGACCGGAATGCCGCGGACGGCAGCCGCCGCCACTTCACTGTTCTCCCTCCCGCTGTGGGCGCCTGTGTATATGACAAGATCCGGACCCACCCGGGAAATATTTTTTTCGTCAAACGGCAATACGGAAATTTTTGCCTGGGCCAAAATTTCATCCGTGGGGAATTCCTCCACCACATCCGAGCCGCTGACTTTGTTGCCCGCTTCTTTATACCAGAGGGCAAGAGCGGTCATTGCCACGCCTTTGATACCGACAAAGTGAATCCGTTTCATAAAGAAATTACTCCCAGTTGCACTCCGAACGCTTCCTTCGTGTCACGTCTAAACGAATTAAATGAATCCACATGACAAGCGGTGCACACCTCTGATACGTCAATCTGCGTCTGAGGGACCCCCGCGTCCGACAGTGACATATAGTTTGCCATACCGATATCCAGATGCCAATCGTTACCGGCCTGAGATGCAATTTTTTCATTCATTCCGAACCGGTTTTGAAACGCGCGCGCCCTACCTTCATCTACGTTGTAGCAACACATACCGATATGCGGACCGATAGAAACATAGATATTTTTTATATCAGCTCCTTCGTTTTTCATGTGATCAATAAATTCCCGTGCAATTCCGGCGAGGGTGCCCTTCCACCCCGCATGAGCAGTACCGATGACACCGGCTTTCTGGTCAATGGCTAGCAACGGTACGCAGTCGGCAAATGTTACGCCAAGCAGAATCCCTGAACTCCTTGAAATTAACCCGTCGGTTCCCGGTATTATTTTGCCCTTTTGATGATCATCCACATGAGCAATTCGTATTCCGTGCACCTGTTCACCCATAACAAGATTTTCATACGCCATTCCAAGCGTAGTTAAAAACGTTTGACGGTTCTTATTCCACCTTAGATCGCCGAAGCCCCGGGTCGAATACCCGTGCGCGACGTCTAGTTGATTCAAAAGTGTTGACTTATATATGATGTGCTCGTTTTCTTGCATTATGACAGTAATTTAAGCGCCTTTGTCACCCCTGCCTGATCAGTCCACGGATATTCGGTTTTCCCGCGGCAGAGACTTTTCTCATGTCCTTTGCCGGTAATGATAATAAGATCTTTCGGTTGGGCGGTTTTTACGGCAAAATCAATAGCATTCTGCCGGTTGGGGAAACGGTATATCTGGGGACCCGGCTCTATGCCCGCAGTAATTTCGTCCATAATGGTTTCCACGTTCTCCGTCCGGTAATCCTCTTCCGTAAGTATGATGATGTCTGCATATTTGCCTGACGCTTTTCCCATCAGCGGCCGCTTGGTAGCATCACGGAGCCCCGCACTGCCGAATACGTGTATAAGGCGCTTTTTGGTCAGGGCGCGGGCAGTACGCAGTGCCTTGTCAATCGCATTCGGCGTATGGGCAAAATCCACAATGATCATATACGGCTCGCGTTGAACTACCTCCATCCGCCCGACCAGACCGGAATATTCCGAAACAGTGCGCTGGACTATTTTTTTGGGTATATCAAGGGCAAAAGCAGTTGCAATGGCCGCAAGGCAATTGTACCGGTTAAACTGACCCAGAAGCGTGGTGGTAAACGGATAATTTCTCGGGGTAATTTTTGCGTCCCTGCGGATGCCGTACGTGATGACCGTTTTCCGCCTGAGAAGGGGCATTGCGCGGTTGTATACCTCTGCCTCATCGCGGTTGACGACGGCAACTCTTGCGCGCTTAAGAAGCAAGAGTTTCGTTTTCATGTACTGTTCAAACGTTTTATGCCAGTCAAGATGTTCATGGGTAACATTGGTGATAACGCCGGCGGCAAACGGCACGCCGAAAACCCGTGATTGCGACAATGCATGGCTGGTCACTTCAAGGACCATGTGCGTATCTTTGTGGTCAACTGCTTCCCTCAGGTACTTCTGCACCCAGAAGGCGTTCGGAGTTGTCACATGAAAGCCTGTATCGTACGTTTTCCCTGCAATAACGGCGTGCACGGAGGTAATCATGCTTGTTTTGTGCCCAGCGTTTTTCAAGATTTCGTAAATAAGCGTGGTGGTTGTCGTTTTGCCGTCGGTGCCGGTGACTCCGATGACAATCAGCTTGCGGCCCGGGAAGCCAAAACGGATGTTGGCATAGATTGCAACCAGTAGATGATAGAGCCCTTTGAGGCTTCTCAGCATGGGATTATTATACCATTTACTTGCGCTCACGGATAAATTCGTTATAATGAAGCCCTGTCCGATAGGAGGTGATGCTATGAGTAGTAAAAGACTAGAAAAAGGTACTAATACAAATCCTTCAAATACGGAACAAGCCAAATTATTCTTAAACCACCTTACGTCATTGTCCACACAACCAGATATTCGTGTATCAAATATTCTTCCAGACCGAAGAAAGTCAGATCTATTCATTACATATCTTACAGCTATAAGATATATGTCTGAAGAGGAGTTAAAATCAACTGTCCATGGGCTTTGGAATATGGCGTTGCAAGAAAAAAACGAAACAAAGAATGCAGGACTCGAGCGACATATTTCAATTCTTGAAGGACTTGGGACAATGTTATTTGAGATAGATTGGAATCAAGGTGAGGCGGGGAGGCTGTAGTAGGCAAACAGGTCGCGGGCGATGTTAAAAAACAAAGGAGCTGCGGTTTCTGAGCCCCACGGAGATGACTGGGGCTCACGCAGTGTCACGAGCATGACAAACTTCGGGTCATCAGCAGGCCCAAATCCCACAAACGACGCAATGGTCTTTTTTTCATCATAATGACCGGCAACCGGAATCTGTGCGGTACCGGTTTTCCCGGCAATCCGGTAACCTGCGGGCTTGGCCCATTTTGCCTCTCCCAAGTCAACCGCAGAGACCATCATTTCCGTGAGAATGTCCGCCGTCGACGCGCTTACCACCTGGCGCACTTTTTTGGGTTTAATTTCTGTTTTTTTTCCGGTGCTGTCGACGATTTCTTTTACCATATGCGGCTCCATGAGCCAGCCGTCATTGGCAAGAGCTCCGACGGCACGGACCATCTGGATCGGTGTCACGGCAATGCCCTGCCCAAATGATGCGGTGGCAAGATCAATGTCCCGCCACTCCGTATCCTTCCGCATTTCCGGAGAGCTTTCCTCCTGCAAATCTATGCCCGTCGGCGAACCGAATCCGTATGCATGGATATATTTCAGCAATTTTTCTTTACCCAGCTTATTTCCGATAAAAACCATGCCGACGTTGGAGGAATACTCGAGCACTTTTGTGATGGTAATCGGTCCGTGATACTGGTTATTCCATGTGCGTATCGTGTAATCCCCGACATCCACCGGACCCTCTTCGTTCATAATCGTATCTGCTTTCACTGCTTTTTCCTGAATCGCTCCGCTTACGACGAGCACTTTGTAGGTACTCCCCGGTTCATAGGTGGAGGCAACAATGGGATTTTTGTAGAGCGTCCGGTCAAAGTCGCCGTAGCGGGCGGGGTCATAACTGGGGTACGTCGCCATGGCCAGTATCCCGCCGGTTTTTGGATCCATGATGGTAACCGTTCCTTCTTTGGCGCCGTATTTCTCTATTCCCGCCGACAGCCGCGATTCTGCTATGTGCTGCACCGTCCGGTCGGTCCACAGTACCAGCGATCTGCCGTCCTGGGCTTCGGTCCGCCGTGAATCCCCCACAAGGATTGCCGAGCCCTGCACGTCTTTTTCCATTTGGATACTTCCCCCGCGGCCCCGCAGCTCCCGGTCATAAAATCCTTCCAGCCCGAAATATCCCATATCCTGCCCGTTTTGATCCGATCCGACGAACCCCAAAAGCTGGGCAGCCATGGAGGCCTCCGGGTAATACCGCTTCGGCTCCGGCTCAAACCCGATTCCTTTAATATTCATCTTTTTTATCTCGTCAACAACAGGGGTTTCCACTTTGTGGGCAAGCGGTACCCATACACGGTCGGGGAGGCTTAAGGTCTCAAGAAGCGACGGTTCTTCGACTTTCAAAAGAGGTGCAATGAGTTTGGCAACCATCGGTTTATTTTCTATTTCTTTGGGCTGCCCGTACACGAGCGATGCCTGCTGATTCATCGCAAGCGGGCTACCACGGACGTCGGCAATCGTTCCCCGGACGGCAGGGATCGTAAGCTCCAGATTATATTGTGCCGATGCCTGTGAGCGAAGATCATCACCCCGTATGATTTGCCAGTAAAATAACCGGAAAATAATCGCGGTAAAGAAGACAATGATCAGGATAAAAAGGGTCCAAATCCTCAACATAGGGAACCGTTACTGAGGCCGTGCAATCGCGACCGGTAACTCTGCTCCCCCTATCATAACAAATTGCGATTTGGCGGGCGCGACGAATCCCATTTCTTTGGCATGAACCGATATGGTCGTCAGGGCTGAGGCCGATGCTACCTGCTGAGCAAGCACTTCGTTTTCCTGACGGAGCTGTGCAATGGCAAGATCAATGCTTCTCACGTCGCGACCTGAGCCCACTAGGGTATTACTCCATACGAGTTCGATGACAATCAAAAGAACGACAACAAGCGGTATACTTTTTGCAATAGATCGAAGTAGATTCATCATAGTTTCTCCGCTATCCGCAACTTTGCACTTCTGGCGCGTTTATTTTCATACACTTCGCGCGCGCTTGGCACCATCGGTTTCTTTGTTATCAATTTCCATGCATCGGTTTTCATAAAGAGCTTCACAATACGGTCTTCCAATGAATGAAAGCTGATAACGACCAGTCTCCCGCCGGGGGAAATCAGATTTTTGGCCCCCCTCAGCCCTTCCTTCAGCGCATTGAGTTCATCATTTACTGCAATCCGCAGTGCCTGAAAAACCTGGGGCGCTTCCCGCTTATCTATAAGATGTAAAAGATCTCCCGTTGTCGCGATTGGCTTTACGCGACGTCTGCGGAGAATAAGAGCAGCAATTGCCCTACTATGCTCCTCTTCACCAAACGCTGCCAAAATTTCATAGAGCTCCTGTTCTGATATTTTTTGTAATAATTCTCCTGCCGGCATCCCTTCGTTCTGGTTCATTCTCAAATCTAAGGGCGCATCCTCAAACCGATAACTAAACCCCCGCTCCGGCGTGTCCAGTTGATGGCTGGAAACGCCCAGATCAAACAAAATCCCGTCAACTGCACTAAACCCATGCTCTTTGGCAATACTCTCAATATCCCTGAAGTTTCCGCGTACCCTCGTAGCATCCGGATCCGTATCTATTCCCAGTACCGTACCCCCTAACTTCTCGATCGCCCGTGTGTGTCCGCCCCCTCCTGCTGTTGCGTCGATAAACCGCTTTCCTGGGGCTGCCTGGAGCCCTGCAAGGACCTCTTCTACCATGACCGGCGTGTGATATTGACTCATGTTTCCTCTAAAGTTTTGCTATAGGTCTCCCACCGTTTCTTCTCCCAAATCTCAAAGTGATCTCCGGCGCCTAAGATGACGACATTACGGGAAATTGAAGCGTAATCCTTGAGCTGGGCAGGCAAAAGAATACGACCAAGCTTATCTAGTTCCGCTTTTTGCGCCCCCGAAAAGAGATACCGGCGCAAACTCCTGGCTTTTTCATCGGTCACCGGTGTTTCAAGGTGCTTTCCCGCTTCTCGTTCCCAACTGGACTTATCAAATCCAAAAATACATGTATCAAAACCTCTCGCGAGTATCACTTCCCGTTCGCCTTCCAACTCTTGCCTAATCTTTCGGGGGAGAGTAATTCTCCCGCGATCGTCCAGTGCATGTTCGTATTCCCCAAGGAAGAGCTTCATTTCCTTAATTTACCACATCTTCCCATCTATATCCATAGTTACCCATTTTTCACGACATGTCAATACCCCATTTCACGAAACAAACTAGATCAATGAAATCAACAGGTTATGAAATAAGCAGGCAAAAAAGGCCCGCTGGTTGAAGATTAAAATATTAACAAATGGTTAGAGCGTGTAGTCTTTGGAGAACTGACTTTGTTTATTTATGTTGACAACATATACTTTGTCATGTAATAATCGCCTAAACTATATGAAATCGCCTGATATTCTACGAAGAGTTGGGGCACATGTTCAATTAGCAGTAGGAAATGCCATTACGTCAGCAACGAGTGGTGAGTATAGAGATGCCAAAAAAGATGGCGACGAAGTTTTAGTAAAAGATCCGATGCATAACCCCGTGCACAGGTGGGCATTCAGGCTTGGCGCAAGAGGCGCGAGAACATTAAATCAAGTCCACCACAAGAAGATTGCTCCTCAAAGTGTGTAGTCTTTGGAAAACTGGCTCTTTTCGCCCGAAGAATCGGTAAATTCTATAACCAGAGAGATCTTTTGAACCCCCGTGTGCGGACGGCACACTTTACCGGAACAGGTGCCCAGATAAATATCGTCCCGTACAAAGGTGTCTTTCCCCGATAAATCAAGCGCCTTGCTCGTGACTCCCTGCACTACTCCCTGTGTTTCATAACTTATCTCATAGGCAAGCGTCGAATAGTTGGATCCCAATCCGGAAACTGTAAGGACAAGCGTATTATCTTTTACTTTGCTTTTGGTGATATCTACAGAGATGGCGGCATCCGTAAGCGGAAGCGTTTCATCTTTGATTTCCTCTACCGGCGCCGCGGGCTTTTGGGAAAATACAGCTTTGTACACGGTAAATCCGGTACCAAGAAGAAGCACTACGACAATGCCTGCAATAATAAGTCCTGTTTTATTCTTCATAGTAACCTCCCGTCAATAAATTCAATAAGTTTTGATATGTTTACACGGTCCTGTTTCATTGTATCACGATCACGGACGGTTACGGTATCATCCTCAAGCGTTGTGTAATCGATCGTCACGCACATCGGTGTCCCTGCCTCATCCTGTGCCAGATACCGCTTGCCGATATTCCCCCGCGCATCCCATGCCGTCATGAACTTTGCCTTCAACATGGCATGTACTTCCTGAGCTTTTGCCGTGATGTTGTCTTTATTGGCAACCAGCGGAAACACGGCAACTTTCATAGGCGCAAGGCGCGGGTGAAGCTTTAATACCACCCGTTTCTCTTCTTCTTTATATGCCTCCAGTAAGAAAAAGAGCGCGGCCCGGTCTACTCCCCCGGAAGTTTCTATAACCCACGGCGTATATTCCTCGTTTGCCGCCTCATCACGGTATGTCAACTTGTGGTTCCCCAGATCATAGTCACCGCGGTGGTGAATCCCCTCAAATTCACTCCACCCGAACGGCGCATTATATTCGATATCGGTCGCATGTCTGGCGTAGTGGGCACGCTCATCGTCCCGGTGATCGCGGAAACGCAGATTTCCTTTGTCCATACCGAGTGACACATACCACTTCATCCGTTCTGCTTTCCAATATTGGTACCATTTGTCTCCCTCTTGATCATCATTCTTCACAAAAAACTCCAGCTCCATCTGTTCAAACTCCCGCGAACGGAACGTAAAATTGCCCGGGGTAATTTCATTTCTGAACGCTTTTCCGATCTGTGCAATACCGAAGGGAATTTTGATCCGCGTGGAATCCACGACATTACGGAAGTTTACAAACACCCCCTGCGTAATCTCTCCCCGCAGATATACTTTTTGTTTTGGCTCCGTCACCCCCAGATATACTTCGGTAAGTAAATTAAATTGCTTTGGATCAGTCCACTCGGGCTTGTCATGAGTTGCCCCGTGACTGTCAATTTCTTCTTGTTTATCTGCCCGGAACCGTTTGTGACACACTTTACACTCTACCAAAGGATCGGCAAATGCCTTGGTATGTCCTGATGCCTCCCATACGCCGGGATTCATGATAATGGCAGCATCAAGCCCTACAACATCCTCACGCAGTTGTACCATACTCCTCCACCACTCACTCTTAATATTTTTTTTGAGTTCCGTGCCAAGCGGGCCGTAATCCCAAAAACCGGTAATCCCTCCGTAGAGTTCGCTGCCGGGGTAAATAAATCCGCGCCGTTTTGCAAGGGCTACAATGGTATCAAGACTTGTC
>MFKE01000028.1:29962-31339 GCA_001779455.1 Candidatus Gottesmanbacteria bacterium RIFOXYB1_FULL_47_11 | reverse complement strand
GCCAGTTGTGAAGCGAGTCGCACTGTTTTGAGCCGGCGTTCCAGGAGTTGTTCCACATACGTATCGATATCCCCGCCCGGCGGCGCCTTGCCCCGTTCTAAATATCCCAGCATCCGCAACAGCGCCGTGGCAAAGCGTACACGCAGCACGTCCACCCGGCCGCGGTCAACTGTTGCAAGCGTCGTAAGTGCCGTTGCCAAAAGATCAAAGACATCTGTGTGTATTTGTTCTTCCGGCAAGAGTCCGTCAATAAGTTCGCACAGGTAGTAGGCAGCGCCCACCCGTTTCAAATCCGTCCGGACAGCCCCGTATGTGGCAACAGGTGCAACATCCGTCAGGGAATCGATACCCTTTCCTTTGTGAACAGTAACGATAATTCTGGTAAACACTTCTATATGAGGGGCGCGTTTGCTCGAGATTTTCCGGACGCCACGCGCCAACACCCTGATTTTCCCGTAGTTTTTTGTAAATAATGTGAGACTGCGGTCTGCCTCACCGGTATTGCGGCGTTTCAGCACAATCGCATCGGCAGTAAACACATGCGATATGGTCATGGGTTATAGGATAATTTCCGTATCGGACAGAAGTTTGAACGTCTTTTGACCGCGGCCCCCGACTTTCAGGACAACGTCATGGTCCTGCGAACCCGGCTGGCGCTGAATCAGGAGTTTATATTTCCCCTCCTCAAGGCCTACCGGTGACGTATAGGAAAGGGTAAGCTGTGCAACGCCCATGGGATTTACGGTGAGAAAGCCCTCAAATACGGTTTTACCCAGGCTTTCGGAAGCAGTCATCGGCACCGCTTTACCGTCTTTGGGTGATTGCGTACCGCGGCTCTCAATCAATTTGCTGCCCGCGGGAACATAGATCCGTATCCAGTTGCGCAGCATCGCGTTCAGACATAATCCTCCCGATTCCAGTCCGCAATCACTGCCCTTAAACGGATTTTTGTAATCTATCGTCAGTTTTGTGGTCATGGTGCCGTCTGCGTTGATTGTCGTGTCTTTGGTAATCTTTTCCGACACAAACATGTTGGACTTGGCACCGCCCATGTTCGCTTCATTAATGTGCAGATAGTCCCACCCTTTATTCTCCTGGTATTTGAGAATCGTTGCGCTTTCCGTTGACCCCATGATGCGGCCCGCCATATTAAAACTCTCTGCGGCTTTCTGGGCATCACTATCATGGAAATACGCCAGTACGTGTTTTTGATTGATTTCGGTCAGAAGCATCTGGAACAGGCTCCCCCAATATTTTGAGGGGGACACGCCCAAAGCCTGCTGCAGGATGGTCTGCAAGAGTACCCCGATAATATCTTTACGCGCCGTGCGCACATAATTGACGGGGCGGGTGGAATAATCCTCAAGCTCATACACT
>MFKE01000028.1:29757-29950 GCA_001779455.1 Candidatus Gottesmanbacteria bacterium RIFOXYB1_FULL_47_11 | reverse complement strand
TCACAGCGTTTATCAATTTCCGCACTGAACTCCCGGCCGTACACATTCATGGGTCCCAAAATCCGGAGAGCCTCCACCAGCACATGCGTATCCATCGCCCATATGCCGTCAATTTTCTCTTTACCGGCTGTCGTGTTGTATATCTCCTCAAACTTCTGCATCGAAAGTTTGAAATCCGGAGAAAGATTGGAGT
>MFKE01000028.1:28304-29518 GCA_001779455.1 Candidatus Gottesmanbacteria bacterium RIFOXYB1_FULL_47_11 | reverse complement strand
GGTAAATTTCTCAGAAGCGGCTGGGCGTTAACAAATAGCGTCGCGGCATTTTCTATGACTTCCTTCGCAGATACTATCTGCGGCCGGATAGATATCTTCCCTATATGATCCGGATACCGGCTCGGATTAATGTAATCGATTTCTTTCCGGAGTATGTCAACGCTTTCGGCCATCTTGTTGATACTCGGAATGAGCGCATTCATTGTTTTGACTGCCGTCTGGATCCGGTCATCGGCAGTGCCGGATACAAAATTGCTTTTTCCTTTCAAACCCAATAAATCTGCGTTCGGCTCAAGGGCAACGACCGCAGCATCGCCGGCATCCAGTCCCGCAAATCCCGCCGTAATGAGATGGTCGCCGTCAGAAACATAGGCACCCAGAAGCGGAACAAATTTAAGGGGAAGCACTTTCTTGTATTCACCCTGAAGGTCAGTCAGGCTGGTGCGCGTTGCTCCAAGCTTTTCTTTTGCAGCCTGTAAATCCTGTTTTTTCACGGCGGCTCCGAGTTCACGCGCCACGGCTATCGTCACGCGCCCTTTTGCAATAACGCCACGCAGTGGGAGTAGCATGAGGCCGATAATTAGGAAAATGACGGCAACGACCCCAAGAGGGATATATACATATTTCCAGGGAAATTGTTTTTTATTTTTCATGGGCTTCGTTTCCGTGCCGACAGGTTCAGGCTTTGTATCCAGGGCAATTTTTTTTAACTCTTCGGGCATATGATTATTATACTATACCGCGCCTCTTCCGGAAATCATAGCCCATGGTGTATGCAAAATTATGGATATGTCCATAAGGAGCGACCGTTTCTTTACGTAATCCGCATCCATTTTAATCCGTTTATCAAAATTTACTTCGCTACGCCCCGACACCTGCCAGTGGCCGCTCACGCCGGGCTTGGCCGACAGCACTACTCTTACCAGGCTCTTTGTGTGAGGATATTTCCGCTGTTGCTCGACCAGTTCATCCGGATAATACGGACGGGGTCCCACCAGACTCATGTCTCCCCGCAGCACATTCAAAATTTGAGGGATTTCATCTATCGAGTGTTTGCGGATAAACTTGCCGACGCGGGTAATGCGCGGGTCATCCGTCAGTTTGTAGCTGTTCTTTTTGTATTCACTATAGAGTTTTGCCAATTTCGGGTCGCTCCTCAATTTCTCGTGCGCATTCACCACCATAGAGCGGAATTTATACAGCTTAAAAAGCGT
>MFKE01000028.1:21929-28233 GCA_001779455.1 Candidatus Gottesmanbacteria bacterium RIFOXYB1_FULL_47_11 | reverse complement strand
CGGTGACGATAGATATGGGCAGAAAAATAAGGCCCACTACAATGCTTCCGGCTACATCAATGACCCGTTTTGTTATCGTGTATTCCATAGGTACGCCTTACATGAGGTGCTCGTGCGCCGTCCCCTGCAGACTTTCGACGAGCTTCTTAATTTTGGGTACGGATGATTTTTTACAAACCAACACCACGTCATCCGTGTTTACGATCAGAAGATCCGTGCCGTCGATTGCCACAACAGTCTGATCCGTATAGTTATAGACCAGTGAATCTTCCGTGTCCGTGAGAATCACTTTCCCCTGCGTCACATTTTTATCCTTCGAATCTTGCAGGGCTTCCTTCAGCGCTTCCCATGCGCCGATATCACTCCATTCGATGTTTTCGGATATTACCAGCGCAGAGGCAGGATCCAGTTTTTCCAGAATCGCGTTATCAAAGCTAATTTTTTCCAGCGTAGGATAGATAGTCTCCAGTGTTTCTTCATACCGGTCGGTATGCCAGCTGTCAGCTATCCGCGAGAGGCCTGCGTATACATTGGGTGCAAACTGTTTGTACTGCTCCCACAAAAACCGTGGCGTGGTAACAAAATATCCGAGATTCCATGCGTGATGTCCGCTTTCTAAATACCGTTTGGCTGTAACCGCATCCGGACGGTATTGAAAATCGACAAATGAATGAAACGGAAGGTTATTTTTTGTGAGCATCTGCTTTCCATAATCAATCCACCCCAAATTTTCACTGGCAAACCGCGGCTTCTGGGAAACAAAAATAATCTTATTCGGATCTTTTGCAATAACATCACCTGCGGTGCTCAGTATTTTGCGGAAAAGCGCGTCTTTCTTCACCAGATGGTCGCTCCACAAAATAACCATGGGTTCAAGCGGATAGTCACGGACAAGAAGTGCGGTAACCAGGCCTACGGCCGGCCCGACATCCCGCATAACCGGCTCCCCGATAACATGATCCGGGGGAAGCTGGGCAAGCTGCGTCTGCACGATTTCCACATACGCCTTGCCGGTTGAAACATACATGTCTTTCCATGAAAAATCAGGGAGAAGCCGCTGGGCTGCTAGCTGCAGGGTAGATTTATTTCCGATTATCTTTTCAAACTGCTTGGGGGATTTTTTGCGCGACAACGGCCAAAGTCTGGTTCCCACGCCTCCTGCGAATATTATTGCTTTCATAGTGTTAATCGCGCTACCGCTTCTTTCATTTCCTTCTGAAAACGGCTACTCGAAAACTTCTCTGCGTTGGTGCGGCACAAAGTGCTATCATACCGTTTTTTCATCACTTTGTGTAGTGCGCGCACCAAATCCGTATCAAACAGCTCTCCCGTCACTCCGGGAATTATTGTCTCTGCCATGCCTGACTCCCTCGGGCAAATAACGGGTTTTCCGCAGGCTTGTGCCTCAAGTGACACTATCCCAAAGTCTTCATCCGCCGCCGACACAAAAGCGCGGCTCCTTTGATAATAGGCAGCAAGCTCGCGATCTGTCAAATCACCGCCGAGAAATTCTATATTATTTTTCGCTATACTTTTTAGATATTGTTCCTGACTGCCGGTGCCGACTATTTTTAATTTCCATCCCAACGTATTGAAGGCGTGAATAACCACGTCTACTTTTTTGTAGGGAACAAGTCTCGAAACGCAAAGGAAATAATCACCCGCCTCACCAGGCTGGAATGTATCAACGTCCACCGGGGGATAAATAACCTGTGCAACACTGCGGTGATAATATTTTTTTATGCGGTCGGCAACATGATTAGAAATTGCAATATACCGGTCGGGCCGCGAAGCAGCAACGAGGTCCCATCGTTTCAATGTACTCTCCATAATACGTAATACCATTCCCATAATTCCGGCTTTTTCGTATTCTTCCCGCCCGCTCCATAAATACCGGGTCGGGGTAAGACAATAACAAATGTGTGTTGTTCCCGGCTTCGTAATGACATCTTTTGCCTCGGCGGAAGTGACGGAAAGCACTACGTCATACGCGCCAAAATCAAATGATTCAAATGACATCGGGGTAAGCCACGGGAATAACTCGTGATGATTTTTGGCAAACGGAATATGCTGTAAAAAAGACGGGTGAACCTCAAATACATCTGCCCAGCCTGCCCTTGCGGCGTTGTACACTGCCGTATAGAGCGGTGCGTCCGGCCAGATTTCATGCAGAGCCAGAAGTACACGCTCTGCCCCTCCCCATTTATTCACCCGATCGTACACGATTGCAAGCTTCATATATGGAAAGTGTCTCCCGTGCCATTTTGGACCAGGAATACGTCTTGACAAGTTTCTTCGGTTTATCGATTTCGGATGCCAGTATCCGCGCCAACTCATGTGAATCATGGGGATTCACATATATTGCAGACTCTCCAAGAAGTTCATGAAAAACGGGTATATCACTCACGATGACCGGGCAACCCTGCCGGAGCGCTTCAATGGCAGGCAATCCAAATCCCTCCATAAGCGACGGAAATACGAGAGCATCAGCGTTTTTATATAAACGCGTAAGCTCCGCATCACTTACCGTCCGGGGCACAACGCCGAGTTTTTGGTAAAAATAATCGTTCTTCCCCACGTATATCACCCGCGCGTGGGCCTCCCGGGCCGCACGGATAAGGAGCTGCACGTTTTTGTGCGGATAGGCATTGCCGACATAGAGAAAATAGTTATCCTTCATAAATAACCTCAACATGCTCCGGCAGAACATCAAAATGATCAAGAATTTCCTTTCGTGTCGCATGAGACACGGCAATAATTTTTTCCGACCAATGCATGGCTTTCAGAAGCACGAGATAATAAAATAACCGTTTCATTTTATATATGATATAGGGCAATGTCGTTGCCTTGCCCGTATCAAAATGAAGAATGGTAAGGTCGTGAATGGTTACGATAAACCTGCCGAAGTAAAAAAGCGGCACGTTAAAATACGGGACATGCAGAAGATCAAGATGTTCTTTTGAGAATATCGCGGGCATGCGGATTTGCTCGGCGATAGTGTGCCAGCGGATATCCGCAACTCTTCGGATCCACCGTCCGTTGGGCGGCTCAAAATCCGCTGCTTTCCGCACAAAAACGACATAGGTATTTGTTCTGTCAATCTTTGCCAGTTCCGTGAGGAGATTCCGGATGTACCTGCCTACACCGGTTTCATTGATAAGCCGTGCATCTATGCCGATTCTCATAACGAAAATTTCTTTAACAGAAACAGCCGTGTAGTGTAAAAAATATGTACCGGTATGGAAATAAGCGGACCGTATTTCTTGACGTAGTGCTTTTTGTAAAACAGCCAGTTATAGGTATGGAAATATATCTCCGTTGTTACTGCCCGGGAACGCAGCAGACTGTTTCTGCCGCTCATTTTCTTTTTATGGAGCACAACTGCTTCGGGATTAAACCAAATTTCCCACCCCTTTTGTTTAAACCGGTACGCCCAATCGATATCTTCCGCATACATAAAATATGCCTCATCCAGTAATCCGACTTCACTGATTGCCGTGCGCCGCGCGAGAAAAAAGGCGCCGCTAATACAATCTACCTGGTGCGGAATAGTCATATTTTTATATCCCAAATGATATCCCGCAAAAAGAGGAAATTTGGGGAATGCTTTTTCAAGTCCCAGTACGTACGTAAGAGATGCCCACGGCGTCGGGAACCCGCGGTGGCATGCAGGATCCATTGCCCCGGTTGTCAGTTCCAGTTTGCATGTTGCAGCGCCGGCCTTCAAATGACCATCCATAAACCTGAGCATTGTGCCAATGGCATCCTGCCGAACTTCAGTGTCGGAATTCAGAAGGAGAATATATTTCCCTTTCGCAACTTTAATCCCCTTGTTGTTCGCTTTGGCAAACCCGAGATTTTTTCTGTTTAATATAAGTTTAATACCCGGATACTTTTTGAGCACCTCAATACTGCCGTCTGTTGATCCGTTGTCGACCATGATAATTTCCCAATCAATACCGTCCCGCCATTTCGCCAGGGAATCCAGGCATGCCCTCGTTATGTCTTTCGTATTATAGTTAACAATAATTATTGAGAGTTCCATACGACGTTTAGTTTTTGTGCAATCAAGTCCCACGAATATTCTTTTTCAATGATTTGCCGCGCGCGGGAAACAAGCTGCATGCGTTTTGTGTTATTTTCCAGCGTGCGTATGGATTGTATCGCTTCTTCGGGTGTTTGGGCAATCAAAACCGAATGTGTATCCATGCCTTCAATACCGAGGCGTGAGGTGATCACGGGCAATCCCGAAGCCATTGCCTCCAGTATTTTATACTTTGTCCCGCCTCCTATCCGGATGGGAGCAAGAAGAATATCCGCGCCTTCAAACTCTTTATGTATATCGTCAACCCGGCCGACGTAATATTGCCCGCCGGGCGCATGATCGCCGACAATGCGGAGCGTTGCGTCCGGGTATTTTACCCGGATAACCGGCCAGATATCGCGGATAATGTGCTCTGCTGCATCACGGTTTTCCATCCACCGGAAGTTCCCGACATACAAGAATGTAAGCGGCTTCCCCATCGTTTTTTTAGGACGGAACGCAAACGAGGCCGTATCTACACCGTTTGGCACGACAGAAACATTTGCCTGTCCGATTGCCGACCGGTCACTTTCCGAAACGGTCACGATATGCGCCGCCTCTTTCCATATCCGCTGTTCCCATCTCGTCATTTTCGCCACATCCATACGGAGAAACGGCTTAAGCGGCAGTAAGGAAAATTGCGCCATATATGCAGAATATACTCTGTGTTCAATATTGTGCTCCGCGATAACTATCGGGATCCGGTGTTCCGTGGGAATGGCGGGCCATACATATCCCGGTTCGATGTGTATGAGATCGTAGTTACCCCCGGCAACCTCCGAAGATAAAACTGACAGCATTTCGCTGCTGTGATAGCTGTTCCACAACAACGGATAGGTGCCCGTGAGTGTTTTCCACAAATATTTCGGCTGCCATACGCGGCCCCGAAGAACGGTTGTCACCTTCTTACAAAATGACAATTCTGATACGTATGATTTCTCTTTTTCCGAACGGATGAATGCGAATAAATGAATTTCGTGTTTTTTGCTTAGCCTTTTCAACAGATTGTATATCCGTATTTGTCCGCCGGAATGTAGCGGGTATGGTAAAACTGCTGATACAAATAGTATTTTCATTTAGGCCCGCCTGCCGGCGAGGCAGGCTTGGTGAGATCGATGATGGCAAATTTGTCATTACGAATAAGTACCGTATAACGGGCTGCTAAATCTTTGGTCTCGCCGTCTGCATCCGTCGGAGAAATTGTCACATACGCCGTCGCCCCCTGGGCAATTTTTTTATCGATATCAAACCCCAACGGCCATCCCTGCCGCCCCGTCTGATACAAAAATGTGGTGTCGCCGTTATAGGACGCGATCACTTTTGCGTCATGCGGTAATATCGCATCCGCCGCTTTCCCCGCTTCAATAATTTCCGGCCGGTTTATCCAGTAATACGTCCGTACCGTAAACCAGGAAAACGCTATCATAAAAATAAACGACACGACGGCAAGCCAGGGCATAAGGCGCCGCAGGCCTTTTCCCACAAAAACCGCCACGGCCGGAATAATCAGGATTTGATAATAGTCATGCTGCACGTTACCGCTGGCAAACACAATAAAATACAGAAGCGGGCCGATTCCCCAAAATAAGGTAATACCGAGCGCAAACGGAATAAGCCCCCAATATCCGAGAATGAGATTACCGAGTCGCTCGGCAAACAACCAGTGAAACCAGGCGCCTTTAAATCGTATCCCGTTACCGTTCAGAAGCCACGTGCTTACCGGTATCCCCTCAGGAAACTGTGTTATCCACTTTCGCCAAAGCACCAGTGGCACTATTGCTATAACCCAATACAGAATAAATTTTTTGTAGCTTTTGAACAACATATACAACGCGGGCAATAATAAAAATATTGCCATGGGTTTGGAAAGTAATGCCAGTGCTCCTGCCGCGGCCGCCATGAGAATTTTGTTTTTCTTCAATAACCATAAACTGAATAGTGCCCAAAACACCATCTGTGGATCGGGAAGAATTGATCTACCATAGTACACGCTGAATGGTAGTACCGCAAAAATAAATGCAGGAAGAAGCCCTGCCATGTCCCCGATAATAAGCACGGTCCCCACCGATGCAGCTATTGTCAGGAGCCGCAGCCATACTTCAAGAGAAAATAATCCGAGTGTTTTATATAAAAATGCTCCGGCGGCCTGATAGAGCGGAAATTCCACCATCCGCCACCCCTGAGGGTTATCTTTGCCGGATTGGATATTCGAAAGATCAT
>MFKE01000028.1:7673-21892 GCA_001779455.1 Candidatus Gottesmanbacteria bacterium RIFOXYB1_FULL_47_11 | reverse complement strand
GCTTGGCGCCAGCTATGCCAATCCGCAACCGGATAGCTCACGTGATAAAGACGGAGAGCTACCGTAATGCAACAAATGACAAATAATATGAAATGGAATTTTTTCATTGAACGGTTACCGGATGGTGCACCTGAGTCACTTTTCCTGTATCATCAAACACAAATATTTTTTGTGTAAGAGAACCAGGCTGGGTAGCGCTAAATGCCTGTTCTACGGTCGGCCATGTATAGATGTGCATGTTCGGATTCCTGTACACCAGCCATAGTGCGTCAACAATCCCCACCGGTAAAACCCACGCATTTCCATGGCGGATCGGCAAGTCGACGAAATGAAGCTGCAGCGGGTCATTTGCCCAGGAATCACTATACTGTCCGTCGACGGAAATAATAAATCGCTTTACCGTTTCCCCTGCTTCATACCAATCACCGTGCGCCTGCTGGAGTTGCACGATATGGATGAGAGAAAAAATACTCAGAAACAAAATCGTACCTACAACTGCAATATCCCTGCGGATATGCCCCAAAAATACGGCAAACTTCTTAAGAAACAAAACAAACAGTATAAGAATTCCGATTGAAGCCAGATAGCTATATCGGCTGGATATGTTTCCTAATCCCAAAAAGGGTAAAAGTGCCACCAAAAAGAACCACGCGCCGAACAGAAATCCGCTCATCTCTTTCTTCTCGCAATGAGATATCCGCTTGCGATATACCAAAATGATGACGCCGGCAATAACGGCACCCAGGGCAATCGCAATCGCAGTGTGTTCCCGCAGGAAAGCACGAACCCCTTGATAGACCGGGAGCGAGAATGGCCCGAAAAGAGTAAGGGATATATATCCCAACGCGTTGCCTATGGCATTAAAGGGAAGTTTAAACAGGTTATAATTATAATCTCCGCTTAGCCAATGACTGCCTGCGGCAAACCGGGCAAGAAGATACAGCGATATAGGGATGAGTAGTATACGGCGGCGCGTATCCGCAAAAAGTTTTCTTACAGAAACTGCTTCTATCATCGTCCACCGGTATACCAGAAACAGTAATGGTGTAACGATGCCAAGCTCGTGAAAAAGAGGGGCCACTAGAGAACAAAGAAGTGCGGAAATGAACGGTGCTCTTTTTTTCGTCTCCTCCCACTCGATGTACCAGAGTAAACCCATCAGAGATAAACAAGTGGTAAACAAAAATCCTGTCGCAGATATCCAAAAAACTGCTTCTAATGATCCGCTTAGTATAAGAAATAACAAACCGGCGACGGCCGAAAGGAACGTGCTTTTTGCGATCTTTTTTGTAAGCAAAAATACCAACACGCTTACGACAAAATGCAACAATATGGACACAATATGGTACGCCGATTGATTCAGCCAAAAGCCGGAATACATGAGAGCGAAATACAGCTTCGCCCCCGGACGGTAAAAAAATCCGTCAGCTCGCGTGAAATATCCCCATATGGTCGCCGGCAATGACTGGTCGCGGTTGATAACCCACCTGAACCATGTAAAATCGTCCCCGACAAAATAATTCCGTGTCATCAGAGAATATAATAGTGTTGTGGCAACACCCAAATATACGATGACTGCCCATGGAGAAATGGCGACCTTTTTCAATTCCTGAAGATAATCGAATGCAATATTTTTGGACGCATACGCCAGTGCTGCCGTTACTCCCATCAAGAGCCACAAAATAAATGCTACTTTGGAAGCTTCAAACACATCAATAAATACTGCGTTGACAAATAGCCCCGCAATCCCCGAAAGTACGCCGATCACAAAACTTTTCACCGGCCGGGAATCAATGGCCGGCAGCACCTTTTGTATATATAGCCAGAAAACGATAAATATCGCAAAAAAGGAAACAAACCCCAATGCCCCGACCTCACCAAGCATGCGAAGATAACTGTTGTCCACGGCAAGACTCACCGATCCGTATCCGCTTCCAAACAACACATTTCGTCTAAATGCGGCTATTGCCTTGGGCCATTCCCCCTGAAATCTGGTGGTAAATGATAAATCGTATGCTGCAGCTCTTTTCACCAGATAATCTCCGTTTATGATCGTCACATACGCCTGTCCAGTCTTCGGATCCGGTTTGCGCTCAAAGTAAAAATTTTGCACACGGCGAACAACCGGCGAAAGAGACAAATTTATGTATCCGGTGCCCTGGGGCAAATCCTCTCCGGTCGGAGCATCGGGCTCCCGCAGAAGAACAACCCGGGCAGGTATATACGAATACGGCATTATTATCGATGCGGACGGGCTTGACGTAAACACGCTTGCGATGTTTGCAAAATATTCCTGTTTTACGACTTTTTGCTCAAAATATTCCTTGGGTGCTTCCGACACATGTGCTATGGGTTCCCCGGTCTTTGTGTCGACAAGTACGTCGACTTCTTTTATGGTATTTCCGTAACGCGCAAGCAAACTCGGTGAGAGGACGAAAAATACTCCAACAATCATCAGAAGGACCGGGATCAAAAGCATAACGACTTTTCTGCGATGCATAAACGCAACCAATCCCAACGACACAAATAATGCAAAAAGTGAAATTCTTGAGACGGTCATAAACAGCACCGCCAACCCGGCTGCAACAATCCCGAAAAACATCGTTTTTACAAACCAATGCCGGTATCCAAACACGAAGCTTGCCATAATGGAAAGAATAAGGACGAGATAGGCTGCCAGATCGTAGTGGCCTGCAAATGTAGAAGACACGCGCGACATCGGAGAAAGCTGTATCGCCATACCCTTGGCAAACTCTTCGTTCATCGTCAAAAATGCAGGGAACCCTAAATACCGTTGGCCGATTCCATATACCAGGACTAGTCCGAATGATACGGTAAGCACAGTTATAAACGGGGTAAAAAACTGTTTTCCTTTCATGCCCGTGTACCCGATGAAAAACAAACTCATATACTCAATACGGCGAAGATAACTGAGAAGTGCGACATTTGGGAATACATCAGCAAGTCCCGGAAACACGAGAAGTATGCCGTGAATTGTGGTTAGAGCGCCGACACACCAAAATACAAGAATCGGCAAAGTGAGGTGCGTATCCAGCAGGCGCGGTTTGCGCCCAACCGACACCATCCACCATAGAAGGATAAAAAGGACGACAAAATCTTCCAACCGTATATATACCCACACGTTCACTACATCAACAAGCGGCAATTTCGGATACAGCGGAATAAACGCCAATAAAAGCAGGGTAAATAGAAAAAATATATTATCTTTACACCAGACGAAGACCTTCTTCATATATGTCAACGAGATCCTTTTTGCCAAAAATATTTCCAACCGCAATTGCGATTCGCCCCTTAATAATAAGCATACACTTAAGTATTGAAACGTGCCGGGGGTAATGTTTCCGGTAAAAATACATGAGTCCGCGGAATATATTTTTTACAGGAGACCTGCTGCTTGCGCTGCTTGCTGCTCCGGTATGAATAAATCGCGCATGAGGTGTAAACCACACCTTGTAGCCCTTTTTTCGCGCCCGCTCCAATAATTCAATTTCGTCCATGTACATAAATATCCCCTGATCAAATAATCCGATGTCGTAAAACGATTTTCTGGTACCCAACAGACAGGCGCCGGACACCCACCCAACCCGCTTCACTTCATCCGGTGAATAGCGTGTAATATTGAGCTTGTCCGCCTGCGCAAATAACATAAGAAACACATATCCCGGTGTAAAACCGGGACCACAGGAAGACTGAAGTGATCCGTCTTCGTTATAAAGCTTACCGCCGACAAATGATTTCGGATGGTCTTTCGCAAATGAAAGAAGCGTCTCCAAAGATCCATTGAGTGCATCGATATCGGAATTGAGCATAAGACAATAGGTTCCCCGTGCAATTTTTAACCCCTGATTATTCGCTGTACCATACCCTGCATTCTCCTTATTGAGTATTTTAATTACCTGAGGAAAATCTTTGTTCAAGACCTCAACCGATCCGTCTTTGGACGCGTTATCTATTACGATAATTTCGTACGTTATCGTTGAGCGCTTGAGCGTCTCGACTATCGACCGGAGACATCTGGTCGTCAGATGCTTTGTATTAAAGCTGGGGATAATAATCGAGAGGTCCATTATTGAAATAATCGGGCAAATTTTAATGTATACGTAAGATTTTTGTTCCTGGTTTTGATTAATTTTGCCGGAACCCCTCCGACGACTTCATATTCACCGACGTTCCTTGTGACTACGGCGCCGGATGCAACAACTGCACCACGTCCTATATGCACCCCCGGCAGGATCGTTACTCTTGTACCGATCACAACATAGTCATCAATGACAACCGGAGCTCCTACCTCGGTAAAATCAGGAGAATCGATATCATGTTCCATGGTATACATTCTCACTTCACCCGCGATAGAAACATTATTGCCTATGGTGAGCGGATACCCATGCGCTTTTTTATATTGAATAAAATGTTTCATCCGCCCGTCCAGAAATGCATCGTTACCGATAATTGTATTATGGCCGACACTGACTCCGGCAGGTTGATTGAATTCACATCGCCAATGAATAGATGAGTCGTGGCCTATCTTTACGCCAAAAAACACCCGGTACAGAAATAACCGTATTGTATGGCTCGGGATATACCCGGTGAGGGCGCATAGATAGACCCAAAAATCGATAAGCAGTCTCATATGGTCTCCAATGCCGTAAGTGTTTCTTTCGCGGCTTTTTCCCAGGTAAACTTACGTGTCTCTGTAACTCCTGCATTAATACGGTTTTTCCCCTGAATAAGATTCCGCTGCCGCACGGCGGTAAGTAATCCCCTTGCAATGTCCTGTACGTTTGTCGGATCCACGTAGATCCCCGCTTTTCCTGCAATTTCCGGCAAGCTTGAAACGTTTGATACGACCACCGGGCATTTGTAAGACATGGCCTCAAGAACCGGAAGACCGAATCCTTCATACAGGCTCGGAAGGGCAAAACAAAGAGCGTGTTTGTAATACGACGGCAGCGCGGCATCCGGTACGAAATCCATAAACTTCACACGGTCTTCGATACCGAATTTCTTCGGCGCGGCAAAAATTGGCTCATAGAGCCACCCTTTTTTCCCGATTATTATAAGCTTCAGATCGGAAAACTTTTGGCGGTTTTGCTTTATAAATATACTAAAGGCTTCGATTAATCTTACGTAGTTTTTTCGTGGTTGAATCGTGCCTACGGACAGGATG
Organism: Candidatus Gottesmanbacteria bacterium RIFOXYB1_FULL_47_11; assembly: GCA_001779455.1. Classification (GTDB taxonomy): domain Bacteria; phylum Patescibacteriota; class Microgenomatia; order UBA10105; family UBA927; genus XYB1-FULL-47-11. The sequence goes on along the minus strand of MFKE01000028.1, from coordinate 16,704 downwards.
TAATTTTTTGGGGTTTTGGTCATAACGTCATGCTTCATACGTAATCCCGGGTACGCCACAACAACGCATCGTTCGGGTACCCGATATGCTTTGATTATATCATTTTTGGAGGACTGGCTGATCGTAATAATCTTAGTGGCGTGACGGACTGAATACGCCGTCCATTCCCGCAGCTGATACAGATCTTTTGTGCGGAATAATTCCGGATACTTGAGATATGAAATATCCATGATAGCCATAACCCGCGTGACTTTTGTGAAACGCGGAATATAATGCGTCGGCGAATACATGACGTCCAGATGCTCTCTTGCCATCGCCAGAGGTAAACCGATAAACGTCCAGAGTTTCGACGGACCTGCAACACGGTAGTGCCAATTGGCCCGTTCCGGCGGAAAGCCGGTACGGGGGGCGTCCGGCAGAAATACAGTTACGTTATGTTTTTGCGTGAGCGGATAAAGATGGTTCAGGATCTCAAATGCATACTGCCCGATGCCGACACGGCTTGCCACGTTTGCTTCATATCCGTCGATCCCGATATTCATAGTGTTGCTCCCGGATAGACAACGCGTAATTTTTCCCCCGGGATATTCAATAGTTCCATGACATCTTTTTTCGTTGACTGGCTGTCGCAGAGAATCATTGCGCATTCCTTTTTGACCCATGCAAGGCGGCGCTTGTGTGTCGCGACAATACCTTTATCTGTTTCACCGGGAAATTTGAGCGCGATCATGTCGTGAATTGTCGTCATTCCTTTGGCACGGGCAAGCGGCGGCTGGGTCCAATCGCTTGACCAAAATACATCTAAGGGCCCTGTAAATTTCTCTATTGGCGTCGTATGAAATCGGTTCCACATGAGGTCAAGGATGGTTGGGGGAATAGGAACGGTTACTAGACGCGCACGGGCCCGGGGCAGTGTAGCAAAAAATTCCTCAAACACGCCTCTTCGTCTAAGTGATGCTCCGAACAGTATATAGGTATTTTTCGTATCAATAGCCAGAAGCGCTTCAACCATGCGCCGTACATACGTACCCACGCCGGTACCCTCATAGACTATTTGGCTGATATCTATTCCGATACGCATACTGCTTACCTATCATCTCATTTTTCGGGCAAATAATACAAAAACTCAGCAGCTTTCTTCTTTTGAGCCTCTGTCAACTCTAACGCCAGAGACGTTTTCATATACAGACAGGTCGGTTTTCCCTCCGAGTACCACTGTGTATACAGAGTCAGAAATTCCGCCGGAAGATGCGGTTTTACGGGCGAATCAGGTGTACAAAAATCATACACGATATCCGGAGGGTTCCGGAAAAACATAGACCGGGCAGCGTCGTAATACTTGTCTTTATAGCGGGTGGGATAATAAAAAGAATACGCATAGGAAGAATTTCTACCTGATGCAACATAGAGAAATTCCTCCGAACCATTGGTAAACAGCGTCTGGCTTGGTGTTGTTACAGCTTTAATAACCTCACTCACCTGTAAGTAGTTTCCGTAATTGGTAATAAACTCGGTCTGCTGGTCAACATGCTGGTAGATAAAAGACCGCGGGGAAAAAAGGACAAACGCCATAAGAGGGATTGTCACAATAAAAAATATATACCGTTTCCCCAGCGCTTGCGTTCTCTCATACAGAAGATACAACGCAGAAAACAGAAACATGCCGTACCAGCAGATCTCGTGAAACGCATCGTAATAGAGAAGTGCCGGTGCCGGTGCTCGTAGATTAGCTAGCCCCAGCGTTAGAAAGAGGAATACAAACACCCGGAGAGATTTCTTTCCCCGTATCCAAAGAAACAGAGAGGCCACCGCCATGATAGTTATTGCGATAAGCTGAATACGAAAGTCATTCCAGTGTCCCGCAAAAAGAAGATAGACGGGGTAAAAAAATGATTTCAGAATGCCCGTTCCGAAAAAATTGCCGGCCGCAAGTTCGCTCGACAATCCCCTGCCGGCATTAAGGAAAATAACGTTTTCTACAAAATCACGGAAAGGAAATACTAAAAACAATAAACCTGTAAGCGCAGCCAAAACTGCTACTGCGATTCGGCTGACTTTTTTTTGCATCACAGGCCACATAATTAGGCCAAAAAGAAATACGGCAACTAAAATATATGGCTCCCGCATGAACACAACAAACCATAGGCATATGCCGGCCAGAATTCTTTCCCAGTTACCGATGTGCTTTTTAAGAAATGTATGAATCCCTAATCCTGAAAGATATACCAAGGGGTACACGATAAAACTCTCTGCCAAGAACCGATCGCCGAACACGTAGAATTTAGAAAATTCGAAAAGAACGGTATAGATGAGAGCAATAATCCCGAATCTCCAGCATAAAAAGACGTTAAAGATAAATCCAAATAGAAGTAGAAATTGCCGGTGCTGTAAGAGCAGCGCGTAAATGTTTATCGGATTCCCGTAGTGCTGAATAAAAGCGCTCAGATATGCCATGAGGGGCATGTGATTAAAGTAAATCTCTGTATACAGGGATTTTCCCCGGGTTATGAAATATCCTCCGACGTAGTTAAAACAATCATCAAAACATCCGAATGCATTAATTTTCGGCATGTAAATTTTGTAGAGCGCGTAATAAACGGGAATCAAAATAGCAATACAGACGACGGCGCGAAGATATGGATTTGCAGCTATTTTGTGAAGCATACGCTAATGCCCATACCCATTTGGGTGAAGTTTGTGCCACTTCCATGCGGAAGCGACGATGGTTTGGATGTCTGAGTATTTCGGCTGCCAACCGAATTCTTTTTTGATGCGTGTCGCATCTGCCACAAGACTGTGCGGATCTCCTGCTCTGCGGCCCTGCTCACGTACCGGAAAATTAATCCCTGTTTCTTTCTTGATTGCATCGATAATTTCCCTATTTGTCGTCCCCTCTCCCGTTGCCACATTATAGACATCAGTTTTGTGTCCCGCAGCAAGTGCATCAAGCGCCGAAAGGTGTGCTTCAGCCAAGTCCTCAATATGAATATAATCCCGAAGACAGGATCCGTCCCGCGTCGGATAGTCGGTACCATAAAGGAAAAATTCTTTTTGTTTACCCTGTGCCGTCCGGATGGCAGCCGGAATGATATGAGTTTCCGGTGTATGATCTTCTCCGTTTTTCCCGTCAAGCGCAGCCCCGCAGGCATTAAAGTACCGGAGACTAATACTGCGCACTCCCGTATCGTGATGAAATACCCGGAGTAACTCTTCAAAACACCATTTTGACAGGCCGTATGGACTCGTCGGATTTTTCGGGTGATCTTCCGGAATCGGCAATTTTTGCGGATTACCATATACGGCGGCGCTCGAAGAAAAAATAATTTTGTCCACTTTGTGATCACGCATACCATTAAGTAATGTCACCGGATAAATCACGTTATTTTTCATATATTTAATGGGATCGTGGACGGATTCTTCGACAAGAAGATAGCCGGCGAAATGGATAACTGCTTGGATCTGATATTTAGCAAAAATGGATTCGACTATCGCTTGATCTTTAATATTGCCAACGACAAGCGGCACGCTTTCCGGAATGGCCTGTCTGTGGCCGTATTCAAGGCTATCCAATACTACCGGATTGTACCCGCGCGCCACTAAAAGACGGACCATGTTGCTCCCTATGTATCCCGCTCCCCCGGTAATAAGAATATTCATAGTATCAATATTGTATCGCTAAATCCTCACCGTTTGGTAATAATTGTGCTTTTCGTATGTTTCCTTTCTCATCAAACGTCATTTTCCATCCCTCGCCTTTTGGCGGATAGTATATCGTTTTTAATTCCCCCATAGACGGAATTTGCTTATTTTTACAAAGAAGTTGAAAAAGTAAAAATCTCAATGAATCTCCGTGGCTTACAATTCCAACTGTTCTTCCCTTATGTTCTCTTAATATTTTTTGGACGACAGCATACATTCTTTTTACGATATCCGCACGGGTTTCGTGCCCCGCGTCCGCGTACTTGCCGCTATATTCGTCAATCCCGGTTTTATGAATTTCTGCACGTAAACGTAATGGCTTCCCGGCAAGTGAAGGGATATGTACGTCGGTGAGTTTATCGAGTTGTACCGTTGTTGATATGTGCAAAATTGAAGCGAGTAATTCTGCAGTAGTTACTGCACGATGCAATGGGCTCGTATACATCATGTCAATGCGGACACCCTGATCGCGAAGTTTACGGGCGACTTTTGCAACTTTTTGGACGCCTTCGGTGCTCAGTTGCATAGGCAAGTGGCGACCGTAAAACACTTTTTTTGGATTATCGATCTTTCCGTGCCTGAAAAAATATATCGTAGTATGTTTCATTCAATACTATTTTACCCTATCCGAATTCTGAATGCTCCGACGAGTGATGCAAGAAGTTCACGGATGTTGGCGTTCGACTTCCCGAATTTCCTGTCTGTGAAACTTACCGGAATTTCCGCAATACGAAAGCCCTGCTTTTTAACTTTGTATGCAATTTCCGATAGCGCAATAAACCCTTTCTCTTTCATCGGAGTTTTCAAGAGAAATTCTGCAACGGGGCGTGTGTACAGCCGGAATCCATTGGTAAAATCAGTAAGACGTAAGCCGAGCAAGTATCGCAAAAACACGTTAATAATCCTGCTTTGCACCAAACGGTACATGGGCCAGTTTTCGATAACGCTTCCCGGTAGGTATCGAGATCCGATAACCATATCGGCACTAACCGCTGCCGCAACAAGAGCCGGGCATTCTTCCGGCGCATGCGCCAAATCTGCGTCCATTTCAATAATATATTGTACTCTGCGGTTTGTGAGCGCATGTTTTAGGCCGTGTAACACGGCGCTTCCTCTTCCCTTTTTCCCGCTTCTGGCAAGAACAATAGCGCCGCGGTATTTTTGAGTTTGTTCCGAATCATCAACGATGATGATGGAAGCGCCGGGGAGTATTGTAATAAGCCGCGGCAACAATATTTTCAAATTATCGCACTCGCGGTATGCGGGGATAACGACAGCCGTATCACGATACGAAGTTTGATTATTTTTCATATCGTATCAGCAAATATATGAGTACAAATGCCACTCCGTACCAGGTGAGCCGTTCAGCGGTAAAAAAAATCCATTTGGCAAAAAGCGGAATGGAAAGCACCCAGCACACAAGCCCGGAAACAAGAAACAATCTGGGTTTTCTGACCAAAATAAGTCCGACCAACAGAAAAAAAAATACGGTATCCTGCGGCTTCATCGTTTGTAATACTCAATTGTTTTTTTGAGTCCCTCATCAACCGAAACCGTAGGTTTCCAGCCAAGCTGGGTTTGGATTTTTGAAATATCGGGTTTCCTTTGCGTTGGGTCATCTTCAGGAAGCGGTCCGGAAGTAATTTCTGACGATGATCCGGTCAGTGTCTTAATTTTATTTGCAAAGTCCCCTACTTTATACTCATCAGGGTTACCAAGGTTAAATACTTCACCTTTTGCGTTGTCGGCAAACATGACCTTCAGTATCCCGGCAACCAAATCGGAAACGAAGCAGAAAGACCTTGTCTGCATGCCGTCCCCATATACGGTCAACGGTTTTCCTTCCAGCGCCTGGTTAATAAAGTTGGAAACAACTCGTCCGTCATCGTTACGCATTCTGGGTCCATACGTGTTGAATATACGGATAATACGGGCATCCAGATTGTATTTCCGTACGTACACCATGGTCATGGCTTCGGCAAACCGTTTGGACTCATCATAACAGGCGCGGACTCCGTTCGGATTGACATTTCCGAAGTATGTCTCTTTTTGCGGGTGTTCTTTGGGATCGCCATACACCTCCGATGTGGAAGCTTCTAAATAGCGCGCGTTCTTTCCCTTCGCGAGCCCGAGCATGTGTATCGTGCCAACGGAGTTTACAAGCGCAATTTCTTCTGCCAATTTTATAAAGTCTTCCGGGGAAGCTGGTGATGCAAAATTAAAGACGAAATCTACGTTTCCGGTTAGTTCAGGTGCAGACTGAATAATATCGTGCTTAATGAACGAAAAGTTTGGGTCTGTTTTGGCGGCTTCTATGTTTTTCTCCAGTCCGGTGACCAAGTTATCAACGGCAATTACTTTGTGTCCGAGACCCAAAAGCGCGTCACACAGGTGCGATCCGATAAACCCTGCTCCTCCCGTCACTACCGATACTTTCTTTGATTCCATATGATTATTGTAGCACAGCAAATGGTAACAATACTTATCCCGAGGCCTATCCATACATACCGCTGCGGAAGATACTCAAGCGTACCATTTGCCGTCCCCACAGCGGGAATGGAAAAACTGTTTATTCCATTATTAGCTTTTTCACTCCGATACGTTTTGTCTTCTATCGTCAACAACCAATATGAATCGTACGACTCGGAAAATATAATCTGATCCGGTTTACTCAGACCTGAAATAGATACGCGATAACGTACCGGCGATATCATATCCCAGGAGAGAGCCGCCGCATTCTCCTCCAACCGAAGATGATCGTAATACTGACCCGTTTCGTACGCAGACATATTCGCGGTTAGTCCCGGGATTTGTTTTTTAACGAGGAATCGGTTTGCGTCCAGCACGGTTTCAAATTCGCCCTTTTGACTACCGCTGTACTTCCTGTCTTCCAAAAATATTTCTCCCTGACTGTCGTATGGCAGAATGACGTATTTTACGGACCATCTGGAAAGCGCTTCCATCCCTTCTTTTGAATCCAGCCAATTCAATATTGCGGACGGACTGCCTGTATCAAGTACAGCTGCGGCATCGACTGCCGGATGCATATACGAAGAAAACCCATATCGTTGCCAGCGGGGAACCCAAAATGTTCGGAAGTATTCCGGTTGGCTGATGAGGTCCTTAAGGACCTCATACTCCGTTGGAATCGCATGATGCGTAAATGTACCGCCAAGCTGACCGGTAACCGCCTGTCGGACGGTCACGAGCCAAAAAAGAACAAATACAATGCCTAATAACATCTTCTTCTTACCGACCCGTTCGAGGGCCGCGGGGATAAGTATGCTATACGAAAGGGCAATCAGAAGATAAAACTTTGTCGGGTCCCGGAACACATTAAAGCCTGGCACATGAGAGAATAGCCAAAGATATATTCCTCCTCCCGGATCATTGGCTCCTTTTGCTAAAAAAATTCCCAAAAGCCCCAAACCGGCTACGCTGATTAACGCGCGTGAAATCTTTTTACTCAATAACGCCGAGAAGGCAACAATCGGAATGATAAGAAATTCCGGTTGTAAGAAATATATCTTGCCAAACAAATTTTCCGGCCAATTCGGATGCAGCAGTGCAAGCGTGTGGGAAAAATCTGCGAAGCTGAAAAACCGGACAGCTGCAATGCTATTGTATGCACTCCCCATGCTATCCATGGGATTTACCCGAAAAACTACAAGCGGGAGAAGCCAAAATGCGTGGAGGAGTCCTGCAAGAATAAACGGAATAGCAAAAATAAAGGTAGGTTTTGGACGGGATACGAGTCCCCATAACAATACTCCTATCATGAGGACGTACGCTATCCGGGGATCAAAAAGAACCATGAGGGAAAGCGCCAGTCCCGTCATGATCCCGCGGCTGACTGTCGGATGATCAAACAGTGTAATAAACTTTGCAAGTACGAGTGGCGCGATCGCGTATGCCATCGCAATACCCATCTGGCCGCCGCCGGTAATCAGGACTATATAGGAATTCGTCAAAAAAATAACCGGTGTCAAATACCACAATGTCAAATACGGAAGTATGGTTCTTACCAAAGAAACCGATGAATACGTTCCGACCAGCAAGAACGGGATATACCAAAAAATCCGCTCACTCACTGCCCAGGAAAGTCCGGTTATTTGGTAAAACTGTCGTGCCGTTGTCAGGAAATATGTTTCAAGGCCCGCCAAAAACACACCGTTGCCGCCTAGTCCTCCGCCAAAAGCCACCCGCCAGCTCGACGGGAGCATAAAGAATTTCGCCACTTCTTCCGGAAAATGAAACGACCAGTCTCCGGCAGATAACGGGTTTTGACCGAACCAACGATAATACACGAGAAATAAGACGATTAAAATAAAGCTCTTCTTCATACCCCGGAGCGAATGCTTCTGTGCATCATGGTCTGAACAAAACCAAGCAGTAATAAGCTGTAAATATCGTTTCCGAACGTTTCTACAAAACTACCTCTACCGAACATTGACGCCGCCGTGATGATACAGACAAGCACCAACGCCGTACCGAACGAAAACCGTTCATCCAGCCGAAATAATATCGCTGTAACGACCCATAAAATTCTAGTTGTATTCCATGGGTATGGGAATACCAGAAGGATATTAAAATATGGGAATCTTGCCACATAATCCAATACTGCTACAACAAAAAGCAGCATCACGAGCTTCGATTGATTATTGCTGATAAATCTAAGAATACTATTTACTTTATTATTCATATTTTTTCTTTGCGAAAACTCCAAAAAAACCACACGATGCTCACAGAGAGAGTCATTATCGATATCCCGACGGATAGTACAAAAAGTATTTGCGGGAAGTACAGTATCACAATATCATATGAGCCCTGCTCAGAGAGATACCACGCGTTTGCATAGCCGTTTACTGCAAAGTGCGGCGCTTTCATTTCCGCCATATTCCAGATCGGTTGACCAGGTGCTCTCCGATATATCCGCCAATCATCCCCAAACTGTTCGTTAAATATCAAAACATACGGTGATACAGCCTCCGCAACGTGTACCTGGTATACACCCGGATTGATTTGTTTGGAAGATACTGTCGGCGTGGGTGCTGTGGGCAAAACAAAATTTCTTAAAGCAAATATGTCTTCCGATTGTATATCAGTGAAGGATACGTCTTTCACACTCACCATGCTTAACTGACCCAGCACATTCGCGGAAAAAAAAGAAATGTTCGCCGAAGAAACTGCCTGATTCGGATGAACAATTTCTTCGATAACATGCCGCTTTCCATCTGCGCGAAGCTGCAAAATTAATGCACTTTGCTGATTACCATATTGATCCGAGACATCGTTATTTTGTTGTAATTTGACAAAAATATTTTCTCCCATA
>MFKE01000028.1:1006-7666 GCA_001779455.1 Candidatus Gottesmanbacteria bacterium RIFOXYB1_FULL_47_11 | reverse complement strand
GGTATTCTAAACGGAAACTATAGAGTTTCCGATCGGATATATGATGTATCTTAACCGTATAGGAATCGCCGTAAGACATGCGGATATCTCCGCTTGCCGTTGAAGTGTTGGTGATGTCGGCATTCACCAAACCGCCGGGAACCGTTTCAAATTTATGGGTACCGGTTGTAAGATATGCAAGATCCTTTAACTTGATTTGTTTGCCGTCCATAGATACCGCGTCGTTAACCTTTTGTGTGCCGGGAGTCGACAGCTTGTATGTTCCGTCCGTGGAAATCGAAAGATAATACCGTTTGACAGCTCCTTCACTCACCCAGACACCGCTCGAAACTGTAGCAAGCTGTTTCTGTAAATACTGATATGCATTTCCAAAAAAACGTTCTGACAGCAATCCCTTGGTGGTATTTTCTTTTGCTAAATCGGCCAAATAATTCTCATAAAAATGTAAAAACGAAACTAACCGCAGGCGATAGGTATTCTGCTGTATTTCAGGAAGTACACTAAGGGTACGCACCGCATCTTCGATACGATGCTGAAAATTATCGAAACTTTGTTCTGCAAGACTTCCCGTGTTATCTGCTTTTTTCATTACCGCACTCCAGACCTCTCCTAAATGATTCGTCGCATATCCTAAATTTGCATCAATATATTGTTCCGGAATTGAACGATATGAGTTCAGCACCCAGTCTTCTCTAAATTTAGAAAGTCCATACAGCGGCGAATCCGGTAAAAAGTTCGCCGTTGATAACGTTTTTGATTTTTCTATTTGTTTCAGTTGACTTGGGTCACAATAAACACAAGCTGCGCTAATCACGCTCCGCGCTATCATTGGTTGCATATCCGTAGCAGGGACATTGCCGGTAAATAAAATGGGGAGGCCGCGCGTATCTCCCAGCGCAAACAGACTTGCTTTATGTTCTTCCGGTACATCAGCCTGAACGAAGACGCTCGCCGCCTGCACCTGCTGCACATCTTTTACGCCGGGCAACGTGTATAATGTCCATTTTCCATACTGTTTTTCTTCCTTCACTTCCGAAGATGCATCCACCGCTTTTTTCATCGAAGAAAAATCATTGCTCGTGGTCGCTTTATCAGAGTACAAAACATCGCCTCTCCACAACAACTTCGTAATGCCGGCTTGTTTTGCAAGTGTTGTGAACAACTTCATGTTGTCATCATATATAGCGTTATACATAGCACGCACGATTGGCAGATCAATATCATTGGCAACTGTTGGCGACGAAAGGCTGAGCCTGGTAAATAAATCCAGGCCCCAAAACCCCCATTCGTAACTATCTGTATGAAAACTCGTGTCTATGGGGGGAAGCAGCAATATCCTTGGCTTTTCTTTACCGTACGTCGTATTGATATACGAAGAGATGTCTGTCACATAGTTCGGTATTTGTACTTTTGTAGTAAACGGCGCGCTCCATAGGAAAAAATTCGTGAAAAAATATGGGTAGTGATATAGCAATAAACCGAGAAGAAGGATGATCCCCGTCAACCCATACAGTATTTTACTTCGAACAAGCTGTATAAGTATCACTGTGGCCGACAAACTAAATAGAACGATTGCGCTAAACCAGAGCGCAGGACCAAATTTATAAAAAGATGTGCGAAAAATTGCAAACCCGGGTACATATCTCATAAACGCGGTGTAGATAAAACCGGCGAAAGAGTGTGATCCCGCAGTAAAAATCAGACCGACAAACCAAATGGCAACCATCGTCCCTAACAGGTGATATTTCTGTTTAAACTCCACCCACCAATCACGCCTTACAAGCACGTACGTAAAACTCAACATTGGCAAAAAACTGAGTAATATGAGTATTGGTTGATTATAAAATGCTGTGTATTGATGGAGTCTGTTGTTATACCAATCCGGTATACCCTGGAGCCGAAAAAGATTAGAAAAACTCGCCAATACGCTAACATAGGACTCCCATGCCAGGATGCCGCCAAAACCGCCTGCCGATAACAACCGTGTGCCATACTGGCGATATGCCTGATACAGTTGCGGCACAACCCAATAGGCATTGAAAAGAACTGTAAAACACGTCATGGAGAAAACCATCCGTACCACCCGCCAAGCGCGGGCTAATCCCTGCCGGCGGGATATTCCTTCTGCAATATCAACAAGCACAAGCACGCCTACTGTGATAAGTATGCCTCCGAATAAGGGCGGTGATCCTCCTCCGTTTAACAAAAAGAGTGTAAAACCAAATAATAGTGATCCTTTCAAAATCGAATAGGTTCCGCGAAGTGTTGACCAGCAAATGACAAAAACCAACGGCAATGCAGCAAAAAGAGAAAATTTAGCGCGTTCCGTGATAAACCAGCCCTGCAACAAAAATAAATTATACATATAACCGACACTCGACAGGAGCCTCATAATCCAATATTTCCGATCCGGGAAAAACGCCCTGACACATACATACATCGATATTCCGATAATAAAAAACCAGAAAACAAAACTCAGAGTTTGGCCCAAACTCAGCGAATGGGTCAGACGTACCAAAAGAGCTTCAGGGAGCTGTGCGATAAGAAATCCTTTGGACCCAGTCACATCAACGCCAAACCCGCTTGAATGATCCCACGAATACCAAAGCGTCTGAAGATACCCGAAGGGATCCAGTCGATAACCGCTATCGTGACCGAGAATAACCTCTCCGTGTCGCAGCCAAAGAAGCGGCGTAAGGCTTAAAAGAAAAATAGTAAAAACTTCCCAATAATTTTGGATGATTTTTTTTATCATTTAAAAACTCCGCTGAATGTCGCCAACCGTTCGCGGACAGACAGCGTCACATCGGATAATGTATGCGTATTACTATTATAAACGTATCCATGGACAATATCAGGAGATATTTTTCCTTCTTTTACAAACTCTCCCAATTTATCCAGATGCTCAAAATATCCGAATCCCGATACTCCCTCCGATCTGTATCCTTCTTCTCCTAAGTCCCACAAAAAATTAGACGACACAAAGCTTTTGGGTATCTTTCCTGAATCGTAATACCACGTTTCGAGTATGTATCCCAACCCGCTTTGAAAAGGATACGTTATTTCGCCTAAATATTTTTTATTACTCGTGATATAAAATACTGTCTGATCGTTCATTGTGGGATGCACACGTTTCACCTCACTCAGAAATGTCTTCCGTTCATTCGCGTATTGTATTTGGATATCCAAATCTTTTTGAATCACTTGTACATGATGCAGTAAATACACGCCTACAATAAGTAAAACAAGGACTCCTATTGCCTTCGGCACCCGTTGGTAAAACCAAGTAACCATGTATCCGAACAAAATAGCCGCCGGTATAACACTCACATAATAATACCGTCCGGAAAAATACGAACCATCCCGGTCAAGGAACAAATACGGGAGCATGCTCAAAAACAAAAATACGAGAGCAAAGGTAATATTTTTGGTTTTATCCCGGTTTACATACATCAATATCCCCAGTATGCCAAGCACCACAAAGGATCCGAACACCACAATCATATCGGCAACCACAGTCTGAGCCACCAAACCGATGATAGGCGATGGAATAAGAAATTTGTATTGTAACCTGGCAAAAACTTCTGCGGTCGCATACACGTCAGCAGGGGGGATAAATAGCTGAAACAAGGAGGTAAGCGGATAAAGTATTGTGCGAAATATAACAGTTTGTATGATAGTGTTGTTCCCTGCAACATACGTATACCCTGCAACCGGACCGGAGGGAAAGATAAACTGGCCAAGCCTGAACGCGCACATAGCTATTCCCACTCCCAGAAAAAGAGCGTTTGCTTTTAATACGGTCACAAGACCTCTTGCAGTAAACCCGGATTTCTTAAAAATGAAAAACATACCCGGCAGAAGAATAAATAAAAATAAACCGACACCTTTAAACCACAATGACACGACTGTGGACACGAGTCCCAATATGAGGTATTTTTTCTCTTCTTTATCAAAATAATATAAATACGAAAGTATGGCGGTCAGAATGAACGTCGTTGCAGGAAGCGTACCGATTGCAGATACCCATGTCACCGCCTGGTGTGAAACACTATTGGTAACAAAAAAAAGTCCGGCAAACAACGCTATCATCTTATTTTTTGATATTTTTTCAACAAGAATATATGTAAGCGTGGCGTTTATTATTTGAAACAATATCGCAACTATAAAAGCCGGGGTCACGGTAAACTTGTAATAACCCAATAAAATTAAATACATCAGTCCGCTGAGAGGACGAAGTTCGCCTAGAAAAATTACAATTGGACTAGACTTCGTAATAATCCCAATTCCCTCTGTTATCGTATGACCCAAGGTCTGCCATTCGTCTTGCTGGTAAAACGTCGAAAAGATACCATGATAGGTAACAAGCGCAACAACCGCAAGTAACGAAAGGACAAGGTACCGGGTTTTTATATTTTTAAATAAAATTTTCATACTATTAATAATAATTTCATTATGTCGATGGGGTTATTTTTTTGTGAATATAAACAGTCCGCAGGCATAATGCGCGTGTTCCAGAATACGCCTGTCAATATGTTCTCTCAAATTCCCCTCATCATCTATACCACTGAGCTCGACAAGTTCCAACTCTTTAAAAGAGTCCAGTATCTTTGTTAAGGAATGAATGCGGTGTGCATTAAAACATACGCATGGCCTACCTATGGGAAGAGAAAAGTAAAGTTTTCCGTGCCGGGCGAGAACGCGGGAGAGCTCTTTGCATGCTTTTTTTGTTCCGTATGGATCCAATCGGTCCCCATATCTTCCCAATCCTATGTGCTCGGCAACGTTAAGACAAGATAGGGAGCCGATGGAATTATCTTCAAAAGGCAAATGCAAAATATCGCCCTTTTGTGAATCAAGATTCTTTATCTTGATATCGAGCGGACGTATGTCGATAAACGTAACTTTTGTAAACGCGGTTAAATGACCAATAAGAGAAACCGACGACCCTACGTCATAGTGATGTTTCGTGCGTGATGCATATATTTTTTTTCCTGCCCATGTATCCTGATAAAAATAGTGATGATCCAAGTGCGTTAGCGGCGTCCGTTCATGTATTTTGGGATATAAATCAAGCAACCTAAGCGGTTCCGCGCCTTTCATAAGGGCATATTTTATGAGGTCATATATATATCGGGGATATCTGAAAATTGAGTACAAAAAATTGACCGGGTCAAACATAGGATTAATAATCCTATACATAAAATATCCGAAATTGAAAGATTTGCTGTCAAGCTTCTTCATATTCTCTTATCGTACCCGAATTAATCTACGCATAATTTGTTCGATGGTAACATACTATTGGCCAAAATTACAGAAATATGGAATATTTTATATTCCTCTGTTATCATCAACCAAATGCAGTTATCCAAAAACGCAAATGTTCTTATCCTTTCACATTTTTATACGCGTACAACCGGCGGCGGCGGCCCTCCCCAGGAACTACGGGATTACCTTCTCAAAAAAATCAAAAAAATAGTCTACATAGAGCACCCTTTCCCGCGTTCCGATGATAAACGGTCATCTATGTCCATATATGAAAACGGCGTGTTACGGAAAATAGTATTTACGAAACCGCGGCTAGGAAGCGAAGGATTCTTTTACCTCGCCGATTTTTGGATTAATAGTTATTTTATCGTTGCATCAAAAACCATCTTTAACGTATGCATCGCGCTCGATTGTCTGAACACGTTAAACATGATTCCGTTTCGTTTTTTTGGTATTACAAAAAAACTGATTTTTTATGTCATTGACTATACTCCTAAACGTTTTTCAAACACGCTCCTTAATTTCATTTATCTCACTTCTGACCGGTTAGCATCCCGACATGCCGATACAATATGGAATAATTCCCCAAAAATGCATGAAGCGCGGAGCGCACTCGGCATACGCCATATGGCGCCGTCCGTCATACTGCCGACGGGAGCAAACCTGGAAAGAATCCGCCCGCTTCCTATCGAAAAAATATACAGACATCAGATCATATTTGTCGGCGTCCTGTGGGAAAAACAGGGCCTCCAACTGGTGATCCGGGCACTTCCCAACATTATCAGCCGCGTGAACCGCGTACGGCTGGTAATAGTAGGAAAAGGTGACTATACAGGGAAGCTAAAAAAGCTTGCCCGCGGCCTGCATGTGGAAAAGCATGTACGATTTCTAGGTTTTGTAGAAAAACATACTGCGGTAGAACGACTTCTCTGTAAATCGGCTATAGGCATAGCTCCCTATATGCCTATCCCTGACAATTTTACCTATTTTTCTAATCCGGGAAAACCAAAACTGTATCTGGGGTGCGGACTGCCGGTCGTGATTACCGATGTTCCGGCAATCGCCCGTGTTATTGAGTCGCACCGGGCCGGAATGATTATTGACTATACGGTAGAAAGCATTCAGAAAAAATTACTGAAATTACTTACCGATGACAAACTTTACAATACATACAGAAATAATGCTCTTGCGCTTTCCAAAAATTACGATACGAATACCCTCATACGGAAGGCGCTAGCGGGAACTAAATGATGTATTCCACTCTATAGTTCGCTTTAATCCCTCTTCAATACCTACCTCCGGTACACATCCGAACGTTGTCCTAAGTTTGGAAATATCCGGCATCACTCTATTAGGGGCGCCCTGAATATACGATGCATTTTTTTCTTTTAC
>MFKE01000028.1:0-979 GCA_001779455.1 Candidatus Gottesmanbacteria bacterium RIFOXYB1_FULL_47_11 | reverse complement strand
GTCGCGTCCCGCGCTTGCCATTTCAATCGGCTTTCCCTGTAATCCCTGCCGTATAAAATCTGCCATAACACGCCTGTCTGTTATACCCAAACCCGGCCCGTACACAATAAACGGCCGCGCAATTTTTACCGGCACGCCGTATGTTTCAAAATAAATCCGGCAGAGAGTTTCCGCGAGTCTTTTGGAAGAAATATAACATGCACGGGCGCCAAGCGTCGATGCGTTTCCGGTATACGACTCGGGTGTGGGAATACTCTCAGGCGGCGGATTGCCGTATATTTCACCGCTACTAATATATAGGACACTTGTTACCCTATTTTTCTTTGCGTATTCCAAAATCCACCGGGTGCCTTTCACGTTCACATCTATCGTACCCAGCGGATCAGCTAAAAACAGTGCGGGCGCAGACATTCCGGCCGCATGAATGATGTACTGCGGTTTTGGTGACGGGTTGTATGCACAAGCTGCATCGTGCGAGACAAATTGTATATCACTTCTCCCCAGGAGATACCCCAACCGGTGTTTTGCGGTAATTTTTTTCTTTTGCATTGCTGTCACATGACATTGTGAAGACGATTTTTTGCCGGTATTACTATATGCAATGGTTTCGACCAGATAACTCCCGAGCAAACCCGATGCTCCGGTAATCAGGATATTTTTACCCGATAATTTATCAATACCCCGCCCTAGTCTCGCAAGAATATGCCCGATATCTTGTTGTATTATCGGATGCATCATAGGTATAACGAACGCATGGCGCGGGCCACGTGAGCCGCGGATAAACCGTATTTTTTGAATATCACCTGCTTATCGTTGGAATATTCTTTACAAAATACGTCATCAAAACCCATAATCCTGAAGCGGGCCCCGTTCTTTGGGTACTGCGATAATACTTCTGCTACCGCGCTTCCCAATCCTCCGATAACGCTATGTTCTTCGAGGCTGATGATAGCCTTGCACTCCCGCGATAATTTTTTTA
>MFKE01000027.1:6652-6759 GCA_001779455.1 Candidatus Gottesmanbacteria bacterium RIFOXYB1_FULL_47_11 | reverse complement strand
AAGACTTGCGGCATGAAAGAGGCGTGATCCCCCGATAACCAGAAGCCTGCCGTTTTGGCCTTTATGGCTCCCCTGTGCCGGATGGGTAAGGCGTTTGACATCGTCAA
>MFKE01000027.1:2143-6628 GCA_001779455.1 Candidatus Gottesmanbacteria bacterium RIFOXYB1_FULL_47_11 | reverse complement strand
TGTATCAGCTTTTATCCCGTGTTTTTTAAAAAGCGCTGCCACTTCTTCCTCCGCAGAGCTGACAATGGTTTGCTGTTTGTCCAATAGATTCAGCACCAGCTCCCGGTGCGCAACATCCAGTTCGGAAAATATATCATCAAGAATAAGGAGGGGCCGCTCGCCGGTTTTTTCTTCAATAAACGCGAGTTCCGCCAGCTTCAACCACAAAATTGCGAGCCGTTGTTCCCCGCGGCTGCCGTATTTACTTAGATCCAGATCATTTTTGGTAACAAGAAAGTCGTCCCGGTGCGGCCCTACAAGTGTTGATTTGGCTGCCACTTCCTCATCGCGGTACTGCGCAAGCCGCCCCTCCGAAATCACGCTTTTTTCGTATTCCACATGGTATGTGACACCTGATACATGAAATTGATTAATGAAATCAATATACTGTGCCCGCGCATCTGTTATGTACCCTCCTGCACGGATCAGGAGCTGATCCCAGAACAATAGCTGATGCCGGTGCGCCTTTCCCTCATTTATGAGGTCTAAAAGTCTGTTCCTCTGGCGCAACCCCCGCTCATAGGACAACACATTCCTGCGGTATTCCCGATCTACCTGCACGAGAACACTGTCGAGGTACTTGCGGCGGATAGACGGACTATCGGTGACAAGCTCCAGATGTTCCGGCCAAAAGAGAACCGCTACAAGATTACCCACAAAATCAATTTGTCTGCGCGCTATGCCGTTGACCAAATACTTTTTGGTCGCGGTAAGCACCAGCTCAAGCGTCGTATCTCCCGCCACGGCCTTTATGCGCCCAAACTCAGATCCCCAGCGGATGGTTTCGGCATCGCGGTCCGCACGGAAACTTTTGCCCGTCGCCATCATCATAATGGCCTCAAGAATATTCGTTTTCCCGACAGTATTCGGACCAATAATAAGTGTAATATTCGGAGAAAAGGTAAATGCGCGCTTGGTGTAGGTTCGGAATTGCTGAAGGCTAAGATCGGCAAGTGTCATGCCGACATTCTATCACGTATTATGGGTGTATGGTCGTTCCGTAAAACGGTTTACCGTCAAGCACTTTTGCAAGATTATCGAGGTTTTTGCCGTTAATGATGGCCGCGGTCACACCAAGTTCCTGCGCTAGCCGCGCGGCAATGGGGTCAAACGGAGCGCTCATCCGCGGACTCCATGTATCGCCTACCAGGGCCCGGTATTTTTTCCAGGAAATTGCATCAATCGGTGTAGCATCCGGATATACATTGGGGTCTTTATCATAGACTTTATCGATATTCGTCAGGTTCACTACCTGTTTGATGCCGTAATCGGCGCACAGCGTAACCGCATCATAATCCGTACTCCACCCCGGCTTCCAGCCAGCGGCAATGGCGACCGGATGGGTAATCTTAAGAATAATTTCATAGTGTTTGATAACCCGCGGATCGGCAATGTCCTGAAAAATAGTCCGCATAAGTTGAGCGTTTAAACGGGTCGCGTGGATCCCGAGCCAATCTTTATCAGAATCGGTTAATTCTTTGCCGCGCACTTCTTTGGCAGCCTCGATATACTTCCCTGCTATGGACCCGCCGCCCACGACGACAAAAAATCTCCGCTTTTTTGCGGAGACTTGGTTTCGGATAAATGTGTTGAACTCAGAGAGGAATGTAGTGTCGACAATGCCGCCGGGAACAATGAGTGATCCGCCGACGGAAAGTACGAAAGTATTAGGTTTATCTGCCATAGACAGTGAAGCTATCTTACGGGAAGCTCTATAATTTGTCAACGAACGGGCGTATGTGTTATAGTCACAGCAATTATACCTATGCAATCCAAACAAGAAACCAAACAAGCAACACCTGGTGTCATTGCAGATACATTAAAAAGGGCTGCGCAAGATCAAGGCGCACCCCCTGCTCAAGCATTAGAAATGGGAATATTGCTTGCGACACAACAAACCCGAGACGACTTTGACGATACACACGGTGAACTTACTGATGAAGAATAGATTGGCTCTTATACCCGCTCGTCATTACCATTTCCATTTTTTCTGAGTCTGATCTGCCGGATGCCCGATTTTGACCCCCATCCCCAAAGGATCCAAAAGTCCGTGAAATAACCCCCATCCGTTGACATTCACCCCCTGTAATTTCTCAGCCAAAAACGCCCAGTCCGGCCTATCAATGTGCTGATCGATGTACGCATAAAATTGTTCTTTGGTAAATGACTTATCCTTTTTGTTTCGATCCGCAAGGATAAGTTGTACGAGTGTATCGATTTCTTTCACAATTACCCTCCGGCGCGCCAACACGTCTTCAGATAACACGCCGGTTGTGTGAACGATATTCTCAACGACTCCCCCGATATGATCTTTTATTCGTGCTACTATTACTGCTTCTTCTGAGGTATATGGGGATTCAATTGGAGATATCGGCGTTTTTTCTGCAGCCACCATACGGTTGACTGTATTATACCCCGCGCGTCAAATCGTATTAGCTGAACTTCATAAACAAACACTTTCTTCAGTTTTGATTAATAATTTTTTATGAGGTTTCCCTTTACTTTTGCACGGTCAAATGACCGGTAAAAGAACAGAAGCGATAACAGAAAGTAGAGAATATTGAGACTAAACGAGATAACGAGTTGATCCAAACGTACAGCGCCGCCAGCCATGGTTGTACGCATATTTTCAAATAGGTATGTAGAGGGTAACCCGAGCGCGAGTGTTTGCGCCCAAGCGGGCAGCGCGGTTAACGGGTAGAATACACACGAAAGTGGTTGAATCATCACCGCAATTGCCCAGATAAACACCTCTACTGTGTGTCCGAACCGTATTATGCACGCCTGAACAAGCAAACTTAACGACCATCCGAATATCGTTAGCCCTACCGCGGCGGGAATCCAATACAATCCGAGACTGGTGATCTGAAAACCATACAGCATGCTTGCTAAAAAAAGCATGAACACCATGCTGATGATGAGTTTTATCGCGGCGACGACCGTCACGCCCACGAGATACTCCCCTACTGTCAGCGGCGTGGAAAAAAGACTTACGAAATTCCGGTTCCATAGTTCGTCGATCATCGCAAGAGAAATGTCTTTGCTTGCCCGGTCAAAAAATGTCCATAATATTACCGCCCCCAATAACAGAAAAAGTATGTTTACTCCGCCGACAGCGGTTTGAGAAAGATACCCGGCAAATAAGCCCCAGACAAAAAGCGAAAAAGCCGGCCAAAAGAAAATATCGAAAAGCCGGAATACGTCCCGCTGGGAGTTGTACCAGGATTTTTGTATGATGGCGCCAATACGAGTCCAACTCATGAGATATCCTTCCTTGTCATTTTCACAAAATAGTCTTCGAGAGTCGGTTTATCAATAGAAATTTCCCGGTAGTCTACCTCTAAATCCGCAAGTCCGGCCAGAAGGTATGCGATATCCTGTTCATCCACCGAGATTGTGACATACCGGCCTTCAACAGCGGCACTAAACCCCGCCTTACGGGCGAACATCATCGTCCGTTTGGCGCCGTCTTTCATCATTAAATGTACACGCGCTTTGCGGACTTTTTTTGCCAATTCTTCCGGAGTATCCCTGGCGACGATCTTGCCGTGATTGATAAATAGCACCCGATCGCACACTTCTTCAACCTCTGCCATATTGTGGGATGTGAGAAGTATTGTCGCACCCCGATCACGGAGAGACAACACTTCTTTCCGCACCATCGCCGCAATATCGGGGTCCAGACTCGCCGTCGGCTCGTCCAGCAGGAGTAGTTTTGGGTTATTCAGGAATGCTTTACATAAGTATACCCGCGTTTTTTGTCCGTCAGATAACTTTCGATGCAGTGTATAAAGGTAGTCAAACACACCGAATTTCTTCGTCAATTCGACGATAAGATCAGGTGCCTTGTGTACCTGATAGAGTTTGGCCATAACAAGTAAATTCTCAAACACGGTAAGTCTCGGCGCCATTTCCACATACGTCGATGAGTAATTTAAGTGTTGCAGTATTTCTTCCCGGTGAGTCAGATAGTCCTGACCGAAAATGCGTATCTGACCATTTGTCGGAGTGATCAGATTCAGAAGCATAAAAACGGTCGTGGTCTTTCCTGCGCCGTTTGGGCCCAACAGCCCCACAATCTCCCCTTCCTTCACCGAAAAAGAAATATTGTTCACTGCGGTGAACTTGCCAAATTTTTTTGTGAGATGTTTAACCTCGAGAACCGTGTTCATATACAAAAGCCTTCAGTTTTTTCTTAAATATCTCTTTGCTGAATTTTTTGGCCTGGGCGATACAGTCTTCTTCCTTAAATGTCATTGTTTCAAATTTCCGTATCGCGGAAACTAAATTACCGGTAAACAATATCCCCGTTTTCCCGTCGATGACTGACTCTTTGTATCCCCCGCCAGCATATGCAATAACCGGTGTGCCCGCTGCCATGGATTCCACCGGCGTTATGCCGAAATCCTCGTCCGTCGCCAGAGCCAGAAACGCTTTTGCGCCCGC
>MFKE01000027.1:0-2134 GCA_001779455.1 Candidatus Gottesmanbacteria bacterium RIFOXYB1_FULL_47_11 | reverse complement strand
TTACCGCCGACTGGGCGCGAAACAAATAAATAGTAATCGCCCCTTTTTATCTTCGGCACTCTGGATAGATCAATCGGCGGGTAGATAACCGTCGAGTCGCGGCGGTAGAACTTCTCAATCCGCGCCTGGGTTTCTTTTGAGTTGGCGATAAAATAGTTTACCCGTTGGGCTGCCGCAAAATCGTAGTGCCGCATAAAAAATCCGACAACCGTTGCATACGCGCGGACAATCGGGTACCGCTGCCAGTTGACACTGGTCGGATATCCGTAGAGCCACCGCGGCGGCGTGTGGCAATAGCATATTTCGATCGGCCCGTTTTTCCCTTTTATCCCCCGTGTCCCAAAGCCTTTGGTTATATACCAGCTCGCAGAACTAAGTATTACGTCGTAATTGGAGAAGTCGAAAGACCCCCATACGGCGGGCGCTAAAAATCGAAGCGGGCTGGCAAGCGGAGACAGATATTGCATCCAGGATGTACGGATATCACAGTCTTTAAACCGTTCCCATGCCGGTGATCCGCGGCGGCAATATGCGGTATAAATCGGCGCATCCGGCCAAATCTCGCTCATAGAGAGAAGTACCCGCTCCGCTCCCCCGAATTCGTTCAGCTGATCATGAACCAGTGCAATTTTCATGAAAATAACTCCTGCTGTCTGGCGGAGCCAGATCCCGCTTCGCGGGACTTAACCTTTTTTTCTTTCTTTTTCTGCTCGTCTTTTTCCCCAGTAATCCTTTTTAAAAGAGAACGGAATCCGAGCTTGGTCAGCTGACTCACCGCTTCCGACCGGTTCAGGCTTCCCAAAGGTGTCATGGAGCCTGTGAGAGGTACGTTTGTACGGATCGTGGCAAGATCATGGGACATGCGCGCGCTCTTTTTTTCTTCAACTGTCAATTCTTTAGATTTTAAAATGCCCGCAATAGATTTATATTTCGTCAGGAGCGCAACTGCCGTCTTGGGTCCGATCCCTGGTACACCCGGATAATTATCCGACGAGTCGCCTGCCAGTGCTTTAAAATCCGGGATTTTGTCCGGTGTTACCCCCATGCGCTCTTTCACCTCAGATTCCCCGTATAATTTTGCTTCGGAGAGTCCTTTTGTGGGCATATATACCAGCACGTTTTCGTCTTCAACAAGTTGCAGAATGTCGCGGTCGCCGGTCACGATAATCACCTGATCAATGCCGTCTTTTTTCCTGTGTTTTGCCAGCGTGCCGATCACGTCATCTGCCTCAAACCCGTCAACTTCAAAAATCGGGATGCCGAAACTGGATACGAGATCGTGGACTTTCGGAATCTGACAAATTAGTGCATCGTCCATTTTCGGCCGCTTGGCCTGATACCCTTTAAACAATTCTTTCCGGAACGTGGGCTTCGGCCGGTCAAACGCAACCGCCACATGGGTTGGCCGCAGATCGTTAATGAGCCGTAAAAGCATCGTGCCGAATCCGTACACGGCATTCACCACAGACCCGTCGGGGGCGGTGAGCGGAGGTATTGCGTGATACGCGCGGTGCAGTACCGCATTGCCGTCAATGAGAATTAACCGGTTCATGAGGGTATTATAGGAGATTATTCGACTTTTTTCTTGGGGCCGCCCATGAGGGCTTCAAATTCTTCACCTTCGACCGTCTCTTTTTTGATGAGTTCTTTGGCAATAATATCCAGCTGCTTCTTGTGTTTTTTCAAAAGATCTACTGCTTCTTTATATCCCGCATTAACAAATTTCTGGACTTCCGTATCGATTTTTGACAGCATCTCCGGCGAAATTTGCTGAGCCTCCGAAAGCGACTTCCCCCACTCCGTCACATCCATCTGCGGCCCGAAATTGATGGGCCCCAGATCCGACATGCCGAATTCCATCACCATATAGCGGGCAATCCGTGTCGCCTGGTCAATATCGTTGGCCGCCCCTGAGGTCATTTCGTTAAAAATCAGCTGCTCGGCAGCGCGTCCGCCCATGGTCATGGCAATTTCGTCAATGAGGTGAGATTTCGTCTCATGCAGACGGTCTTTCTCAGGCGGTGAGAGCGTATACCCCAGCGCCATACCGCGGGACACAATACTGATCCGGTGTACGGCATCCGTATATTTGGAGAAATAGGATACGACGGCACGCCCGGCCTCGTGGTAGGCC
>MFKE01000026.1:9991-10105 GCA_001779455.1 Candidatus Gottesmanbacteria bacterium RIFOXYB1_FULL_47_11 | reverse complement strand
TAAAAAATAAACGGGTTGCCCTCCTGAATATAGAAACTGATCCGTTTCCATACAAAGATAACTTCTTTGATATCGTCCTGTGCTCCGAAGTCGTCGAACATCTGCCCCAGTCGC
>MFKE01000026.1:9697-9975 GCA_001779455.1 Candidatus Gottesmanbacteria bacterium RIFOXYB1_FULL_47_11 | reverse complement strand
GGAAATGTACCGGGTAACGAAGCCGGGAGGACACATGCTGGTCACCACGCCCAATATCAGCCGGTCGATTAACCAGGGAAAGATGCTCCTGGGGAAATCTCCCATGTACGATATAGACGCGCTCCTGGCAAACGGAGGGCGCGGCTCGAATCTCTACCACCGCCATAACCGCGAATATACCCTCCGGGAACTACGGACGCTCGTCTCCCACGCAGGATGGACCATACACAAGGCCGCCCACATGATCAGCTATTCGCCCTTCCGCCGCAAAAACCGCA
>MFKE01000026.1:6046-9689 GCA_001779455.1 Candidatus Gottesmanbacteria bacterium RIFOXYB1_FULL_47_11 | reverse complement strand
ACCACCCCGTGGTCTGGACCGGCAAGTTTGCCAATTACCTGGCCATGGCTGCCGTACCGAGGCTCCGGGATACGCTGCTGATTATCGGAAAAAAGTAACAATTCTCTGATATCTTTCCAATCTATTTGACATAGTAAAAAATACTATGCTATACTTTTTCCGTATTACATTTCGACATTCACGTCCTGCGTTTGCGGTAAGATTGACTCAGCCCCTCGCGAGGGGCTGGGTTTTTATTGACCTAATATATTTCTTGACAAGGCGGCGCGCGCTCGATATAGTCCCCCTCATGTCATTACACGGATCCACTGAAATGCCCCGAAATAGTATTTACCGCGCAATGACACGGCATGAACAGCAACAAACGGATCGCGCAGGGCAAGAAATTGTTTTCGGTTTTAAGGCGGCCATAGCAGCAGAGCTCGCAAAACCCTCACTTGCAATTGACCAAGAAACAAGGCGGCTTGCACAGTTGGCTCTGGAAGATCTCAACGCCCCGCCAAACCAGGGTCACCTGATTATTTTCTTTATTGATGCGCCCGGCACTCCGCTACATCACGTCCAGATCTGTACAACGCCTGACTGCCCCGACGAGCCTGCCATAACCAGCACGACTATCGCAATCGCGCTGAATACTGATTCCAAACAGTTGGACTTTTGGCGATATAGAGAAATTCCTTCCGATCTCATACATTCAGGAGTACAAACGCTTGCAAAAGCGGCGACAACTCTGGCACAAGAACTGAAGACTCGCCCCGGGACCGTACTCTACCGGTCTGAAATGGTGGAAAACACTGGGTGAAATCTGACAGGATTATATTTTTACCGTAATTTCGTCAGCGTTAGCAATGCGGTGAAGTCCAGTCGTAGCATCAACTTTTACTTCTGTTAATTCCGGATCTTTCGCAATTTTTGCTAATGCAGCAACTTGCGCTTCAAGAAAGGGATCTTTTTCGAGTGATACAGGTGCAACAGCTTCAACAACCGGAGGGGTGGCGGGGGTATGACGAATACAAAAAATGGTTTTTAGTCCATTCGTGAGCCTGTCCTGAAAAATTTCAAGGCGGTTCATTGACCGCAGAGTATAAAACCATCGGCATGTTGTCAAGAGGGAAAATCCTTACAATACATTGACAAAGCGTCACGGCTGATGTATAACCAGCAAACTATGGCAGGAATAAAAGAACTATTCCGCGGACGGAGAAAAAATGAAACGTTCGTTGATCCCCGTTTTGATGAAAGCGTAGCAAATTTACAAACCTTAAAAGAAAACCGTAAAATTGTCCAAGAGCAATATATTGGATTACGAACCATGCAGTACGGGCTCATGAGATCCGATATGCGCGTACGATTCGCACACGGACTACGGATTGCATCGCCACATCATATACACCCTTCTGATCTGAACGGATTGGTCCCCAAAGATCCAACATGGTTTGATACCCACAAAGAATTACTCGCTACTCATTTTGAAATGGAGAGCACTGTACAACCAAAAGAACAGGCAATTACCCTTAGGCGACACGGGCACGAATTCCGAGTGAAACCCGGCGGATTAGGATATGGTGAATATCCTACACCTTCCCATGCCGAACGTAACACACCCAAGAAAAATCCCTATTTTGTCGATATTAGAAAAGTAAGTATAGCAGATATTCTTTACCGAAATTTTTCTGGCGGAGGCGGAGATTACACTCAAGAATTCCGTCAGGCGGATCCATGTAGTGTGCGGGGCAGATATGAACATTTTACCAACGGAGCCAAATTAGCATTATTTGGTTTACTCCTGTATTTCGATCGTGACATTCAACAACGGGGATTAATCGTCGGGGGTGCATACGAGGGAGAGAGCCTCGGCATACTTCTGCCGGGACATATCATCACAGAACACATACATGGGTGGCCCATTGGGCGACTCGAACCGAATAGTCTGTATGTTGTCGATACGTCATTCCGGGAAAATTTTGACATGGTATTTGACTTGATTAAAGCTCAGAAAATATTCCAAGAAATCCATCCGGTCGGCGTACTTTTTGAACCAGCCAAAGGGAGATCGTAAACCTTTTACATCTGCTCCAGGACATTGATCCTTTTAAATTTCTTTTGCCTTTTGCCAAAGAGCGCTAAAATACTCCCGTTGGGCGGCGGCGTAGGCGGGATTATAAATCGCGATCCCCACACGCCGGTCTTTCTCCTTTTCCCTTCTCATCTGTACAACCGTTACCTTTCCGTCTAAAATCGTCAAGGTAAAATCCAGCGTGGGTTTGGGTAAATGGCGTACCTGCCAGCCATTTTTCTTCCAGTTGGTTAATAATTCACGGTTGGTCTCATTATAAGTTTCGGAGAGCATTTTTACGACCACTCCCCGCTTTATCGCACGGAAGAGGGATAAAAAAATCTCTTCGGGAATAGGCTCGCCGACAGACAGAATGAGCATTTCTTTTTGAAGCGTATTGATAAGAGGAAAGGTATAGTCATAGGTGGCCTGTTTACTTTCTAAAAACGCTACACCCAATTCCGGCTCCGGAGAGGTTTGCCGCGTCAGTGCTTCCTCAATTTGGTCTTTTACGGCCAGCTCACCTTGATACCGATCGTTCACCAGCTTCCCCAGCGCAAGCTTCGGATCAATTGCCGTGAGCGCGAGCGGCCGTCTTCCAAACGTCGTCACGAGACCCTTCCGTTTGAGTCCGACAAGCGAGCGGTGGACGCTCGGAACCATGATTCCCAACTGCTTAGCTACATCCCGCACTCTGAGTTTTTGATTCGTGAGCAGTGCACGGTAGATCCCCGCCTCCTGCAGAGTTAAGCCTATCGTAACCAGCTGTTGTGATACCCCGTCTACCTGTTTCATATACTTTACGTGTCTATTATAACATAAGTCCGTTATAGATAACAACTTATAGTATAATATGCGCATATGGAAATATATAAACATTGCTATGAAGGGTATGGAAGCGTTGAGGCAAAGTTTCAGGCACGTTTTGGGAAGAAAGCACCTGTACAACCGAGGTCACTTCCCGTCTCTCAGGAAGAGATGGATAAAATAAAAGAGGATCCTGATTTGCTCAAGGGGATTGAAAATCATATACCGAACATTATCAAAACTATCAAATAAAACGGAACGAGTATTACATCTGCTCCATGGTCTCTATTCCCAATAGATATAATCCGTTTTTGATGACTTGCGCGGTGGCGGCGGTGAGGGCTAAACGGGTATGGGAGCCGATAATCGGACATTTGGCGTAAAACAGATTAAACTCCTGAGCCAGGTGAAATAAGTAGGTACACAGGGTATTCGGCGCAAAGTTGGCGGCTGCTTCGGCAACAACGTCAGGAAACTGCGAGATGGCGCGGGCAAGGATGCGTGCTTCGGGGTCCAGGGTCAATGGTGTAGGGTCTCCCTTCTCTGCTTTGCGCAATACGCTCTTTGCGCGCGCATAGGTGTACTGCAGATACGGGCCCGAATCCCCCTCAAATGATACCGACGCTTCCAGATCAAACGCTATATCACTGATCGCGTTAACCCGGAGCATGGAATGTTTGATGGCAGCAACTGCCGCTTTTTGGGCGATATCTTCTTTTTCTTCCTTGCTATAGTTTGTCTTGTTGCTCTCTAGTATGATATAGATCCGCTTTTTCGCTT
>MFKE01000026.1:1137-6033 GCA_001779455.1 Candidatus Gottesmanbacteria bacterium RIFOXYB1_FULL_47_11 | reverse complement strand
GGCATATGGCGCGTGCGGGCTGCCAGATCGGGATTAATTTCGGCAAGCGCCGCAAGCATTACGCGAAAATATTCCGACTGTTCATTGCCCGTCATAATAATCGACAGATCGTACGGCCACTCAGCGTATTTAAGCGGCGCCAGCGCCATATCTTTGGCTTCGTATGTCGCGTAGTGTTCTTTGGTAATAAACACCCGCGTGTGGAGGCCGACTTTTTCGCCACGGTAAATAATTGCGCCGTCACTTTTCTCAAATATGCCGTCCGCAATATGTTTGGTGACCAGCGCAACTCCCACCGGAGCAGCTTCTGATTCAAAATAATACCGGTCAAAATGCGTGCCGAGCTTGGCATACACGGTGTCGAAGTAATCAAGGCTCCATTGCCTCCCCCGCCGCCACCCGGGCACAATGCTCTCGTCCATTGCATATATTTTTTTATTTAGGGCGGTAATATCTTCTGCAACAGACTTTTCCGCCTCAAACACCTTGGATCCGACCGCGTAGGCGCGCCCCAGAAGGGCGGCTTTCTCCTGAACATCTAATCCTACGCCGGATATATCTACACCGTCTTTGCCGAGCCTCTCAAGACCCCACAGGCTCTTGGCTACGTGCATCCCCACATCCCCTTCGTAATTCACCCGACGGACCGTATTTCCTGCGGCTTCAGATAGCCGGCTAAAACTTTCGCCAAGGGCGATGTTTCTGACATGCCCGATATGAATTTCTTTGAATGGGTTGGGCTGGGCAAACTCGATAGTAATGCGGTTCGCGGGAATTCTATTGCCTGACTCCTCTATCGGGTTTTGCTTATTTTGACGGGCTCCGTCATCACCAGCGGCGGATTTGCGGGGATTTTTTAGGGTGGTTGGGGTGGTTTGTAACCCCCGTATTTCTCCTGCGTGAGATACCGTATTTTTACCCATTTTTTGCCCTGATTTTTTTGCCTCAAAACTCTTGATCTTTACCTTTTCACCCTTACTTTTTGACACTTTTGGGGCAAACCCATACGCATCTTTCATTTTTAGCACTCCCGACACTTGACTGACAAGACCAGCCTCGGTCAAAAAGAGGTTTAGGAAGCCCGGACCCGCTACTTCCACACGGTCAATAATTCCCGCACCTGATACCTTTTGATCTTCTATGATCGCATTTTTCAAGTCTTCTGCAGATTTTCGCGGGTTTGCCATTTTTAGTGCAATGTTCGTTGTGTAGTCCCCGTGTACCGGATTTTCCGGGACGGAAACGGTGGGGGTAACTCCCGTGATACCCATGGCTGCCAGAGCGCGAACTACCACTTCTTCAATCTGTTTTTTCATTGTCTCCATAATAGCAGTCTTTTGCCCAAAATAAAACCGTCCGCTCAAGCCTCGATCCCTAAAGAGGGATGGAGGCCCGAATGGACGGCTCCAAATTAACAAAAAGATATTATATATCTGTAGTAAAGAATTTGTCAAGTGGGCAAAACAGCTCCCTCTTTACATCCTGACTTTTTGGTACTATAGTCAACAAAACCTATGACATCTATTGGAGAACGTTTAACACAATTTGGGAGGAGGGTCTTAGATACCTCGCGGGAAACAGAACGTCCCGCAGGCCCGGACATGTATATTCGTAATACCCCCCCCTTCCTTACGGATCTCCTGGAGGAATTACGACGGAGCGCAGGCGAAAAAACACCAGACGTGCTAAGCGCGGCATTCTCTATGTCTCACGAACGGGAATTCGATCGGTCATATCTCATAACCATGATGCAGCGCAAATCTTGGTATCCGGGCGACCCAACCGGCCTTGGCCACCTCCTCATCGGACGAAGTCACAACCCTGAGGAAACACGAACAATATTTCGACAGGAAGAACGGTATATTTTCAATACACTCTCTCGATTGCCCCCTGTTGAATATAAAAAGGCCATCCACGTCCTGCATGGAGCTAATGCTGATTGGCAAACTGTCCTGACGCTCAACCGGATTCTCCAAAATACGATAACCCGTTTAAGAACACAAATGAATCGCGGAGCTATGCAAACATTCTATAACAGCAATCAAAATGCATTAGAACGTTTGTATGCAGACGAACGCCGGAAACGAGCGCTCGCCACCAAACACCCGGAAATATCACCAGAGCTTTTGGCTGCTAGCAAACCAACGATTATCTATAGCGAAATGAACGGCAAAATCTACCAGGAGTATCTGTTGCCAACCATGCCGAAACAAAATCAAGAGATACTGCAATCGTTAACCGACCAACGTCCTCCTCCTATCTTTTTGGTGTTGGGTAAGGCAGGGCAACCTTTGGTCCGCGCGGCCGCAGAAGCCACAGAGGGGATACTCAAAGAACAAAGAGATAAACTCGTGGAAAAGTACATGAGACAGAGTCTTGAGAGAGCAGCGGGAGAAGCTGTATATCGTACATGGGGGATAAAGTAAAAATATCTCTACTCACTAACCACCTCAACAGCGTTTGCTACATCCTGATACTCATTCGCACAGGAGACAGGGATCATCCACCTCGGATCAATCCAGGCCTGCAGCTCTTCGGCTGATAACGGAGAACCTTTTTGTTGTTGCCGCTGAACTAACGTACATTCCTGCGTTGTCACGTGATTGGCGGGACAAAGCCGGCAGAACGCTGAATATTTGGGGGCATGGAGTTCCTTTGTTCCCATGAGCCATATCATACCCACAATGGGAGTCTAATTCAAGACAGACGTTCTTGATTTTATGCTCATTTTGGGCTATAGTACGCTCCTTATGAAGTCTACCCATGTTA
Organism: Candidatus Gottesmanbacteria bacterium RIFOXYB1_FULL_47_11; assembly: GCA_001779455.1. Classification (GTDB taxonomy): domain Bacteria; phylum Patescibacteriota; class Microgenomatia; order UBA10105; family UBA927; genus XYB1-FULL-47-11. Next base: position 3,264 of record MFKE01000026.1, on the reverse strand, counting down.
TTCCTATTGTTCATGCATTAGAAAAGCAAGCAGGCCCACTTGACGGGAAACTCGATACCAATGGATTATACGTATTTAATTCAGAAAAAGGAGCATGGGAACTTCACCAGTGGGACAACCTGTCAAATGCAACTATCGAAGTCCTTAAGAAACAACTGAAAGCACGGGATGGAGTCGGCATCCAAAAAATTGAAACCACAGAAGGACCTGTCTACGGCCTGACCATCCTGGATCCGGAATATAATTCTATGCTGGCATTTACCGAAACAGGCAGATACACACACACCCGCGTTGAAAGAAGATAATAGTCCTACTGAGGACTTGTGACACCCCATGTGTTTCCGTCGCTAACCACCTCGATATCTCCCTCTTTATCCTGTGCTTCTTAGTTTCCGAATATTAGGACAAATATCCGTCACAATGCACGATACTACTCCATCAGCGGGCATCCGAAATTTCATATTGTACTCAATAATTTCTATACCTTCTACACCTAATGCCCGATTCAGATCGCCCGATAGAGCCTTTTGTGCAACTATGAGTTGCGGAACTATCGGACTGCCGTCGTACGAACTATCTACCTTAAGCCTGCATAAACGTGCTTTTTCCGGTCCTTGTAGGCCTTTCAATTTCCGCTCAAAAGAAGCATCCGGATTATTAAAATCTTGCCCGTTCGGACCGAAAATAAATTCACTTTCTGTTGCTGTATACCAATGAAATGGTGGGAGCGTACTAGAACCAGCTATCTGGTCGATCCTATCTATTTTGACCACTCTTCCAATGGAAAATCGGTAGTGCCGTTTGTTTACTTTAGCCTCCCACGCCACAGGATGACCAGCTGTCCAGTCAGCTGCACAACGCATAAACTCTTGATATTTTCCAATTTGCTCAGGCGTGTAATGCGTATATACTTTCAAAACACGCCTGCCGTCCTTCATCCTGTAGACATCGCTATCCGCTCCCATCCAATCTACAAGCTCAGCTCCTGCAGGAAGAATGTATTCTGATTGCTTCTCGGGTTGAATCATATATGAGAGGGTAAGTATAGTATTTATTTTGCTACTTGCCAAGATTTCCCATCGCTCACCACCTCGATATCTCCCTCTTTATCCGTACGATAGATGGTAGAACCGATCTTTTGGAGTATGGTGACCACCTCGGGGGAGGGGTGGCCGAAGGAATTATTTCCGACAGAGATAACGGCTACTGCCGGATGAACGAGCTCAAGAATCGAAGGCACTAATCCGGTGCGGGACCCGTGATGCGAAACTTTTAGCACTTCGAGCGTGCCGACTGCTTGCCCCACAAAGCTCTGACGAAGCGGAGCGTCGCCGGGGAAGAGGGCGTCAAATGTGCCGTAGTTCAGGGCAAATACAAGACTTTGTAGGTTCACATCCCCCGTAGCATCGCCCGGCCCCAAAACTGACAGTACAACCGGCCCCACGGTAATATGCTCTCCCAGAGAAACCACTTTGACCCCAACGGCTTTATCTTTAATCACATTCTTCAGTTTTTCGTATGTATCTGACTGCTCTGTGGCGCTACTTCGCACAACGTAGCCGACACGGTAGCGGGCAAGCACCGACACCAGACCTGCGATGTGATCTTTTTGCGGGTGACTCATGATGACAAGGTCTATCTCGCGATCCCAAAAGGGCATGTAGCGCGAGAGGCAGTCGATGACCCGATCGTTGGGTCCGCCATCAACCAGCATGTCCCGTCCGTCGGGAAATCGGACATATGCTGCGTCGCCCTGACCGACATTACAAAAATAGAGATGTAGTTTTCCGTCGGGGAGAGAGGTGATGAAACTGACAAGCAGCATAAAGCCTGTAATTATCCCGCTTATCAGGTATCCCCAACGCAGCTTAAACATGATGGTAATCCTCTAGTAAATTATTTTCTGTTTATTTTTTGTCCCGCTTTACGCACAGCCAGTTCAGTTTGATATAGTCATTCTGAAGCTACCATGCAATATAACTCAATGGAATTTTCGCGGTCCAGGTAATAATCAGTATCATATATTCCAAAAAAATCCACGCGGTCCAGGCAAGCGGGTATGCCAGCGGCAAAAATATCCAACCGACGAGCGCACACAATAACCCAAGCGTCGTCACCGGTGCAATG
>MFKE01000026.1:0-1118 GCA_001779455.1 Candidatus Gottesmanbacteria bacterium RIFOXYB1_FULL_47_11 | reverse complement strand
TTGTATGAAGATCGCTTTTCACCATATTGGTTTCTTTCCTGGGCCCGAACAGGATGATTCCCAGTGTAGCAAGTGCCGAGAGCTGAAACGACAGATCAGCTATCCACGATGGATGAACCAGAAGCATAAGACCGACGGTGAGACAGTAGGTAAGGAAGCCCCAATACTGGCGCCCGAAAACCGTGGCCAAAAGCGCAACAGAGCCCATGATGGCGGCCCGAACGATACTTGCCCCTGCCCCGACAAACCATACGAACCCTATAATAATTACTATTGTCAGAAGGCTGGCAATGCGTTTGTTAACCATCCGAAGCAGTGCACCGCCGACAATGGTCGCGAGAATGGAAATATTCATACCGGAGAGGGCCGCTATGTGGAGCGTGCCGGTGGCAACAAGCGCATCATACAGATCTTTCTGAATACTTGCTTTGGTACCGAACAACATCCCGGCAAGGAGTCCCGCGTGCGGCTCGGGCAAAAGCTGGCCAATGATAAGGGTGAAACCGTCTACGGTCATTACAGTGACAGCTGATTTTTAAGTTTCTCAAATAGCGACGTTCCCATGGCCTTCTTTGTAACCAGCTCTTCAAGTGTCTGATACGGACGGCCTGAAATAATTTTTGTAGCGGTGGCCGGGCCGATGCCGGACAATGATTCCAGTTCTGCGGCAGTTGCGAAGTTCACGGAAACTAACCCGCCGTTTTGCGACAACTTCTCAGGTGTCGCTACAACGGCGGCAGATTGTGCGACATCCACGGTACTCGGAATAAATATTTTTGCCCCATCAATAAGTTTCATCGCGCGATTTACGGTTTTGGCGAGCAGTTCGCCGTCCACGTCAGCCGAAAGTCCGCCGGCGGCGACAATCGCATCCTCTACTCTGCTTTCGGCGGCAAGTTTGTAGACCCCGGGGCTAATCACTCCCCCCGCTATGTCGATCATAATGGTTTCGGCGCCCAGGACGGCGCTACCCGTCGCTTGTTGATCCGACGAAAACGTAATGGGTGACATGGTTTGGAGCGATTTGACAAGAAGAACGATCGACAGGATGATAAAAAACAAACTCGCCCCGCCAAGGAGGATAGGCACGCGGTACAGACGCCATATTTCTTTCATGG
>MFKE01000025.1:533-5126 GCA_001779455.1 Candidatus Gottesmanbacteria bacterium RIFOXYB1_FULL_47_11 | reverse complement strand
AAAAAGAGATTATAGAATCATGGTACAGAGAGGAACAAAGAAGACCTCTCCATGAAAGAGTTGAAGATGAAATTACCCTGCTTACTCCTCCTATTGGAGCGAAACTAGAAGAATGGGAAGTTGATTTATAGAATTTGTTTGTGTTAGAACTAGCTGTAAATTCTTTATTGCGATATGATTAGACCATGACATTTGCTGAACTTGCTTCGTATTTTGAAAAACTTGAAAAAACTCCATCTCGTATTGAGATGACGAAGATCCTCGCTGAACTTTTCCGGCAGGCAGGAAAAGAAGAGATCGGAGAAATCTGCTATTTGATTCAAGGGAGAGTTGCCCCGCTGTATGCGGCTATAGAATTCGGCATTGCGGATAAACTCTTGATACGGGCGATAGCATTGGCCTCAGGCCATACAGAAAAAGAAGTGGTAACAGAATTTAAGCGTGAAGGAGACTTGGGAGTTACGGCACAAAATTTCAAATTAAGGAATCAAAATTTAAAATTTAAAAAAGCATCTGTCGTAACTGTTTTTAAAGAATTAGAAAAGATTGCGCGATCGGAAGGAGAGGGGAGTCAGGAAAAGAAGATCCAAATTCTTGCAGACCTTATTTCCACGCTTGAACCGTTATCAGTCCGATATGTTGTGAGAATTCCTCTGGATAAACTCCGTTTGGGTTTTTCGGATATGACCATACTGGACGCGTTTTCGTGGATGCTCTCGGGAGATAAATCGCTCCACGGGAAACTTGAGGAAGCGTACAACGTTCGGCCTGACATGGCATATATTGCGCGTCACATAAAGGAGCACGGAATAAAAGGAATTGGACATGTATCCGCAGTAGTCGGAGCGCCCATCCTTGCCTCGCTTTGCGCACGTCTCCCCAACGCTGTAGAAATGATTAAAAAAATGGGGGAAGTGGATGTCGAGCCGAAATATGACGGAGTCCGTACCGCTATTCATTTTAAGAGAGATCATAAGGGAATCCCGGATAGCCCTTCGGGCTTCCGGGATGACACGCACAAAGGTTGGGTGCAGGCGTTTTCGAGAAAACTTGAGAATACTACAGCAATGTATCCGGAATTAACCCGAATCGGAAAACAGATTCGAGGAAAAGAAGTGATTTTGGACAGCGAGGCAATCGGCTATGACGTAAAAACAGACAGGCTGATTCCTTTTCAGGAAACGATGACCCGGAAAAGAAAACATGATGTTGCGCACGTTAGTAATGCCATACCCCTGAGGTTTTTTGTATTTGATATTCTCTACAAAGACGGAAAAGAACTCCTGTCCATGCCCCTTTCGGAGCGTCGAAAGGTCCTTGAAGCCACAATGAAACACTCACACCACTTGATGCTTTCCCCGCAAATTGTGACGAGGAGCGCCGGCGGCATCCGGACGTATCACGACGAGCAGATTAAGAAGGGTCTGGAAGGGGCGGTCGTAAAAAAATGGAACAGTGTCTACGAACCGGGCCGCAAAGGCTTCCATTGGGTGAAGTTTAAGGAAGAAGAGGGCAAGATCGGTAAACTCACCGATACGATTGATGGGGTTGTCATGGGATATTACCGCGGGGAAGGGAAACGGACGGGATTCGGGATCGGTGCATTTTTAGTAGGTATCGCACGGGGCGATGCATTTGTTTCTGTGACTAAAATCGGCACCGGCGTATCGGATGAGCTCTGGAAAGAAATCAGGACGCGGCTTAATGATATTAAGGTAAGCGAGCAGCCTAAGCAATATAAAGATGTGGCAAAAATGCTCATTCCGGATGTGTGGGTGGCGCCAAAAATTGTAGTGGAGCTTGCCGGAGATGATCTGACCCGTTCTCCCAATCATGGTGCAGGCTACGCGGTGCGGTTCCCGCGCTTAGTTCGCATCCGCGACGATAAGTCCCCCCGCGAGGCTACAACCGTGGCTGAGCTCACCCGCATGTACAATAATCAAGGCTCTCGTGTATAATACGGGGGTTATGGTACCGCGCTATTCCATCGTTATTCCGACCCTCAACGAAGAAAAGTTTCTGCCGAAACTCCTCTCGTCCCTTGCGGCGCAAACCGCGAGGAATTTTGAGGTGGTCGTTGTGGACGGGTCAAGCCGCGATAAAACAGTTGCAGGGGCCCGCTCCTACGCCAAAAAGCTTCCGAAATTGCAGGTGATCGTGAGCCCGAAGGCGAGTCTGCCGCTTCAGCGAAATCTCGGCGCCCGTGCAACGGGCGGCGACTGGATTATCTTCATCGACGCCGACAGCGTGCTGTTGCCGTATTTTCTCGAGCGGTGTACGGCATATATCCAGTCGGAAAGCCCCAAGTTGTTCACCACCTGGTTCCGGCCGGACAGCGAAAATCCCAAAGATGCGGTCTACACCCTGTTTGCCAATGTGTATCTGGAAGCCACGATTATTTTCAAAAAATGGCATGCTCCCGGGCCGCTGAGCCTTGTAAAGCGAAGCGCATATAATAAAGTAGGCGGATATGATGAGGCGCACGCCTTCCACGAAGATATCGATTTCGGCATCCGGCTTGCCAAGAAGGGAATTTATCTGAATATTCTCCGGGAATCACTCAACGTCTGGTCGCTCCGGCGGTTCCGCAAAGAGGGGACGATTAAGGTGCTCAATCAGTATGTCGTGGGTATGCTGCCGGTACTATTTTTGAATACGTCATTTAAGCATATGCCTGGGTACGTGATGGGTGGTCAGGAATACTGGAAAAAGAATAACCATAAAGCAAAATTAACCATCAGGAAATTTGAGCACAGCCTCAAAAAACTCCTCAGGGAAGTGTTTGAGTAAATTTTAGTTTTTCTTAATTGGATCGTATGGGCGCCTCAGGAGTGTAATAAGCTTTTTAAGTGTTCCTTTATCCATATCCATCATATATTTTTTGGTTCCGTCATTTCGTATCCATCCCCATTCAAACGGGCCTTCGGGTTCAGGTTTATTGGTTAGACAATATAATCCGACATTTTTTATATCATAGTCGTGAATGAGACGGCGTAATCTCGAAAACATGATGAGGACACCGAGCGCCTGCATCTTCCCGTGTTCCTCCTTGATGGCGCTACGTTCAAAGGGAATAAGGGTTGGTACCCCAATTTCTCCTATAGTAATTATTTTTCCTTCCCGCGCTAGCGGTCGGAGTTGTTGTAAAGTTTGTTCCAATAGATCCATATTGCCAAAAATTGTACGGAAGGCAAATAACGGAGGTGTTAATTTATTAAAATTTTCCCTGCTATTACGATTGGAAAACGCCTTGATGAAATACGGAAGGTTGGTAAGATATGTTGTAATCGTTTTCGCCGGTAAATGCCAGATGCCCGGATAATAATCGAGTGCGATTTCATCAAATTGGCCCAGTAGTGGTTGATGTTCGGCAATAAACTCTTTTGGGCGATGCAATATCTTAGGTAATGATTTTAATGGAATTTCCGTTACATTGAGGGTGGCAATAAGCGGTATTTCTTTATGAAAATAATGAAGCGATTTTGCTTTAAGAACACGAACACAGTCCGGTATAAGAGGTAAAAGTTCATCGGGCGTATATAAAGGTGAGTTAAGTTCATTAAATATTTGAATATTTGCAGGTATGACGGGTGGTTTATCCCCGGGAGCTAAAGCGGAAAATACATTATCTACATAATCTTCATACGCCCCGATAAATGCTGAATGATCTTTTTTAACTAGCTCCAATGCCCATTTTGGCGTATGCGTTAGCACAATGGTGGTACCGATACCTTCACGACTCGCAATTTCTGAAAGTTTTCGTGACCGCGCAAGATAGGAATAATCCGCATTGCCTTGATCTGGCTCTACGTTGTCCCACCTCCAATCAACACGCTGTTTATCAGCTCCTACCTCCTTAAATTCACGGCAAAGTTGAGAAAACGCGTCAGTGCCTTCGATCTCCAAGGGGGATGTCGATTCAAAAAATGTAATATGCTGGCTTATCGTAATTCCCACACGCGAATGTGATATTTCAGGTGATATGGGTAATTCCGTGAGCGCGCTCGCCTCGTTCATATTGTATTTGTATGATTATACTTGATAAAACTGCATACTGCCAAATTTAACGGCCCGCGTTATAATGATTTCAACTTATGCAGGTGATTGCCGATTTACAACTTCATTCAAAATATTCCCGCGCGGTGTCGCCCAACATGGTACTCCCTGAAATTGCGGCGTGGACCCGCCGAAAGGGGATGGGACTGGTGGCAACAGGCGACTGGACACACCCTTTGTGGTTCCGGGAGATCACGGCAAACCTTGAAGAGCTTGGCAACGGACTTTTAAAACTCAAAAACGCCGCGCCTGATGATCCACAGTTTTTACTGGCCACGGAAGTTTCCTGTATTTATACCCAGGGCGGGAAAGGCCGTCGGATCCATACCCTGATTTGGGTACCATCATTGGCGTCAGCCCAAAAAATCAACAAAGAGATGGCACGGCAGGGATGCAATTTGTTAAGTGACGGCAGGCCGATTATCGGGCTGACGTCTATACAGGTTGCCGAACTCGTACTGACCATTGAGCCCAAAGCGCTTATTATCCCGGCGCATGCCTGGACGCCGTGGTTTAGTGTATTTGGCTCCATGAGCG
>MFKE01000025.1:0-519 GCA_001779455.1 Candidatus Gottesmanbacteria bacterium RIFOXYB1_FULL_47_11 | reverse complement strand
GAGGAGGCGTTCGGGCCGTATGCAAAACATGTGTACGCCGTGGAAACGGGGCTGTCCAGCAACCCCTCAATGAACTGGAGGATTAAGGAACTGGATAACCGGTCTATTTTGTCCTTTTCCGATGCGCATTCCGGGCCGAAGTTGGGGCGCGAATCAACGGCATTTGAACTGGAAAAACTGGACTATGATTCGATTTATCACGCAATAAAACAGGACGGGAAATCAAAGATTGCCTACACGATTGAGTTCTATCCGGAGGAGGGGAAGTACCACTGGTCCGGACACCGCGCATGTAACATCCGTTGGGGGCCCAAGGAGACGGAGAAAAACGGTACCGTCTGTCCGGTGTGCGGCAAACCGCTCACGCAGGGGGTTGAACAGCGCGTCGCGCAGCTTGCCGGAAGAAGCGAAGAGTCGCTAAAACTAAAAAGAAACGGCATGATGACCAAGAGCGCGGCGTTCCCGAACCGCCCGCCGTTTGTGATGCTTGTGCCCTTGCAGGAAATTATTTCCGAGTGT
>MFKE01000024.1:32922-33833 GCA_001779455.1 Candidatus Gottesmanbacteria bacterium RIFOXYB1_FULL_47_11 | reverse complement strand
CGCAAGCAGCAAGAGAAGCGTTAGAAGAATTGCGGGATACAAGCCTAGCCTAGGTTGTGGAAACATTTTTATGAGCATTCCGGAACGACTACCTGTATATTATCCTGGACATGAACCTGCACCTACTACCGATAGATTGACACGTGTGGATAGGTATTTGATGCCTTCATTAGCGGTGGCCACTCTTGGTTTGTTGGCAACAGTTCCTTCTTTGGGGGTGGCAGAAGGAGTTTTGGGGGTAGTGTATTGCGGGATACGTCTCCATAAATACCTTACAAATAAGGCCTAAAGTATTATACGCTTGTTTCATGACGAGATTTTTGTTATAATCTCTCTAATACGCACACTCACTGAGATCTTCTTGCCGCAAGGCGCGTGAGTGGAAGATGAAAAGAAGATACGCGAGGGAGCACCGGCGTATCGGTGCTTTTTTGATTTATGGAAGAAATTACACTACAACAACTACTGGAAGCCGGGTGCCATTTCGGCCACAAAGCCGAACGGTGGAACCCGAAAGCGGCCCAGTTTATCTATACCAAAAAAGACGGCATCCATATCATTGACCTTGCCAAAACCAAGGCGGGTCTTGAGGCGGCCGGTGCGTTTGTCCGGGAGACACGCGCTGCAGGGCGCGAGGTCATATTTGTGGGCACCAAGCGTCAGGCTGCCGGGATTATCAAACAGGAGATGGTTGAGGCGGGAGCACCGTATTTTGCGGAACGCTGGATCGGCGGCTTTCTCACTAATTGGGACCAGATCAGGAAAAATATCCAGAAAATTCTTTCTATGGAAGCGGATCGTGCTGCAGGCAGCTGGAAAAAGTTCCCCAAACATGAACAGGTCAAAATGGGCCGATACCTCGACCGCATCAAAATATATTACGCAGGAGTGCTGCACATCAAAGACATCCC
>MFKE01000024.1:21959-32883 GCA_001779455.1 Candidatus Gottesmanbacteria bacterium RIFOXYB1_FULL_47_11 | reverse complement strand
GGCTGTCCGGGAGGGTTTGCGCCGGGAAGTGCCGATTGTCGGCGTCGTGGACACCAATTCCGATCCGAGCGCCATTAATTCCGTTATACCCGCCAATGACGACGCAGTAGGATCCATCCAATGTATCGTTCATTATTTGGCAACCGCATATGCGGAAGGAAAAGCACTGTGGGACAAAGCGCTCAAAGACAGCGCTCCGCCCAAGGTTGAAGGCGCGGAAGTGAAAAAGGAAGTTGTCCCGGAAAAACCAAAAGCAGTAGAATCAGAGAGCAAGCCAAAACGCGGGAGACCGAAGAAAACAGTCTCGTAATGTATGAATATTTCCCTCGACGATCTTAAAAAACTCCGTGCGGAGACCAAGGCAGGCGTTTCCGATTGCCGTCAGGCGCTGGAAGACTCAGCCGGTGATTACACAAAAGCCAAGAAGTTGGTCCTCGAGCGCGGGATAGAAAAAGCGGAGAAAAAAGCTGACAAGGATACGTCACAAGGTATTGTGGAGGCATATGTGCACAACGGGAAGGTCGGCGTCTTAGTCGAGCTTCGCTGTGAGACGGATTTTGTTGCCATGAATGAAGACTTCAAACATCTGGCCCACGAAATTGCATTGCAGGTTGCCGCCATGAATCCCAAGAATGTGAAAGAACTTCTGAAGACCCCGTATATCCGCGACGCGGGCCTTACGATCGAGGCACTCGTCAAACAAACAGTTGCCAAAGTCGGAGAAAATATCATTGTTGCCCGTTTTTCCCGGATGTCTCTGGGGGAATAATACTGTCTTCTGCCCGAACGAAAGAAGTCATATGCCGACAACCCTGCATGCACTCAAAACCTATAGGCGATCAAAGGAGATATGGTCGGAGTATCCCGGAGGCGGATGGTCGACCAACCGTCCGGTGAGTCCCAAGCTCGCGGATTCGGAGAGAGGAGAAGTTAACGTGACTGCGCTTACTGATTATTTTGCACGGCTTCTCGTGAAAGGAAACTCAGGTGATATTAAAAAAGGGCTTACGATTTTGGAAGAATCCCACCTTATAGAGGTGCGCTCTGTGTTTGACGAAATAGAGCGGAGATGGGATTTAGGTTTTGACAAATCCGGTTTTTCATCGGATGTGCAAAACAATTTAGGCATGAGTTTAGCATCGGTACGTGAATGGTATGCCGCAGGTATGCCGCTTGAATGAGCACAATGGTCTTGACCTAAACCCCGTAGTCACGTAAGATACGTATTGTGATTGAACCAGTTCTCAACACTGCGCGCGAGAAAATGAAGAAGGCTATCGACGTGACGCGCAATGACTTATCCTCAATCCGTTCCGGCCGCGCAACCCCTGCACTTGTAGAAAACATCGTGATTATGGCCTACGGAGGCTCGCAGAAACTGCGCGTGCTTGAAATGGCGACCATTACCACGATGGACGCCAAAACAATCGTGATCGCGCCCTATGATGTGTCGACACTCGCGGATATCGAAAAGGGCATACAGATTGCCTCTACAGGGCTTACTCCGGTTGTCGACCGCGATATTATCCGCATTACAATTCCGCCGCTTTCTGCCGAGCGCCGCGGCGAATATATCAAGCTTGCCAAAGTGAAGCTGGAGGCCGGGAAAGTCATGGTCAGGCAAGTCCGGGCAGAAGCAATGAAAGAGTTCAAAAAATTAGTTTCCGAGGATGAACAAAAACATGGAGAGCGGCTTGTCCAGGAACTTACCGATGAGATGATCGCGGAACTCGACAGCATGGGGGTGCACAAAGAAGCAGAACTCCTTCAGATATAACCGTTATGTTTGTAACTGCCATTGTATTTGTCATTATTCTCAGCATTCTCGTTTTTATCCATGAGCTCGGACACTTTACAGCCGCCCGGGCAATCGGTGTCAGGGTCGAAGAATTCGGGTTCGGGTTGCCGCCTCGAATTTGGGGGAGAAAGCTCGGTAAACACGGCACGATCTATTCGTTAAACTGGCTTCCGATCGGAGGATTTGTCAAGCTTGCCGGAGAGGACGAAGAAAGTGAAAAGGTGAGTGTGAAGGGGGCCAGGTTAAAAGAATATTTTTTTGCGCGCAGCAAAAAAGAACGGGCATTTATACTTCTTGCAGGCGTCACAATGAATTTTCTTCTTGCCGTGGGTATCACCACATATTTACTTACTCAGGGGGTAGCGGAAGTTTCCGGTCGCGTACATGTGGAATCCGTTGTACCCGGCGGTCCGGCAGAGAAGGCGGGAATTCAAAAAAATGATATTATCTTTTCCATCGCTGCTACAGATAAGCAGCCTCAGCTCCTTAAAACACCAAAGGAACTTATTGACTATGTGAGCGCAGAAAAAGGCAAAGAAGTAGTTTTTTCTGTTCTTCGCGATGGCGCAAAACTGGAAATGACCGTTATTCCCAGAGTCGACTACCCCAAAGGGGAGGGGCCTACAGGGATTGCCATTTCCGATTTGGAAACCCGTGTCTATCCCATATCGCAGGCGCCGTTTGCGGCCATCAAGATTACCCTTACCCGCGCATGGGATATGTTGGCAGGAATCGGAAGCCTCGTGATCAGGCTTGCCCACTTGCAGTCGGTTGGTAAGGATGTAGCCGGCCCTATCGGCATTGCGGCAGTAACCGGGACAGCCGTGAAATTCGGCTGGAAAGCAGTGTTGGAATTCATGAGCATATTGTCCTTAAACCTTGCGGTTCTCAATATTTTACCGATTCCCGCCCTGGACGGCGGGAGACTGGCATTTGTGGTATTTGAGAAGCTGTTGGGGAAAAAGGTCAAGCCTGCATTTGAACAGTCTACCCATCAGATAGGCATGATAATTTTGTTTATTCTTATTTTGTTAATTTCCATAAACGATATCCTTCGTCTTGCGCGGGGAGGATGAGCGTGATATAGTATACGGGAAATGCGCGCCGTGTACCGACCGGCGCTATGCATCCCGCCTAAGAAGCGGGACGGGGGCAAGCCCGTAACAGCAATAAATCAAGAAGCAAATAAGGTGGTACCACGGCTCATCCCGTCCTTATAGAAGGAGGGGATTTTTTTATGTCAACATACGATAATTTTTTATCTCTGGATATCCGCGTAGGGAAAATAATTGCAGTTGATGACTTTCCTGAGGCGCGGAAGCCTGCATACAAGCTGACCATTGATTTCGGGCCTGAGATCGGCCAGAAGCACTCCAGCGTGCAGATTGTCAAACATTACAAAAAAGAAGAGCTCGTCGGGAAAAAAGTATTGGGAGTCGTAAATTTTCCTCCCTGTCAAATCGGCCCGTTTCTTTCCGAATGTCTTACACTGGGAGTTCCGGACGAAAATCACGAATGTATCCTTGTCGTTCCCAATAAACAAGAAGCCGTCGTTGGTGGTAAACTGTATTAAGGAGAACATATGCAATTTGAAAAAAAGGAACTCAAGAAAAAGTCGGAAAACCTTTCTGACTGGTATACCGATGTTATTCTTAAAGCGGAGCTTGCCGATTACGCGCCGGTCAAGGGCACCATGGTCATCCGCCCGTACGGATACGCGCTGTGGGAAAAAGTGCAGGAAATATTTAACGGCATGATGCGCACCCGCGGCGTTGAGAATGCGTATTTTCCCCTGTTTATTCCTCACTCGCTTCTTGAAAAAGAAAAAGAGCATGTGGAGGGGTTTTCGCCGGAACTGGCTCTGGTGACGATTGCGGGCGGAGAGAAACTTAAAGATCCGCTCGTTATCCGGCCGACCAGTGAAACGATCATGTATGCCATGTATGCCAAATGGGTGCACTCATGGCGGGATCTTCCGGTGCTTATTAATCAGTGGTGCAATGTGGTGCGGTGGGAAAAGCGGACGTATTTATTTCTGCGGACTACCGAGTTTTTGTGGCAGGAGGGGCATACGGTTCACGCCACAGAAGAAGAAGCGATTGATATGGTTATGACGGCCCAGGATTGGTATCGGCAGATATTGGAAGATTATTTGGCGATTCCTGTCTATCAGGGAACCAAAAGTTCAACCGAAAAATTCGCCGGTGCCAAGACCACGTATAGCAACGAGGCATTGATGCCCGACGGAAAAGCGCTTCAAAGCGCAACCAGTCATAATCTCGGACAAAATTTTTCTAAAGTATTTGATATCACGTTTCAAACCAAAGAAGGGAAAATGGATCACGGGTGGCAGACCTCCTGGGGCCTCTCTACACGTGCACTGGGAGGACTCTTTTTGATACACGGAGATGACAATGGTGTTATTCTTCCTCCGAAAATCGCCCCGATTCAGCTGGTAATTATGCCGATTAAAAAGAAAGACGGAGATGCAAAGGTGCTTTTGGCCCGGTGTGAGGAAATTCGGGAAACTCTGACAAATTCCGGGGTACGCGTGAAAGTGGACGGGCGTGAAGAGCCCTCAGTCGGCCGCAGGTTTAACGAGTGGGAGGTAAAGGGAGTGCCTATTAGGTTGGAAATCGGTCCCCGCGAGCTGGAAGCAGACACAATAGTTCTTGTGCGGCGCGATACAGGAGAAAAGGTGACAGCGCCGCGCAAAGAAATTATTACATCGGTGCAAAAGCTATTGGAGGACATTCAAACATCCCTGTTTGAGAAGGCTAAAAAATTTCGTGATGATAATACGAGGGACGCAGTCTCCTATGACGAATTTAAAAAAATCATGAGTACAACCCGCGGGTTCATCCGTGCATTCTGGTGTGAAGACGCCGCGTGCGAGGCCGCGATAAAAGAAGAAACAAAAGCGTCGACCAGGCTCTTACCGATGAATGCGAAAAAGGAAACGGGAGTATGCGTGCATTGCGGCAAGGGTGCCGTTCACTGCTGGCTGTTTGCCCAATCGTATTAACGAAGTGATCCTATCTATTTATGAAAACTATCGTGACACATTTTGGGCCGGACTGTGATGCCATTACCAGCATCTGGCTTGCCAAAACGTTTCTTCAGGGATGGGAAGAGGCAGCTCTTGCCTTTGTGCCCGCGGGGACGACGCTTGGGGGCGCCCCACCGGATGACAACCCGGAAATTCTCCACGTCGATACCGGATTTGGGCGCTTTGACCATCATCAGTCAGATGCAGATACCTGTGCGGCAATGTTAGTGTATGGAGAGATAAAGAAACAGCGCGGTCCGGACGCGGCACTGGAGCGGATCGTCGGGGTCATCAATGACATCGATCATTTCCGGGAGGTATTTTTTCCCAATCCGACGGCGGATTTTTGGAATTTCGGACTTGAGGCGCAGATAGACGGATGGCGGCTTATCTATTCGGATGACCCTTTAAAGATAGTAGATTTGGGAATGCAGGCCTTAGACGGCATTTACAAAATGTTTCAGAACAAAGTCTGGGCAGAAAAAGAGCTGAAGGAAAAAGGCATAGAGTTTGATACGAAGTGGGGGAAGGGGATTGCGGTCGAAACAACTAATGACGAAGTAGTGCATTTGTCCCAAAAAATGGGGTATGCGGTTGTGGTGCGTAAGGATCCGAAAAAAGGATATTTGCGGATCAAGGCTCTTCCTAAAGAGAGTATCGATCTGGAGCCGCTATATAAGACCCTCAGCGCGGCTGAGCCGGATGCGACATGGTTTTTGCACGCAAGCCGTCATATGGTATTAAACGGCAGCGCCAAAAATCCGGATATGCGTCCGAGTAAGCGCCCGATCGGGGAAATAATTGAGGAAATAAAAAAAGCATAGCACATATGAGCGATTGTATTTTTTGCAATGTGATTTCAGGCAAATTACCCAGCACCTGTTTGTATCAGGACGATGAGGTAATGGTGATAAAAGACATTTATCCTCAGGCGCCTGTGCACTGGATTGTGATACCGAAAAAACACGTATCAGAATTTATTGCAGCCGACGATGCACTCATTCACCATATGACGGATGTCGTAAAAAAAATCATTCGGGAAGAAAACATTCAGGGCTACCGATTGGTCAATAATGGACGTGGCGCAGCGGCAATTGACCATTTGCATATTCATCTCATGGGAAAAGTAGACAAGCTTCGCTCACTCTGATTCATGGTATAATGTTGCAAGGAAAGTGAGGTGTTCTATATTTTATGGTATTTGTCAAAGCACAACCGGGAGATACATCAGATTCACTCATCCGTAAATTTACGCGGAAAGTCCTCTCCGAAGGAATTTTGCAGGATTTGAAAAAACGGGAGTTTCACCAGAAGCCTGCCGAAATCCGCAAGGAGCAAAAACGCGAGCTCAAACGTCGGCTTCGCCATCCGAACAGGAACTAAGCTATGTTGATGCAGGAATTGCAATCTGACCTGAACGCATCCCTCAAAGCGGGGAACGCAGTGCGTGTGGAGGCTTTACGGTTTCTCATTGCCGGTGTCCACAACAGCGTGACGGCCAAATACGGGGCCGAGTGGGAAACTAAATTAACGGACGCTGATGTTGTTGATGTTGTCAAAAAGCAGGTAAAAACACACCGAGAGTCCATTTCGGCGTTTGAGCGGGCAGGCCGTCAGGAGCTTGTCGGGAAGGAGCGCGCGCAATTGTCGGTTCTTGAGGAATTTGCACCGAAAGAATTATCAGACGACGATCTAAAACAACTGCTTGCGCCGATAGCAGCCTCCGGTGAGCCCAACTTCGGACTTCTTATGAAGACCGCCATGGCTGCCGTTGCCGGACGGGCCGACGGCGGACGGGTATCAACTATATTACGAGAATTAATGAAAAAATAATGTATTTTATTTATTCATGATTCAGTATTCGTAATTCATTATTCAATTATGATCCGCGTGCTTTTTCAGACAGAGTCACATTTTCCGGTTAACCGGAAAAAGATTAAAGATGCCGTAGAAACCGCGCTGAATGGGCAGGTACACCGCAGCGCCGAAGTGAGTATCAGCATTGTCGGTAACCGCCGGATGCGCGCACTGAACAAAACCTACAGAAACCGTGATACCGCGACGGACGTGCTTTCGTTCGGGCAGGAAGAGGGGAAACCGTTTGTCGGTGCGCCGGATGATGTCTTGCGTCTCGGGGATATTGTGGTATCGTATCCGCAGGCGGTGGAAGAAGCCCGTGACCAAAATACACTGGTTGATGATCAGATTGTCGTATTAGTCCTTCATGGGTTAGATCATCTCTTGGGCAAACACCACCCGGAATAATATATGAGTTTTTACCGAACCTATCGGCCGCAAGTAATTGGGGAAATAGATAACGTTGCCGTACACGCGCAGCTGTTATCGCTGTTGACCAAGGACAAAAAACATCTGCCGCACGCATTTCTGTTTACAGGCCCGAGAGGCGCCGGCAAAACGACTGCCGCACGGATTATTGCGAAACTATTTAACTGCCTAAAGCCGACAAAATACGGCCCCTGCGGCAAATGTGAACAGTGTGTCTCTATAGCCGACGGGAGGAATCTTGATGTTTTGGAGATAGATGCAGCCAGTAACCGCGGGATAGATGAGATGCGGCTTCTCCGGGACTCGATTAATCTCGCGCCAAGCGGTGCGGCATTTAAAATCTATATCATCGATGAAGTGCACATGCTTACAACCGAAGCGTTTAACGCACTTCTCAAAACCATCGAAGAGCCACCGGCGCATGCAGTGTTTGTTCTGGCAACCACAGATCCGCAAAAAGTTCCCGCGACCATTACCTCCCGCTGCACCGGTATTTCGTTTCACCGCGCAACGGGCGAAGAATTGATGAATGCGCTCAAGCGCATTGTGAAGGAGGAGCATATTGAGATTGACGAAGGTGCGCTTACGCTTATCGCCGGGAGTGTTGACGGATCCTTCCGCGACGCGGTGAAGACACTGGAGCAGGTAAGTTTTCATACAGGCAAAATTACGAAAGAAGTTGTGGCTACCCTCATTAGTGCATCTGATGAAGATATTATTGCACGGTTTTTAGACGCGCTTAAGGCTAGAAATGCAATGCCGGCACTTACAGAGGTAGCGACGCTCACGAGTCAGGGGAAGGATATTAAGTTTTTCATGCAGTCTTGTCTGGGAGCTCTTCAGAAGGAGCTCGTAACGGGTGCGGATGTCAAAGACCTTATCCGGCGGTTTGTCGAGGCGTACGGAATGATGAAAATTTCTCCGCTTCCGGAGTTGCCCCTCGAGCTTATCGTCGTAGAGTATTGCGGGCCTGTCCCGATCAAGCCCGAAGGGCGCGTGGAGGGATCTCCCTCGACTCCTGCCTCGCCGGCGGGCGGGTCTCCCAATCTTGGTCTTCTTACCCTTGAAAAGCTTACGGAGCATTGGCTGGATTTCATTTCAGCTCTCAAGCCGTACAATAATTCCGTTGCGGGGGTTCTGAGAAGCGCTAGACCGAAGGCTGTAGATCATGGTATAGTAACAATCGAAGCGTTTTACCAATTTCATAAGGATAAATTATCAGAGTCGAGAACAAAAGATATTTTGGTAGACGTTCTCAAAAAATTATTCGGGGAAAAGGTTAAAGTAGAAATAATATTAGGTAAAAAATAGGAGGTCATATGTTTAATCCAATCAAAGCAGCTAGTAATTTTGCCAAAGGAGTCGGGGATCTCAATGCAATGCGCAAACAGGCGGCAATTATTCAGGCCGCACTGGAGAAGGAAGAGTTTGATGTGAAAGAGGGGAATATCCGGATTCTTATAAACGGTAACCAAAACGTAAAGCTTGTAGAGGTGGACGGCCTGGCCAACGAAACCCTGAAGCGCGTCATCAATGACGCCGTCAAAAAATCCCAACAAGCGGCGGCCACGAAGCTCACGGAGCTCTCCAAAACCATGGAGCAGTAGCGGCGCGGTATGCTATACTAAAAATATATGGCAGAGCCGGTTATCATTCAGCTTATTGCAGATTACGGCATCGGAGACCCCGCATTTGCCGAAGTCATTCAGAAGCTTACCTACTTAGACCGCCATATCCGTGTCAGTGCAATGAGCGTTCCGGCGTTCAGTACGATTGCAACAGGTATATGGATTGCTCAGTTTGCGACAGTGAACGCATTTCCCGGTCTTATTGTTTTTTCCAATACCGCTCCGAGAAAAATATTACCCGGTATGGAAGAAAAAACAGACGGCGGGAGACTGGTATACACCAAATTGGAGGACGGGGCTACAATTATTGCGGTCAATTCCGGGTATGCACTGTCTTTTATAAAAGAAAAAATCAGATCGGTACATATTGTGAACGTGGCCAATGCGGGTTCTCAGTTTCGGTCGCGTGATTATTACCCGGACGCAGTTATCGCAATTGCTAACGGTGATACTCGGTTAATCGGAGAAGAAATGAAACTTAGTTCAATCCCCGATGCGCCAAAAAATAGAATCGGATTTATTGATGGGTACGGGAATCTGAAGGCAACTTGCAGGTACTCGGAGTGTACGCTCGGAGTAGGAACGAAAGTACATATTACAGTCAACGGGATAACTAAAACAGGAGTCGTGTCCGATGAGTCGTATAAAGTGAACGACGGTGAGATATCCTGGGCTCCCGGATCAACGGGAGGGCAAAATAGGTTTATGGAGATTTGGGTACGCGGCGGCAGCGCGCGTGAGGTCTTTGGTAACCCTAAAGTAGAAGAAGAATTTCAAATTACTCCCGCATGATACGGAAACTTCATGCCTCTTCGCGCCTGAGTACCGTTCCCGCTTCTCCGATACGGAAACTCGTGCCATTTGCCCTTGCGGCGAAAAAACGGGGCGTGAAGGTATATCATTTTAATATCGGTGACCCGGATGTCCATACTCCCGCAGTCATGATGGAGGTCCTTCGGAGGTGGAAAACAAATCCCATCGGATATGCGCATTCTCAGGGTGAGGTACCGCTTCTTTCTGCACTGGAGCACTATTATTCCGGATTAGGATTTGATTTTATAAAATCCCACGATATACAAATAACGACCGGCGGATCAGAGGCAATTTCGTGGGCGCTCTTTGCCACATGCAACGCGGGGGACGAAGTCATTGTCTTTGAGCCTTTGTATGCCAACTACAATTCATATGCCACAGTGCATGGCATCACACTCGTACCGATTCTTACCACTGCAGCAAACGGTTTTCATTTACCTCCCGTACGCGTTATTGAAAAAAAGATTACGAACAAAACAAAAGCAATTCTGTATTGCAACCCAAATAATCCGACCGGCACTGTGTATACCCGTGATGAGGTTGCTATGCTTGTGCGTTTAGCAAAAAAGCATTCGTTATTTTTATTGTCCGATGAAGTATATCGCGAATATACGTATGACGGCCGAAAACAGGTTTCACTTCTTAGATATATGAACGACATACCCCGGCATGCGATTATGTTGGATAGTTTGTCGAAGCGCTATAGCGTGTGTGGGTTGCGTGTCGGTGCACTCGTATCCAAAAATACAGCTATTATGGAGGGCGTGCTCCGCATCGGACAAGGGAGGTTGTCTGCGGGATTGGTTGACCAGGCGGTGGCCTCTGCCCTTACAGATGTTCCCAAAAGCTACCTCACCGGGATACAAAAAGAATTTGAGAAGCGGCGCACCATACTCTACGAAGGGCTCAGAAAAATTCCCGGTGTTACGATACCCAAACCCGAAGGCGCGTTTTATGCTATTGTGGGACTGCCGGTTGCCGACGCAGAACATTTTTGCCAGTGGCTGCTTACCGATTTTGCGGATCACAAAGAAACTGTTATGCTTGCGCCTGCTGCGGGTTTTTATGCGACCCCAGGCTGTGGGAAAAATGAAGTGCGTATTGCATATGTTTTAAGCACCGAATCTATCAAACGCTGTGTAAAGATTCTTTCTCTGGCATTGAAAAAATATGAAGAAGTTAGTGTTATTTGATATAGATGGTACCCTCATCAGGCATTTTGGACCCGAATCTACAATTAACATTGGATGGTATAGATTTGTGTACGCATTAAAGCGTGTTTTTGATATAGACGTTACCCCAAATCCAAAAAGGAATTATCACGGCGGTGTCGATCGGGCGATCCTATTT
>MFKE01000024.1:12872-21915 GCA_001779455.1 Candidatus Gottesmanbacteria bacterium RIFOXYB1_FULL_47_11 | reverse complement strand
GAGATTCGAAGATGTGAAGATGGCAGTTATTGATTACGCCCATACGCGGGAAACGAAACAGATTTATGAAGCTATTCCCGAGGGGGTTCAACTGATCCATTTGTTACGTAATTTTTCTAAACAGTTTTTACTTGGGATACTGACCGGAAACGTAGAAAAAATGGCATATTGGAAATTGCGTCACGTCGGTATTGACCCATCATGGTTTACTCTGTTTATAACCAGTGACGAATTTGAAGACAGGATATCTCTTGCGAAATCAGTATTTTTGAAGGTAGAAAAAGACGCGGGAATTTTTGTTTCACCCGGAGATATCTATATTATCGGTGATGCGGTTGGGGATATTCTGTGTGCTCATGCAATTGGAGTCAGCAGTATTATTGCAACAACCGGCAGGCACAAAAAAGATGAGCTTCGAGCTGAGCATCCTACACTTCTTGTTGATTCTCTCATGGACACCCGCGTGCTTTCCTTGTTAGGATTGAAATAACATATGTATATATTTTCTGGTACCTCAAACCATCCACTCGCGCAGTCTATTGCAGCACGGTTGCGTACTCCACTCGGAAACGTTGAAATTACCCGGTTTATCGACAACGAGTGTCGAGTCTATGTTAAAGAGGATGTCGCGGGTAAGCGGGTGTTTGTCCTGCAGTCCCTGTCGGAAGTTGCGGATCAACACCTTGTTGAGCTATGCCTGATTGGTCAGGCGCTCAAGGATTTGAAAGCGGCAGAGGTAACAGCCGTTATTCCCTGGATGGGATACAGCAAACAGGACAAAGCGTTCAGGCGCGGCGAGGCGGTGTCCGCGTCGCTGGTTGCGAAATTTATAGAAGCAGCGGGTTTTGACCGCGTCATCACAAGCGAACTGCATTCACAAAAAGTTCTCCAATATTTTCACATCCCCGTGGTTGAACTGTCGACGAGAGAACTTTTCGGCAAATACGCCGGTGTTGTCGTATCGCCGGATGCGGGAGGGAGATCCAGGTCGGAAACGTTCGCAAAAGAAGCGCACTTGTCGATTGTGTATCTGTCAAAAATACGTGACCGTGAAAGCGGAAACGTGACAGTTACCGGTATTTCAGACGACATTGCGGGGAAAGACTGTATTATTTTTGATGATATTATTAATACTGCAGAAACAGCAATAAAAACCAGTGAATTTCTCAAAAAAAACGGCGCAAAAAACATCTTTTTTCTTGCAACGCACGCGGTGCTGGCGGGTGATGCTGCAAAAAAATTAGATGCATCAGTCATCAACCGCGTGATTGTCACCGATACTATACTTGTGCCGAAAGAAAAACAATGTAAAAAACTTACCATTGTTTCCGTCGCCCCCATACTTGCAGATGCTATAATGAAACAATGACTCTTCTTCCGAAAGCAGTTTCGCGCGTTATTGAATCATTCCAGCGGTTGCCGGGAATCGGCCCCAAAACCGCCTCCCGACTTGCCTTTTATCTGTTGCACGTACCGCAGGAGGAGCTTGACGCTTTTGCCAAACATGTAAGCGGGCTAAAAGCCAATACCGTTCTTTGTTCACTATGCAAAAACGTCGCAGAAGCAGATCCCTGCGATATCTGTAAAAATCCCGGCCGGGACCAATCTATTATCTGTGTTGTCGAACAGCCGACAGATGTGTTGTCTATCGAAAGAACCGGAAAATTTAACGGCCTGTACCATGTGCTTCACGGATCCATTGATCCGTTGAACAATATCGGCCCGGATGAATTATTTATTAATGATTTACTCACACGTCTTACGTCCGTTAAAGAACTTATCCTTGCATTAAATCCCAACATGGAAGGCGAGGCAACCAGTATGTATATCCAGAAGCAAATTCCGAAAAATATTTCCGTGACGCGTCTTGCTCATGGGTTGCCGGTCGGTGCAGACATCGAATACGCAGACGACGTTACACTCTCCCGCGCCCTCGAAGGGCGGCGGGAGTATTAGGTTTTGTTGGTGCTTCGGCGGAAAAATGCCATTCTAAATCAATACCACGCTCCTCTGCTTGTTGATTAAAACCCCAAATAATATAATCTCTATTGAAACCCATTGAGATGCCGAGTTTGATTTGTTCTTCGTATTCTTTCCAACCCATCACTTGCACAGGATGTTCATCCAACTGAACCACGCCATCTCTTGAATGAAATTCGCTAGGATTGTCGGCTTTTGGAAAAACGGAGTTAAGTAAATGTGCTCCCCAATTAAATGAACTGTACTTCAATACCAATTCACGCATCTTGCTTTTCGAGGTAAGATGACCGAGGACAAATTCAGCCTTTGTTACACAAGACATCCATTGTTTATTTTTTAACTGGAACTCAAACGCTCGTTTCAGAAACACTAGCTGGTTAATATGTTCGTGGCTCATGGTGTGTAATAGTAGCCGATTATGGTTAAATTGTCCAACTATTGATTGAGATGACGGTAAAGGCGATAATAAGATGATTATGGTAACACGTGCACAGATAGAAAACGTGTTAAAAGAAATACCCGATCCGGAGATCGGCGTATCGCTGTGGGATTTGGGACTGATATACAACATCGGTATAGATAAAAAGGGAAACGTGGAAATTCTCATGACCTTAACGACCGTCGGATGTCCGCTGTTTGAACAGATTGCGGATCCGATCCGGCAGGAGGTAGGGAAACTGAAAGGGGTCAACAAAGTTGATATCGCCCTGACGTTTGAGCCGCCCTGGACGGTGGACCGTATGAGCCAAACGGCCAAGGCGCAGCTCGGATTTTCATAATTTGTATGGCAGGAACCATAAAACAAATCATCGGGTCGTTTGAAGATATCGGGAAAGATATCGCCCGCGAGACGGGGAAAGTTCCGGGTGAAGTCATCGGGAAGGCGCTGGAAAGTTTGGGAACGAGTTCTCAAAAAAGTCAGCAGGGGAATTCCGTGACTTCACCTAATCGGGAGACGCCGAAGCCTCCGGAAAAAAAGTTGCCGCCGCGTGAGTGGCTTGCGGAGCTTGCAGGTAAAAATAAACAGCAGGAGCCTACGGTTCAAGAACGACTGGAACGGGAAAAACAGGAAAAGAATGAAAAGGAAGCTCGTCAGGCTGCGGTTGCGAAGCGTATGGCGCCGATAGTTACGGGAAGTTCCAAGGCAAAACGTGGTAATCTATATGGTATAAAACAAAAAGCGAGTTCGGAAATGAGCAAAAACGTGCGGCAGGATTAAGTATGAAACTCTACAATACACGTACCAAGAAAATTGAAACGTTTTCCCCGCTGAATGCGAAACTTGTAACATTGTATTGTTGTGGACCGACAGTGTATGACTACGCAACCATAGGAAATTTCAGGACGTACATGATGACGGATATCCTCGTCCGTACACTCAGACACGCAGGGTATACCGTCAAATTTGTTATGAATATTACGGACGTTGGGCACCTTGTTTCGGATTCGGATACCGGTGAAGATAAGATGGAGAAGGGAGCAAAACGTGAGGGAAAAACTGCATGGGATGTTTCAAAATTTTATACGGAAGCATTTTTATCCGACAGTAAAAAATTAAATCTTGTGGAGCCCGATGTTCGGCCCAAGCCGACGGAACATATAGACGAACAGCTTGCGATGGTTAAGACGTTGCTGGATAAGGGGTATGCCTACAAAATAGATGACGGTATCTATTATGACACTGCCAAGTTTCCGACATACGGGGTACTCACCGGGCAGAAGCTGGATGAATTAAAAGAAGGAGCCCGGGTTGAACCCAATCCCCAAAAGCGGAATCCCACCGATTTTGCGTTGTGGAAATTAAGTCTTGATTCGAAGGTCAGCGGTAAAAAACGGGATATGGAATGGGAAAGTCCGTGGGGGAAAGGATTTCCCGGGTGGCATCTTGAGTGTTCCGCGATGAGCAGGAAGCATCTGGGAGAACAGATAGACATACACACGGGAGGCATGGATTTAATCCCTGTTCATCATACGAATGAAATCGCCCAGAGCGAAGCGTCGTCAGGCAAATCACCGTTTGTACAATGTTGGGTGCACGGACAATTTTTACTGGTAGACGGGCAAAAGATGGCGAAAAGTAAAGGAAATTTTTACCGGATTTTTGATATTGAGGACAAAGGGTTTGATCCTCTTGTTCTCCGGTACTTTTATCTGACGGCTCAGTATCAGACGTTTTTAAATTTTACGTGGGAGGGAATGACGGCTGCAAAAAATTCACTCACGGAACTTCGGAATCATATGAGGATTTTTCGTGCCGACGGGAGAAACGCCTTATCCGGTGAAAAAATGGAGAAAATTAATGCGTTCCGTGACAAATTCGACGCGGTCATCGCGGACAATCTCAATACGCCCCAGGCATTGGCAGTTGTGTGGGAAGTTGTCAAAAGCAATATTCCTGCTCCGGACAAATATGATCTTCTTATGTATTTTGACGAAGTATTGGGATTGAAATTAAACGAAATTACTGCTGTATCCGCGACGGAAATTCCTGCGGATATACAAGCGCTTGCAAAGAAACGTGACCAACTGCGAAAAGAACAACAATTTGTTTCGGCCGATACAATCCGGAAAGACATAGAATCAAAAGGATTTGTTATCGAAGATACACCGCAGGGCGGACGCATAACGAGGGCCTGATTATTTTGACTGGTCAATAGTGAGGGCCGTCATCGTATGACTGGTTACCTGGAACGTTTTTGGATCTACTCCCATCGTCACACTTGTTCCTTCCGGGTATAAAGCGAAATTGAATTCGAAGGGAGCTGTTACACGCCACGCTCCCAAGTTTTGCGCCTCACCGGAGCGGCTTTTCTCTGCAAATACGACATTAGCAACATCCACAGTTCCGTTTGCCTCATTGATACCTATGACCGTGCCGATAACCTTAAGTGTTTGCGCGCTGCTTGCGCGGGCACGGACATCGGTTGAACTGGACTTTGTCTTATTAAGAATTGTGAGTACGCCCATTGCCAGGAGTATAAGGGCGACGCTGACGAGGAGAAAAATATTCGGATTTTTCATATCTTCCTGCATTGTTCCACGCCCGCCGCGGGCTGTCAAGTTTTATATCATGATACAATTGTTGTATGAAATTTTCCTGGCAGAGCCTCCCTAAGCCCATCACGGCCCTTGCTCCTATGGAAGATGTTACCGATACGGTATTCCGGCAAGTTGTAGCAGATGTGGCCCGACCGGATGTATTTTTTACGGAATTTACCAGTGTTGACGGGTTATTTTCCCGTGGGCGCGGTGCGGTTATTCACCGGTTTGACTATACGCAAAAAGAACATCCGATTATTGCACAGGTTTGGGGGACGGATCCGGAATTATTCCGGCGTGCAGCGGAGCTTATTGTTGATTTAGGGTTTGACGGCATGGATATCAATATGGGATGCCCGCAAAAAAATGTGACAAGCCGCGGGGCAGGGGCCTGTTTAATACGAGACCGGTCACGGGTAACGGACATCATAGCGGCCGCCCGCAAGGGGCTTGCAAATGCCATTCCGCTCAGCATTAAGACGCGGATCGGGTACAAAAAGATTGATCCGGACTGGATACGGTTTTTACTCGAACACCATTTGGACGCAGTTATTGTTCATGGCCGCACGGCAAGCGAACTTTCCAAAGTGCCGGCTCATTGGGATGAAATTGCGGGGGCCGTGCAGATGCGCGACCGCATGAAGGCCAATACCGTTATTATCGGAAACGGAGATGTTGCGGATTACACCGATGCAGTCGGCAAATGTCAGGTATATGGGGCGGACGGCGTTATGATCGGGCGGGGGATTTTCCAAAATGTATGGGCGTTTGACAGGCACGGCGTTTCTCATATGGACGATCCGCACGTATTACTCCGAATGTTGAAAAAGCATATACAATTGTTTGAAAAAACAGGGAAGAATTTTGCAATCCTCAAGAAATTTTTCAAAGTCTACGTGCAGGGATTTCCCAATGCCGGTCAGGCGCGCGTGCGGCTCATGGAAGCTGCCGGGGCCAAAGAGGCCATCTCCATTATTTCAGATGTTTGCGCAGTTCTGAGCTGACGAGAAGAGTAGAAGAAAGCAGAAAAATTGTTCCTGCATGACTCCACGTAATTTGCGTTACTTTAAATACCGAAGCAATGGCGGGAGTAAAAAGCAGCGCGCATTGCATAAAAATCGGCGTGAAAAAAGTGAAAAGGAAAAAGTTGTTTTTGTACAGACGAAAATTGAAAACTGACCGCTCGCGCACCCAGACATCCAGTAGAATAACGTGCTGGACAAGGATGAGGGTCGTGAATGCCAGCGTTTGAGCAAGGACAATGCTGCCGGTTTGGTACCCCAGCCAAAATGCTCCGAGCGTAGACGCGGCCGTAAGAAGGGATGTTTCCGCAAACCAGTAAAAGTCACGCCGCGAGAATATTCCGCTTCCGGTCCGTGGTTTTCTGTTCATAATAGATTCCCGTTTCGGAGTGATAGCCAGGGCAATAGCCGGAAGCCCGTCCGTGACAAGGTTTACATACAGAAGCTGCAGCGGGGAGAGTATAAGCGGCCACCCCATGAGCATTCCCACAAGAACGGCGATTACTTCTCCTAAATTACACCCGACGAGATATTGTATGGCAGATTTTATATTGTCAAAAATTGTCCTGCCTTCCTCGACAGCCGTGACAATGGTTGCATAATTATCATCAGTAATGACCATTTCCGCGGCTTCCTTAGCAACATCAGTTCCGGTTATTCCCATGGCGACTCCTACATCAGACTGTTTGAGCGCAAGGGCATCATTGACTCCATCTCCGGTGACGGCAACCACGTGGCCCATGCGCTGCAGAAGCCGCACGACACGGAGTTTCTCATCAGGAGCGGTACGGGCAAGGATTCGGATAGTGGGCAGTCTGGCCATTGCCTCTTCATCGCTGAGGGCCGCAAACTGCTTTCCGTTGATGACTTCATCACCCGTTTGCATAAGTCCGATGTGGGATGCAATTGCCCTGGCGGTGAGCTCGTTATCGCCGGTAATCATAATCGTACGGATGCCTGCGGCAAGCGCCAGTGCAATGGCTTCTTTTACTTCTTCCCGTGGCGGATCGGAAATGCCCACCAGTCCGATAAAGTTTAGATCCCGTTCCGCAGCATCGCGTTTGGCGGGGACGGATTGAACGGTTCGCTCTGCAAGGGCGATAACGCGGAGCCCCTCGTTTGCATACGCGGTGTATGTTTTTTCGATTGCGCGGCGCGCCGCTTGGGTAAGCGGGCTCCCGTTATATTTGGTGCAGCAGGACAGCACGACTTCAGGCGCGCCTTTCGTATAGACAGTCAGGGTTTTTTGTTTTTTGACGACGACCGACATGAGTTTGCGGACCGCATCAAACCCGTATTCTTCAACAAGCGTTCCCTGCCCGCGGATTGATTCGGGCGTTTGTCCTTTATCGATAGCCAAAAGAAGGAGTGCGCCCTCTGTCGTATCGCCCAGCACATCAAAACGCCCCTTTTCTTTCATGACGAGGCTTGCGTTGTTACAAAGGACGGCGTTTGTCAGCAGTTTTTCCTCATCCTTGGTCCATACCCGGGTCACCCGCATTTGATTTTTCGTAAGCGTCCCGGTTTTATCCGTTGCAATGACGGTAATGCCTCCCAGCGCCTCGATTGCCGAGAGTTTTCGCAGGATCGCTTTTTTTCTTGCCATACGCTGCGTGCCCACCGCAAGAGTAATCGTGATGACCGCGGGCAACCCCTCCGGAACTGCCGCGACGGCGAGGCTTATACTTGCCAGAATCATGGTGATCGCAGGTTGTTTCTCCCAGATGCCGATAGCAAGTACAATGCCGCTGGCGCCAAGGGCGATTATCCCCAGTTGTTTTCCTAAGATCCCGATTTTTTTCTCAAGCGGTGTTTCTTCGGCGCGGATGTCACTGAGGGACGATGCAATAGCGCCGAATTTGGTTTGCATGCCAGTTGCCACAACCCTGGCAATTGCGTGTCCGTGCGTCGCGGTCGTTCCCATATAGATATATTTTTTGTCCTTTTCATGAGTATTTTTTTCGATGGGAATCGACTCGCCGGTAAGGGAGGATTCATTCACCTCCAGATGGACGGTGTTCAAAAGCTCGCAGTCGGCGGGGATATTGTCTCCTTCCTCAACGCGGATGATATCTCCGGGAACGAGCTGTTTGCTGTCTATTTTAGCTTCTGTGCCGTTTCGTACCACACGGGCAAACGTGACGGTCATTTTTTTGAGGGCAGCGATTGCATTTTCCGCGCGGTATTCCTGCACAAATCCGAGAATGCCGTTGAGTATGACGATAAGGAGGATAAATATCCCGTCCAGGACATCTCCCAGAAACAGCGAGGCAATGGATGCAATCATGAGAAGAATAATAAGGGTGCTGGTGAATTGCGAGACAAATATGGAGAGCGGGGTCTGGCGCGGTTGGCCCGTGATTTCATTTGCGCCATACTGCGTAAATAGTTTTTTTGCCTCTGTATCTGATAATCCTGTCGGTTTCATCACTCATTAGTATACAATACAATCGCCGGTATGAAAGATGTACTTCGCAGACAAATGATTAAAAAAAAGCGGCTATTGTCTCCTGGGGAGATTACACGCTCAAGTCAGGTTATTACATGGATTATCTGCAAATTGCCTCAGTGGCAGAGCGCGCAGATTATATCCGTGTATCGTTCGCTTGCGACGGAAGTAGATACAAGAGAGATTATAAGACAAGCCCGACACGAGAAAAAGACGGTTCTCTATCCCGACAGTCAACAAGGCGCAGATTTATATATTGTGCCGGGTCTTGCGTTTGACCGGAAGGGCAACAGGCTGGGGCGGGGCAGGGGATATTATGACCGGTTACTATCAGGGGTTGCAGCACCGAAAATTGGTCTTGCGTTTGACGTGCAAGTTGTTGCAGAAGTGCCCTGCTCGTCGTATGATGTTCCGATGGACATGGTAATAACAGAAAGAGGTGTATATGCAAAAAAGAACACATAGCCATCCTGAATATCAGTATCTGGAGCTCATGGCAGATATTATGAAGAACGGGGCTTGGAAGGTAAGCCACTCGACCGGGGTAAAGCTC
>MFKE01000024.1:8367-12843 GCA_001779455.1 Candidatus Gottesmanbacteria bacterium RIFOXYB1_FULL_47_11 | reverse complement strand
CGATTTATCCCGCGGACTCCCGGTGCTTACGACCAAAAAAGTATTTACCCGCGGCATTATCCACGAACTTCTGTGGTTTTTGTCCGGTGAGTCAAACATTAAATATCTCTTAGACAACAACGTGCATATTTGGGATGAGTGGGCGTACAAAAAATATGAATGGGCAGTCAAAGACCACAAGGCTAAGCCCATGCCGTTTGAGGCGTTTATTGAAAAGGCAAAAGCGGATAAAAAATTTCTCAAAAAATGGGGAGAGCTCGGACCGGTGTACGGGGTGCAGTGGAGACGCTGGCCGGTAGATCACAAGAGAACAGTCGATCAGCTCGGGTGGGCGATTGAAAAAATTAAGAAGTATCCGATGAAGAAACATTATATTATTTCGGCGTGGAATGCCGGGTGTATTTACGAAATGAGCGGCTCCCACGCGGCTTCAATGGTGATTGCGCCGTGTCACACCATGTTTCATATAAATATTACGGGCGACAAGCTGTCCCTTCTTTTATATCAACGCAGCGCCGATCTGTTTTTGGGAGTTCCCTTTAATATTGCCTCCTACGCGCTTCTTACCACGATGATTGCACAGGTGACGGGGTACAAGCCGGGCGAATTCGTGCACGTATTCGGCGATGTGCATATTTATGAAAATCATATGAAACAATGCCGCGAGCAGCTCAAACGCAAGCCCCGTGCATTTCCGACCATTAAAATCAATCCGAAGGTTAAAAGTATCGACGGATTTAAATTCGAAGATTTTGAACTTACGGGATACAATCCGCACCCGCCGATTAAGGGGGATATTACTGTGGTTGGAGGATTTTAAAATACATCATGCAACCAAGGCTTTCTATTATTGTTGCCGTTTCTGAAAATGGGGTGATTGGGAACAAGAATGAAATTCCTTGGCATATACGTGAGGATCTTCGACGGTTTCGAATAATGACCGAGGGAAAAACAGTTATTGTAGGAAGAACTACATTTGAGCAGTTGCGACAGGCATATGAATCGCGCGGAAAATTATTGCCTGACAGAAATCACGTCATCGTCACAAACCAGAAGGATTACGTGGTGTCGTTACCTAAATGTTTTGTCTGTCACAGCGTTCAAGAGGCGATAAATAAAGCAAAATCGATCGAGAAAGATGAAATATTTGTCGCCGGGGGAGCATCGTTGTTTGCTCAGATAATCCAAAAAGCTGATCGTTTGTATCTCACGAAGGTGCACATGGTAGTTGACGGAGACGCAATTTTTCCGGATTATTCGAGGTTTACTAGAATAATCTCGGAAGAAACACATGAAGAAAAAGGAATTCGATTCACGTATTACACGTTCGGGCAATAAAAGTAGTATGATAGCCTCCGTTATGAGATCTCAAAAGGAACTTTGGATAGAAGAACATAAAGATCCAAGGTTTTTGGTTCGCGTGCACGCCGATAAGCCATCTGGACCTATCCCTGGTTTTGTGGATTTTTTAAAAGAAAAACAATTGAATCCAGAACAAACGAAAATATTTGATGCTGGATGTGGAAAGGGAAGAAATAGTATTTATCTTGCTGATAACGGGTTTAAAGTTGTAGGAGGCGATTTTGCACCTAAGGCGGTGATTGATGCCAAGGCTAAAGTTGGGGAACAAAAGAACCTGGAATTCCGGGAGATGGATTTAGGCGAGCCTTGGGGATTTGAAAAAGAATTTGACGCCGTAATAGATTGTGATACTTCGATTTGTCTTCCTAATCCGGAAAGAGAACAGATGATACAGTCTGCACACGAGGCCTTAAAGAGTGGCGGCTACTACTTATTTTACGGCGTAGCTCGGACTGAGTTAGTAAACACAAATCCAGGACCTGAACCAAACAGTGTAATTTTTCCGGAAACAGGAAAATTTGAAAAACAATATACGAAAGAAGAATTAATAGAGGTATTTGCTCGTTATGGATTCCACTTAATCAATTTAGTTGAACCAACAGGAAGTGACGTTGTCGAAGGAAAACAAACGACATTTCCTATGTGGGTAGCTATATTTCAAAAGTGACGCTGAAAATTTTCCTTCCATTCTTCAACAGCCCCGACGAGATACAGCGACCCGGTAATCAGTAGGGTAGTCTCAGGGATATTTTTCAAAAATGTTTTGTAATCGGCGACTTCAGTAATCGGCTTTTGGGGATCAGCGGCGGAAATTATTTTTTCCAGATCGCGGGCGTCGAACATCACACGGCGCCCCCAGTCGGTTTGGCGTTCAAGCGTGGTCGGGTACCAGTGGGAAACATGTGGGGCGAGAAGCTTTACCATTTCAGCGATATTTTTATCTCCTTTGACGGCAAAAAGTACGGGAAATGTCTGGTTGGGAAAATGATCGGTTAATGCTTTGGATAGCGCCTCCATTTTCATTGTGTTATGTGCTCCGTCGAGGATAACGTGAGTTTTGCCGATAGTCGTTTGTTCCATTCGCCCGGGGAAGTCAAGATGTGCCAGCGCTTCGTGGATATTACCAGGTGAAACAGGAAGTCCGCAGTGTTCTATAGCCGCAATCGCAAGCGCGGCATTTGTTATCTGGTGCCGGCCCAGCAGCGACACGGGGGGGACATTATCGACGGTAAAATCGCGGTCCAGAAGATACAGCGGGGCGCTGGCAGAAGCAGCTTTTTCGATGATAAGATTGCGGACGGTTTTTTGTGTTGCTCCGGATACGACCGGCTTGTCGGCTTTGATTATTTCCCGCTTATCCATAACAATTTTTTCAACCGTATCACCGAGGATATCCGTATGATCCAGCCCCACGTTGGTGATGACGGATACGGCAGGGGAGAGGATATTTGTTCCGTCCAGCCGTCCGCCCAAACCTACCTCAACAACTGCGATGTCAACGCGCTCATCTGCAAAAAATTTAAACATCATGGCGACGGTTATTTCATAGTAGGTCGGTTTATCTTTCATTTGGTTAATGATGGGGATAATCTTGTTGAGGAGCGAGACAAACTTCTTTTCAGGAATGGGTGTGCGGTTGATCATCAACCGTTCGGTGATGGATATCAAATGGGGAGACATATGGAGCCCGACTTTGTATCCTGCCGTTTCCAGGATCGATGCAGCGATAAAGCACGTTGATCCTTTGCCTGCCGTGCCACCGATGTGGATCACGCAGAGTTTCCGCTCCGGGTTCCCGAGAGCCGTCATGAGCTTTTCCATCCGCACCAGCGTATATGACCATTTGGAGGAAAGAAATTGTGTGAGATAGCTTTCGGCTTCAGCGAGCGTATGTACAGAATTGTTATTCACGGGGCAATTATACTATAGTAGAACTATATGAAACTAAAAAGCTTTTTCTTCATCCTTATTATCACTCTGTTTAGTGTTGCTTCAAATAATTCGGTCCACGCATTTGAGATTCGGGAAGGGAATGAATCAAAAGAAGTTATCGTTGCAAAAGATACGGTTATCAAAGGGTCGCTTCTTGCTGCAGGCAATTCCGTGATTATCGACGGAACCATACAGGGTGATCTGTACTGTATCGGACAAACGATTATCGTACGCGGGATAGTTACCGGCGATGTCCTTTGTGCCGGACAAACGATTGATGTGAGCGGGGATGTCGGGGGAAATATCCGGTCCATTGGGCAGCTCATCACCATTTCGGCACCGGTGAAACGGAACGTCGTTGTGGCGGGTCAAACGGTGAACGTCGCGCCAGAAGCCGCCATTTCCGGAGAACTTCTGGCCGCAGGACAGACGATACGATTAGATAGTTCTGTCGGCGGTGATGTAAATACGGCTGCCGAATCTATTGTATTGGGAGAAAAAGCGCGACTAGCCGGAAATTTTACGTACATGAGTCCGAATGCCGCCACAGAGGCAACGGGCGCGGCGGTTACCGGGAAAGTATCGCACATCATTTCGAAAAAATCAGAAGCGAAGCCGCTCACCGCAAGGAACTTGTTGCCGAAAATGCAGCCGTGGCCTACGAGGGTAGCGGGATCAATCGTTTTTTACCTCATTCTCGGGGCGTTGGTTGTCCTTATAGCAAGGGAGAACGTAGTGCGGATAACAGAGCAAATGCGTGCACGTCCCTGGCTTGACGGATTTGTGGGATTTCTGACGGTGATTGGCGCCCCCATTGCTATCATGATGGTTGCCATAACCATTATCGGCATCCCGGTTGCTATCATTCTCGGAATCATATTTGCGGTCATTATTGCAGTATCGAGAATCTATGTTGCGGTGATTGTCGGGAATAACGTGTTATCCGCAATGGGGAAGACGAAGTCCGACTTATTATTGCAGATGATTACCGGTGTTATCATTATTCAAGTCTTCGCTGTCGTGCCGGTTCTCGGGGTATTCATAACCGGTATCGCCACCCTCTGTGGTTTGGGCGGCATCGTCATGCATTTCGGGAAACGGAAAACAGCAAAATAGTTAGTTGTTTGGTCCCGGATTATACCTTCCACTTTTCAAGCGCACGCGCCAGTTCCGGTCCGGGCG
>MFKE01000024.1:2168-8359 GCA_001779455.1 Candidatus Gottesmanbacteria bacterium RIFOXYB1_FULL_47_11 | reverse complement strand
GCTGCACTGCCGTCCGGGTGCCCGTGTATGCCGCCGCCGAGATTGAGAAGCATATCACTTCCTAATATCTTAACAAGATCCGAGATGTGTCCCGGATGTAATCCGCCCGAGGCAGTCGGGAGGACAGTCTTTAAGCCGTACCACTCACTCCGTAGAAAATTATTGATGGCAAGTACTTCTTCCTTTTCTCCCTCCATTTTTCCGATAACCGTACCTGTGTGGAATGAGTCAACACCGGCAAGGCGGGTGAGGCGCGCTATAACTAACATGGAAATCCCGAATTGTTTGGAACGGGTAAATGCCGCATGCATCGCACGGTGTCCGTGGATCATCAGGCCGAAGTTCCGGTTGCGGATTCCCTGCACGGCGCTAAATCCGGCTGTTAAGACATCGATCATCAGACAGTTGGCGTTTGCATCACGGACGTGAGTTGCGCGCTTGGTCATTTCTTCGTAGCTTGCCGTAATATTAAATGCGTAGATTTTTGTTTTTTCCATGCGTTTAACAACTTCATTAACCCGGTCATAAAAATTATCTCCTGCGACACTGGTCAAATTTTCATCATCTTTCACCAAATGAATGCCCTCGTTCCATACGGCAACTGCTGCTTCCGCCTGATTTTTTGCCGATAATCCCAATTTTGGTTTAATGATGGAGCCCAGGAGAGGGCCGTCTTTTACTCCGGTGAGCGCGCGTATGCCGGGGATGCCCAGCGCCGGTCCGGGAAACGATCTGACGTATGTTTCCGGAAATTCCAGGTCTTCAAGCCGCAGACCGACAATTTCCTTCAGCCCGAACACGTTGCCGGCGATTGATGATAAGAGTTGTGGGATATTCCCCGGTTCGAATAACTCCAGGGGATACGCAATCGTGATTTTGCCGCCCGGTTCGTCAAGGGTAATTACTTTGGCATGTAATTTATCCCAGATTATTTTCTCTTCGAGTCCGATATCCGTCCACGTGCCGACAGAGGATTCCGCAGCTACCCCTCCTGCCGTTTTATCAAACGGTTCGCCCTGAACGCTCAGGGAGAACGTGGCAATAATATGTTTGGTTTTATCGACTGTTTCGCCTATGCTCAAATAGTTTTTGTAGGTATTAGCCATGGATACTCCTTTTTTACTGCGGCAAGAACGTCTTGTCCTTTTACTACACCAACTTCCGTTATAAGTGTCACTCCTGCGTCGTACGGCGTGAAATCAAAAGCAGGGGCATAAAATTTAAGTTTGTTTGGCGCATCCGGCCATATTTCTTTTGGGTCACGGTTTTCGATAACAGGATTATCACCGTATTTGAGGAGCGTAGAAAAACAGTATATCGGGACTCCGTGTTTTTGTGCCGCAAGTGCAATGCCATAGGTTCCAATTTTATTGACAAATCCGTTTGAGGTGAGTAGATCTGCGCCGACTAACATTCCGGCGATATGGCTATCATGGATCAAAGAAGCGGCAGCGCTGTCAACAATCATCGTTACATCTATTCCGGCATCCAACAGTTCTTGTGCGGTCGTGCGGCCTTGAAAGCGGGGTCTGGTTTCTGTGGCAATGACATGTGCCTTATGGGCAAGCAGCGCGCTTGTTACGGTTGAAGCGTGGCAGTGGGTGAGGTAGGTTTTGCCGTCGTGAGTTACGCCGGCGCCGTGGGTGATGATTGATTTTTTGGCGTTTTCTATAAAGGATGTGTATGCAGCAATATTTGTTTTGATATCCGGCGACGAACAAATATACCGGATGGCATTTTGTGCAAGGGGCTCGGTTGGGCGGACATAGGCAAGCCGCTCACCGATTTCTTTGGCGAGTTCCGTCGGCGCCAGGGATAAGAAATTGAGGATCGCCATGGCCACATTCGTCGCCCCCTGGATTTTGAGGTTTTTGATATCGGCAATCAGTTGGTCTTCAGTTTGCATGGATCTTATTCCATTGTAAAGCGAAATCATTTCCCGAGCAATCGGTGTGATACAATCCCCTCATGAATTTGAAAATCGGCGAAAATACCATCCATTATCTTGAATTTGGGAAAGGGGAGGCGTTGGTACTCATTCCGAGTCTGTGGTTGACAAGTAAATCCTATGTTGCATTGGGGCAAGAGTTGGCAGCGCATTACCACGTTTATATTCCGGATATTTATCGCGGGAAGTCAGAGTTTAAAACGCCGGGGACATCGTTAGACGATTATGTTTCTGTGCTTGGCGAATTTATTCGCCGGTTAAAACTGAAAGAATACTATCTTATCGGCGTGTCGTTAAGTGGAATCATTGCATCAAAATACGTATGTACGTTTGCAAACAAGCCGAAAAAAATGTTATTAATAAGCACGACTGTTTTACCGCTCCGCATGAAGTATGAAAGGATAACGCTGTGTTGGGGATATATCATGCTTCTGTATCACAATATGTTTTCATTTGAAGGACACGCGAAGAATTGGTTGTGGATAACGGACGGACTGGGCTCTGTTCGGCGGCATTTTCGTCAAGCGTGGACGGAAGGACTGATTGCTACATCTCTGAAAATCGAAAACATCAAGCAGTTACCGGTTCTGACAAAACTTGTGTTCGCGCTTCGCGACGAATTTATTCCGCGGGAAGCAGTTTCCCGTTTATCGAAAATAAAAAATCTTTCGGTAGAAACGGTCGACGGCTATCATGGCTGGTTTTTCCGTCATGAAAAACAGCTGGCAGAAAAAATAGTAGGTTTTTTCGATATGCCTAAGTGATGTAAGTGACGCAAGTTACCTAATTCCTGTTATAATTCCCTCATGAATTTAAAAATCGGGACTCACAGTACGCTCTCCCAACCAAACGCATTAGAAGAAGCAAAGGCGATTTTTACAGAAGAAGTTAAAATTCCGCGGCAATACATTGATGCGCTATATTACACACAATTTTTCGAAATTCTTTTAGAAAATTTGTATTACTCTTTAGTAACAAAAGGGAAAAAATATTTTTTAGGTATTGGTTTGGACTATAAGCCAGAACAAAGAGATAATTGGACGATTAAAGACTATTTAAATAGACTGAGTACATTTTTTCCAAGGGATAAGTATAAATCTGAGTATCAAATACTAACAGCTGCGAGGGATAAAAGAAACGATTTTATTCATAAATGTTTTAAGATTAAAGGAGAAAAAATTTACGGTATAAATTTAGATAAGGAGAAGATGCTTTTGGATAAAAACGCTCTTAAGAGGGTGGCCGTATGGATTGAGGCTTATAATTCAGCGTTTCGTGTCATTTTAAGATTTATGCTGAAAGTCGCAAAGTCTAACAAAATGTAACCAATTAACTGATCTTGATATAATCACACAATATAAGGAAAAATTGCATTATGAATTTTAAAATAGGGATTGTCGGGTTGGCGAATGTGGGGAAGTCCACACCTGAATACAGTTTACGCTTCTATAATTGATTTTTTTGTCCTGTAAGCCTATAATATCCCGATGATGAATGAACTTGCTGTTAGTGGATCACGTGACGTTGTGTCAAAGGAATTGAGCCCAATTGAGAAAAACCTGTTGCGAAAGGGGGAAATGTTGCGCCAAGTAAGGGATCGGGCAGTAGCGTTGGTGCAGAATAACACACATGCATTTGGTGTCCGTTTGGACAAGAACGACTATCGAATAGGTATAACGGCTGCTACAGAGTTTACATTTCTTTTTTCCGATGAGAAGACACGTTTACTGCTCTCGTTGAGCGTTGATATGATACATGATGGAAGTACAATAAACAGCATTTCCTTGGAGGAATCAGGAAAGAAACGGCAGAATCATGATTCTGTTTCGTATCGATTAGACGTGGTTATCGGTGGTAGTACGGATGAAGACTATCAAAGAACCATAGCAGCAACCGGTGATGAACAGTTTGACCAGGAGATGAGAGCATTTGCCGACGCTTTTTTCGATTCAAATTACGACTTCACTCATGCAAGCATTTCAGATAATTATGCAGAAACGAAGATTACCACTGAGCGTATGTTGTCGATTCTTAACGAGGCAGAAGGTTTTGAAAAACCTCACGATATGCGCATGTCATTATATGATTTTCAGGAGGAAGTAAAAAAACGCGGTGAGAAGCTGCCAAAACTACTTTCGAGAAATGAACTGTCTTCGTGATAAAATCTGAGATAGTTGAGGAAATGTTCATATGAATCTCAAAATAGGTATTGTGGGGCTGGCGAACGTGGGGAAGTCGACACTATTTAATGCACTCCTCAAAAAACAGCAGGCGCTTGCGGCGAACTATCCGTTTGCGACTATCGAACCAAACATCGGGGTAGTGCCCGTGCCGGATTTCCGTTTACAAAAACTCGCGGAGGTGACCAGGACCGAAGAAAAAATGGATAAGCTTCCTCCGATCAAGCCGGCAACTGTAGAGTTTGTCGATATTGCGGGGCTCGTGAAGGGCGCGGCGGAGGGAGAGGGACTGGGGAACAAATTTCTTTCGCACGTCCGCGAGATGGATATTATCTGTCATGTTGTCCGGTTTTTTCCCGATCCCAACATAGTGCATGTTGCCGGCGCAGTTGATCCGGTGCGCGACCGGGAAATTGTGGAAACGGAATTGGCACTTGCGGATTTACAAACACTTGCCAAACAGGCAGAGCCGAAACAAACCGCGACAAAAGAAGAGCGTGTGCGGTGGGGAGTTATTGAAAAACTAAAAGAAGGATTAAATAACGGAAAACTCGCTCGCGATGTCATTACCGATCCCGGCCTGCGGTCGGCGATTCATGATCTTCAACTGCTGACCATGAAACCCATGATGTACGTGGCGAACGTTGCTGAAAATCAATTAAACGAAAAGAATGCAATGTTAGCCATCTGCGCAGAAACAGAGTCCCAGCTTGCGGGGTTATCAGAAGCAGAACAGAAAGAGTATTTGAAATCATTGGGGCTTGAGAAATCGGGTCTGGACCGGCTTATCCAAAAAGCATATGAAATGCTCGGGCTTATATCATTTTTAACAACTGGCGTTATCGAATCGCGCGCCTGGACGATAGAGAACGGAATGAAGGCGCCTACTGCCGCCGGCGTCATCCATACGGATTTTGAAAAGAAGTTTATCAAGGCCGACTGCGTCGCATTTGACGATTTTATCGCGCTTGGAGGATGGAAGACGTCGCGGGAGGAAGGAAAAGTGCGTAGCGAGGGGAAAGAATACGTCATGCGCGACGGAGATGTCGTAGAGTTTAAAGTAGGAACGTAAAGAATATGGGGGAAACTAAACCTACAATTCATCGCGATTCGGGTGCACTTTGGAAACAAATTTCTGGCGGGGGTGTTGACTCATCGTTTCAAGATGTACTGATGAAACTCGACGTGGCGCAGGCAAAGGAAGATATTAGTCCTGATCTTGCGGAAACAGTTCGTGACGTATTTTTTCAGTTATCGCAGGAAAATCCTCAACGGTTAAATAAACTTACGATGAAGTCGATGACATCCGAAGGGCCTCTATTGAAATTTATTCTCACACAACTTGAGGATGGTGGCGGAGATTATCGGATTATGAAGTCAGCAGAACTTATTGCAAAACGGACGGGACGAAACGCAGATGACATACGCACGGAGTATATGTTGTGGCAACAGCAACAAACGTAATTCCTCGTTGAGATTATTGTGCTTTCATGCTATTATTAGCCTCTATGCAACGGAAATACGAACTCATGTTGGTCCTTCGGCCGGATTTTGGTATCGAGGAAAAACCCATCCGTGAGTTTGTCAAGAAAGTGAGCGGAGACCGCGAGGTGGTTGAACTCACGATCATGGGTAAAAAGCGCCTCGCCTATACCATCAAAAAGCAGACGGAAGGCGTGTATGTTGCGGTGACTATTGCAGGGCCGGCGTTGAAAGTAGTAGAGTTGGAAAAGCAATTCAAGCAGGGGACGGACGTCCTCAGGTATCTGCTCATTGTGAAGGAGTAATATGTCATCAAGAAGCTTAAACAAAGTTATGCTCATTGGGAATCTGACACGCGATCCGGAGCTCCGGTACACGCCCACGGGCGCCGCAGTGTGTACGATTGGGCTTGCTACAAACCGGATGTGGACGACGGAGGCAGGAGAAAAGAAAGAGGAAACCGAGTTCC
Organism: Candidatus Gottesmanbacteria bacterium RIFOXYB1_FULL_47_11; assembly: GCA_001779455.1. GTDB lineage: Bacteria > Patescibacteriota > Microgenomatia > UBA10105 > UBA927 > XYB1-FULL-47-11. The sequence goes on along the minus strand of MFKE01000024.1, from coordinate 2,280 downwards.
ACCGTGTAGTGGCATGGAATAAGCTTGCAGAGCTTTGTAGCCAGCTTTTGGTGAAGGGCCGTAAGATTTATGTCGAGGGCCGGCTACGCACAAACCAATGGCAGACGGCAGA
>MFKE01000024.1:1448-2144 GCA_001779455.1 Candidatus Gottesmanbacteria bacterium RIFOXYB1_FULL_47_11 | reverse complement strand
GCGGAACAGCCTGTTGTCAAAACCGTTGCGCAACCGGAAGTAAAAAAAGCAGAAGATATCAAAGCGGATATGCCGGCTGAGAATGTCAATCCGGACGATATTCCGTTTTAAATAACCTATGTTTAAGAAAAAATTTGATAAACGACGTGAGCGGCCGGTTGCCAAAAATTGTCCGTTTTGCGCAAACAAAACAGAGCCTGATTACAAAGAAATCGGGGAGTTTACCAAGTATCTGACCGAACGCGCCAAGATACTGGGCCGCGCACGGACCGGTGTGTGCGCCCACCATCAGCGGGCAATCACGGTTGCCGTAAAACGCGCACGGCACGTTGCGCTTCTTCCATTTATCGTGCGGGCGTAACCCCCCATTTCCATACTTACAAATTCGGTATATTCCTGATAGAATTTAATAATTCTTATGAAATCATTTTCGCGCGTGCGTACGCTTATCCTCATTCTTGCACTGGTTATATTATCGGGCGGAGTGGGATACCGGCTTGGAGAACGGAAAACCAGCCTTACCATTACGCCGGAAAAGCGCGTCATCGTCAACCAAAGCCCTCCGCCGACGGCGGATATTGACTTTTCCCTGTTTTGGGACGTGTGGCAGCGGCTTTTGCGGTCCTATATTGACCGGGCGACCATTGACCCGCAAAAAATGGTGTGGGGCGCTATCTCCGGCATGGTCAATTCCCT
>MFKE01000024.1:1003-1430 GCA_001779455.1 Candidatus Gottesmanbacteria bacterium RIFOXYB1_FULL_47_11 | reverse complement strand
ATCGGCGCGGAACTCGGACTCAAGGACAACCGCATTATCGTTATTGCCCCCCTCAAAGGAAATCCGGCGGAGAAAGCGGGAATCCGCGCCGGGGATTATATTTTGGAAGTTGACGGGGCGGAGACATCCGGATGGACGGTCTCCGAAGCCGTTGATAAAATCCGCGGTCCGGGAGGGACAACGGTCAAACTTTCTATTCTGCATCAGGACGATACGAAGCCGGTTGACATGTCCATTGTCCGAAGTACGATCGTCGTGCCGTCTGTTGAATCCTGGGTTAAATCCGCGGGTGAGATTTCAGAAATTGCGGGAACAGAGAACGTCAGCTCACTGAAGCAAAACCCGGCGAAAGTCGCGTATATCCGGTTATCCCGGTTCGGTGATACCAGTAACGAGGATTTTGATCGTGCAGTATCAGATGTGCTGT
>MFKE01000024.1:0-964 GCA_001779455.1 Candidatus Gottesmanbacteria bacterium RIFOXYB1_FULL_47_11 | reverse complement strand
GTCAAAAGAAGATTATCCGGTAGTCAGGCGCGGGCGACTTTTGGATATGCCGATTGTGGTGCTTCTCAATAAAGGGAGCGCCTCTGCTGCAGAAATTACTGCGGGGGCCCTCCGCGATCTGCGCAATGCCACGATCATCGGCGAAACATCATTTGGCAAGGGGACGGTGCAGACCCCGGAAGATTTACCCGACGGGTCAAGCGTGCATATTACGACCGGCCGGTGGCTTCTGCCCGGCGGGGACTCCATTACCAAAAAAGGAATTACTCCGGATATTGTCGTTGAATGGGATGGGCTTGAAGCCTCCCGTGATGCCCAACTTGCACGGGCAGTTGAATTACTTCTTCAGAAATAGATACTATAGCCTAATGGCCGCATGAACCGGATAGTGGTCAGAGTATCGTACCCGACTTACCGCGACTTCACCAACAACACAGTTCTTCCCGAAAACAAAATCAAGTTGTTGTTTATAGATGGTGATCCGGTGCGTGGCGGTGCGCGGTTCATGCGTGGTAAATTCACGCAGTTTCATATACGCGATAAGCCGTTTACGTTCGGATATGGTCCAGCTGTTAAAGTCGCCGATGAGGATTGCCCGGCGTGTTCGCTGCCGGGCAAGTACCACAATGATGTTATCCAGCTGACGGTGACGGACCGCGGTGTTTGCCACACATGATAACTGTATGTTGGCGACAACGAAACGTTTTCGCGATTTCATACAGGTTGTTATGAGGCAACTGCGCTGAGAATGCTTTCCCATAGTCAGCCTGTCCATTTTATTCGTGGGTAAGCGTACGATACGGGAAGACTGCAATCGGGTGGCGGGGTTGGTGATTACGGTTAACTCCCCGAATATTTTTTTGCGGACCCGGAGAGCCGGCGCAAAACGCCAGGTGTAAGACGGGCCGGGGAGCGCGCGGACAAACTCGCGGATCCGGTCCTGCGGAAATTCCTGGAAACAATA
>MFKE01000023.1:11878-26907 GCA_001779455.1 Candidatus Gottesmanbacteria bacterium RIFOXYB1_FULL_47_11 | reverse complement strand
CAGGATTTCGTTGCAAATCCCGGCCAACTCGAGTACAATACAATTCTTACGCGTGACGAGCTCACGCGCGTTCGTTTGATACGATAATTTCTGTTATATGAAAAAACATTCATTAAGCGCTCAAAAACGGGACCTTGTCGGCCGCAAGGTGAAAACTCTGCGTGTCCAGGGGAAGATTCCTGCGACGGTGTACGGAAACAAGGTAAAAAGCATATCCATATCCGTCCCGACGGAAGCGTTTACCAGTGTCTTTCAGGCGGCGGGGGAGACCGGTCTTATTGAGCTTTCCATTGACGGAGATATCCGCCCCGTTCTTATTCATACGGTACAAAAGCATCCGGTGAAACGGAATATTCTGCATGTTGAATTTTACCAGGTAGACCTGAAACAAAAAGTGAAGACGAATGTACCCCTTGAAATAACCGGAGAGGCGCCGGCTGCCACGACCAAGACAGGTGTACTACTCACCCTTGTGGATGAGATAGAAGTGGAAGCACTTCCCACGGATTTACCGGAGAAAATACTTGTGGATGTGTCCGTGCTTGCCGAGGTTGGTCAGGAAATCAAAGTGAAGGATATACCCGCGCCTCAGGGCGTTGTCATCCTTACGGATTCCACTCAGGGAATCGTGCGCGTTGCGCCTCTTGTCAGTAAAGAAGCAGAAGCAGCAGCAGCAGAAGAAGCAGCTGCCGCAGCAGCCAAAGCAGAGGAGGCTGCTGCAGCAACCGGTGCGGCTGAAGAAGCCCCGGCGGAAGCAAAAGCGGAAGCGGCACCTGCAGAGGCAGCAAAAGCGGAAGAAAAGAAATCCTGAGTATTACTTCAATTGTTTGGCGATAAATTCTTCGAGCGTAGTGAGGGACCCCCCGTTCGGATCAAGAGTCCGTGCCATATCAAGATATGACTTGGCCGCTGCCAATTCTCCCCGGGAATAGGAAAGGGCGGCAAGCTGGACATAGGCATCGCGGTAGTCCGGGCGGCTAACCGCAATGTGCTTCCAATAGGCAATGAGCTCGTCAGTACGGGCAGGCTCCTGTTCCCACGTTGTTGTCCCAAGTACATCGGCGGAATCAGGATACAGTTCCTGCGCGATACCTAGTTCGCGCTTGGCAGCTTCGCGGGATCCGTGGACCCAGAGATAGTCAGCCAGTGCCCGGTGATCCGCCAAGCTTGTCGGTAAGGCAAACACCGTTTTTGGGTACACGCGCACATTGAGGCTAATGAGGCTGATAAGCAGACCCCACAGGGATACGGATATGATGCGTGCGGAGATAATTCGGGGAATGTGCGGGAATTTAAGCCTTATAGTCATGTGATATGATTGTAAGAAGGTATGCAGGAAAGTGCAAGCACTATTCTCAGGATTCTGAAAAAAACGTATCCCAAGGCAGGCATTGCCCTCACCAACTGGAAAACCCCATGGGAGCTTTTGGTTGCCGTCCAGCTTTCGGCCCAGTGCACGGACGCGCGGGTAAACAGTGTGACGACAAGGCTGTTTGCCAAGTATAAAACCCTTGATGACTATATCCGGGCAGACATCCGCGAATTTGAGAGAGATATTCGCCCGACGGGGTTTTACCACAATAAAGCGAAAAATATTCTCGGCGCGGCCCGCATCGTTGGCGAGCACTTCCGCGGGGGAGTTCCCAAAACAATGCAGGAACTGCTTATGCTTCCGGGAGTCGGCCGTAAAACCGCAAATGTGGTGTTGGGGAATGCCTACGGTGTGGTTGTCGGGATCGCGGTTGATACGCACGTGCGCCGGCTTAGCCGCCGGCTGCACCTGGTGAATCCTGATCTTGCCGATCCGGAGAAAATTGAGACGGAGCTTATGGCGGTCATTCCCAAAAAAAACTGGTTTTGCCTTACCTATTTGTTGATTGAACACGGCCGCGCATGTTGCCGCGCTCTGCGCCCTGACTGCGCCTCCTGCGTCATACGGGCGTATTGTCCGTCGAAACGCGCGTAATCCTTGCGGCTTTTCAGTTCCTGTGGTATCCTTGCCACATTATTGTTATCACACAAAGGAGATCATATGCCACAAAAGAAGAAACGCCAAATGAAAGTAAAAACCTCCCCGGTGGTTCACGAAATGATTGATACCAAAACCGAACAATTATTTCCGCCGTCTGCGGGATTTTCCAAACCGCGCAGGCCTATGGCGCGCCTTGCGCTCATAATCCTTGTGGTTGCCTTGGTTGGACTATTTGTGGCCAACAAGGGAATATTTATCGCCGCAATTGTTGACGGCAAGCCTATTTTCCGCTTCCAGCTCAACAGCGTACTTGTGTCGCGTTTCGGCAAACAAACGCTTGACGGCATGATCAGCGAGATGATTATAGCCGGCGAGGCCCGGAAAGCAGGCGTGTCCATAACGCAGGAAGAGATTGACGTAAAAACTAAAGCCCTTGTTGACAGTCTGGGCGGCGGGATGACGATTGATCAGCTTCTGGCATATCAGGGGATGACCCGCGCCGACTTTGACAGCCAATTGAGGCTTCAGATGACGGTGGAAAAACTATTGGGAAAGGATATAACAATTACGGACGGCGACATTGCAAATTTTATCGCCACCTCAGGAGCGGTCCTGACGGCAACGGACGAGGCGGGGATGAAAGAGGAGGCCCGTCAGGCAATTCTTTCGGAGAAAATAAACGAGAAGCTCCAGCCTTGGTTTACGGATTTGAAGGCGAAGGTCAACGTGCTCAGATTTTTGTAAACGATGAATAAAGTATATATTGTTGCAGGCGCGCTGTTTGCAGTCATTGTGGGCGGGGTATGGTATCAAACGCAGACGACCACGCCGCTGGAAGTTATGCAGTCATCTCCAACACCAACTCAGACATCTGCCCCAAAGCGGTATGCCGCGGCACCGGCTATGGGCATCGACGCAAATCTTGCTTACACGGCTGAGCTGACCACAGATAAAGGCGCGATGCGGGTGAAATTGTTTGCCAAAGAAACACCCGTCACCGTCAATAACTTTGTCTTTTTGGCGCGTGCGGGCTTTTACAACAACACGATTTTTCACAGAATTATCAAGGGATTTATGATCCAGGGCGGGGACCCCGACGGGAACGGCACCGGCGGCCCCGGGTACCGCTTTGCCGATGAGCGCATTACCCGTGACTACACGCGCGGCACGATTGCTATGGCCAACGGCGGCCCCAACACCAACGGAAGCCAGTTTTTTATCATGCACGCGGATTATCCATTACCCAAAAATTACGTCATTTTCGGCACGATTGATCCGGCTGACTCTGCAAGCCTTGCGACCCTTGACGCAATTGCGGGTAGCCCCGTAACTACTAACGGGATGGGGGAAACTTCAAAACCCGTTGCGCCGACTGTGCTACAATCTATACAGATAAAGGAGGAATAAGTATGATGCCGTGGTACCTGGGAAATAGCCGTCCGTTTGCCTATTCGTGGATGGGGAGTTGGGGAATGGGCACATGGATTATTCCCCTTGCGGTGTGGTCTGTGTTTTGGACCGGATTTGCCCTTTGGCATGCAGCAAAGCGAGATGAAAAATGGTGGTTTATCTTTTTTTTACTGGTACACACCGCGGGGATTGCAGAAATTCTTTATCTTCTCTTTGTGGTTAAAGCATTCAAAGATAAGAAATCCCGCCGCCGATGAAGACGTGGAAAAAAATCCATGAGAGCCCCGCATTGTGGGACAGATATTTTGTCCGCGAAAAGGTGATCCGCACTATACGGTCTTATTTTGAGAAAGAATCGTTTCATGAAATAGAAACACCGATTCTTATCCCGCACCCGCCTGCAGAGAGCTACCTTGATGTATTTGAAACCACCCTTCTTGACCGGAACCGGAAACCGACGAAAGCATATCTGTCAACATCTCCGGAAGTAGCGCTGAAAAAGCTCATGGTTGCGGGACTGGGAGACTGTTACAGTCTCACGAAGGCGTTTAGAAACATGGAAACGCAGGGAAAGCTTCATAATCCGGAATTTACCGTTCTGGAATGGTATCGCGTGAACGCGGATTATTTCGACATCATGAAGGACTGTGAGAAGTTGCTTCTGGCGCTTGCCGGCGGCACTACACTGATCTATCAAAAGCAAAAAATTAATCTTACGCCGCCATGGGAACGAATCACCGTGGCGGACGCATTCAAAAAATACGCCAACGTCAATTTTAATGAATTTTTTGATATGGACACGGCGAGGAGGGTAGCGATCAACAAAGGCTACAAGGTGGAGAAAAATAATACGTGGGAAGAATTGTATAATCAAATATTTTTGAATGAGGTGGAGCGAAAGCTGGGACATGGTAAACCAACGATCCTTTATGATTTTCCTGCTGCTGTTGCTGCCCTTGCGCAATTAAAAAAGGATACGCGCTACGCAGAGCGATTCGAGTTTTATATTGCAGGTCTTGAGCTCGGCGACTGCTATGGTGAGCTAACAGATCCGGTAGAAAGCGAACATCGGTTCGATTTTCAAATGAAAGAGATTAAGAGATTGGGGAAAACCGCATACGATTATGACAACGATTTTATCGAAGCATTAAAGGTCGGATTACCGAAATGCAGCGGTATTGCTGTGGGAGTAGATCGCCTTGTGATGCTTTTGGCGGATACCACCAGTATCGCTGACACGCTATTTTTTCCGGCAGGCGAAGAATTCAACCTTCATCGGGTGTAGACGCCAATTCTCTTACCATCGGAATATAGGACCTGAGATGCAATGCGGCCTCATTATTAAAGGGTTTTAAAGCTTTTTCCAGCTCATCCGGCCCGATAATACGGGCAGCCTCTGCGGTTACATAATCTACTCGAAAATAATCAGAGTGATCGGTGAGTATAGACAGGAATGAGGGCAGGAGCTCTGTTATATTTCTATGATTGCATGCAAGCAAACCGGTGAAAAGAATAGCTTTGTATTGCCAATTAAATGTATCATCGTCCCACCAGCGTCGTAAAGCTTCTTCTGCGCGAGCGTCGGGTGCAAATCCGCCGATGACTGCAATAACAACAGATTCCGTGTTGTCGTCTGGTTTTGAAGGAATAATCGTGTGATTGTCAACGTGATGAATTAAGTCAGAAAGAGCATTGGTATTTCTCGTAAGCGCAGCAAGATACGCGAGGTCACCTAAAATTTCATTTCCTTGAACTTCCGGTTGCCATTCCAAAATGGCATCACACACTGCGCCGTTTACCTTTTCGATAATCAATGGTCGACGAAACACCGTTATATCTTGTAACGTATTTGAAAGAAGTAAAGGTGATGAGCGGTCGTCTTTGTATTGAATAGGTGAAAGATTTTCTCCTTTAAGTAACCATTCTGTAAGGTCCCGCCGAGAAGACTGTATCAAAAAATCAATATTTTTTTTGTGGATTTTCTCCGGATTCATGAGTGTGACAATACATGGTTTGGATTGTATTGTCAATGAAAATATAATCCTATATCTTGAAAGCACATTTTTCTTATGAGATAATCTGTTTCATGGGTACGATATCAACCGCAGATTTCACCAAAAGCACGTTCGTCGAGTTTAAAGGCGAGCCGCACCAGATTGTGGAGTTTCAGCATGTCAATCCAGGCAAGGGGAGCGCCTTCGTGCGGACGCGGCTCAAGTCCCTTAAAACCGGAAAAGTACAGGAGTTTACCTACAAATCCGGCGAATCCGTGACCGAAGTGCCGGTTGCCACCCGGGAAATGCAGTACCTCTACAAAGAAGGGGATAATTATGTATTTATGGACAACACTTCCTATGAACAATTCAATATCTCTTCCGCGATGCTTGGGAATTACGTCAATTATTTAAAACCCAATGATGTGTATCAGATACTTGTTAACGGAGACGAGGCGGTCGGTCTCCGGTTCCCTAAAAAAGTACGGCTCAAGGTAACCGAAGCCACTGACGGAGCCCGCGGAAATACGGTATCGGGCGCCACCAAAACCGTTGTTGTGGAGACCGGCGCCGTCGTCACTGTGCCTCTGTTTATCCGCGAAGGGGAAACCATCGCCATAGACCCTGAAACGGGTGCATACGTAGAGCGGGCATAACATCAGACTGTTTTTTTCATTGACACGCCGGATTTCTCATGAAACAATGGTTATATGACTGATCCGATAACTCCTGAAAATTTGTACGGTCCGTCAAACCCGCCGGCGACTGCTCCGGTAACTCCACCCATTCCCATAGAAGAAACACCGGAAATTCCGATGAATACACCCCCCCCGCCCCCGAAAAAATCGTCAGGATCATTCATCGGCGCCCTTATTCTTTTTGTCGGACTATTTGGATTGGGCATCTGGCTGTCGAGCTTTATCCGGCAATACTTGCCCGGCGGATTGTCTACGTTTACTCAAACACCCAGCGCGACGCCAACACTGTTAGCGACACCGACTCCGACTGACCCATTTGCTGCATGGACGACCTACCAGGTAACAAGTAGCGCGACCAAATTGCTGATTGACGGCATATCCTTTAAGCTTCCGGCAGATGTCCTTGCGCCCATTTGTGATACGACGAGCTGCATGTCACAAGGCACGTATTTACCGGGCGGCACGCGATTCACTGTCGCCCCGCGCGGAGCAGGGCAACTTCTTGCTGATCACCGCGGGAGCGCCATTTCAGATGGGGGAGGAGTTGTTTTTACCAGCACGGATACGACCGTTGAGGGCCACAAAGCGAAACTGTTTACCGGTTTATTCACCGGCAAAACTGTTGCAGGATACGGATTTAGCCGGATGCGCGGCTACATGATAGAAGTTACCCCGACACTTTCCCTGGAGATTAATCATTTCACGCCGGCAGGTATTACGGCAGATTTTACTACTGATGACACTCTGTTTGATCAAATTGTGGGAACACTCATGATGCCCGCGGCACCGCCGGCTACACCGCAGGTGACTCCGATTATCACCACTCCCACGATTGCTACAGCCGCTCCGTCACCGGCGACCACCTCGGGATTTTAATCCGGCCAGGAGGAAATAATAAGAGGCTTGTCGTATTTCTTTGGCATTTTACCCCAAATCTTTTCCGTCACAAACGGCATAAACGGATGAAGTAATTTTAATAATGTGAGACATACATGCCGCAAAACCGCAAGCGATTCTGCATCACCGGTTTTAAACCGTTCCTTATTTTTTTCGAGGTACATATCGGCAACGGTATGCCACGCAAATTCGTAGAGCGCTTGTGCTGCATCGGAGAATCGGTACCGCTCAATATCTTTTGTGACGGATGCAATTAGCTTGTTAAGCGCTGCAATAATTTTGTTGTCTTCGGGATTGCTGAGTGTCATATTCTTGTTATAGAAAGGAATTTCTTTCCCAGCTGATTCAAAATTCATGAGGACAAACCGGCCGATATTCCAGAGTTTATTGGCAAAATTCCGCATGCCGCGGATTTTGTCTTCTGAGACGGCAATATCACTTCCCGGAGCGGCTCCGAAAACAAGCGTAAATCTGAGGGCATCAGCGCCGTATTGATCGACCATTTTAAGGGGGTTGACGACATTGCCGCGGCTTTTACTCATTTTTTGTCCTTTGGCATCGACGACCCGACTATGGAGGTGAATAATTTCAAACGGTACTTTTTTAGTGCGGTAAAGACCCATCATCATCATGCGGGCTACCCAGAAAAAGAGGATGTCCCACATGGTGTCCAGGACACTCGTTGGGTAAAAATAGTTGAAATCCTCGCCATTCGGGAATCCAAGAGTGGTCAACGGCCATTGGCTGGAAAGAAACCATGTGTCAAACGTGTCTGTTTCCTGCAGGATATGCGTACCCCTGCATGTTTTACACGTTCCCTCCGTAAGGGTGTATGTGGCTTCAAGCGGGGCGGAAAGCGACTGCAGCCCGTCACGGATTTCCTCAAATGAGTGATTGGTGCAAATATCGCCGTAGGACCCGGTTATTTTTTGGTCGTCTTTTGAAAGAAATGACAGTGTGACAGCAGGATTACAGTCGAGACAATACCACACGGGAATCCGCGGGCCCCACACAATCTGGCGGCTGATATTCCAGTCAAGAATATTTTCCATCCAGTCAAAGTACATTTTTTCAAAGCGTTTTTTTGGAATAATCTTCGTTTTTCCCTCTTTTACTGCTTTTATTGCTTGTGTTGCTAATGACTTAGTTTTTACGTACCACTGGGGGATGGGAAGCGGTTCCAGAACGCTGCCGCATTTATAACAGGTTGCCACCGTATGGACATAGTTCGTATCAATATGGTCCATGAGCCCGCGCGATTCTAAACCCCTCACGATTTGTTCGCGTGCGGTGCCCACTTTCATGCCTGCATAGGGGCCGGCTGCATCGGTCATGCGTCCGTCAAATCCGATGACCTGTTTGGCGGGAAGATTGTGCCGCTTGGCAATTTCCCAGTCGGTAAAATCATGAGCAGGTGTTACTTTTGCAATGCCCGTGCCGAATGTCGGGTCAATGACGTCATCGGCTACCACGACCACCCTAAATTTTCCCGCGAGCCCTTCGACCTCAATTTCTTTTCCGACCCACTTCGTATAGCGTTTGTCACGGGGATTCACCGCCACGGCGGTGTCGCCGAATTTTGTTTCCGGCCGGGTAGTGGCTAGGACAAACGGTCCGTATTTCATGTAGTACAACGGATCCGTCCGCTCTACATGCTTCACCTCAAGATCGGAAAAACTCGTGCCGTCGCGGGTGCAGTAGTTGACGAGCCTGGAGTCGCGATAGACAAGTTTGTCTTTGTGCATCGCGCGAAACGTATCCAGAACCGTGGCGACAATTTCCGGTTCCAGTGAATAATGATAGCGCGTCCAGTCAAGGGAAAACCCGAGCCGCTTCATCTGATCGCGGTTCACCGTTTTGTTTTGCTCAACAAATTCCGCGATCATCCGGTAGAGCGTATCGCGGTCGAATTGAAACCGGCTTTTGCCGTCTTTCGCCAGTTTTTTTTCAAATACGTACTGCGTTTCGATACCAGCGTGATCCCCGCCGGGAAGCCACAGGGTCGGGTCGCCTTTCATGCGGTGGTGTCGGATGAGAATATCCTCTATCACAAACATCGCATGTCCCATGTGCATGGGGTCGTTGGCATTAGGGAGGGGGAGAAGAATAGAATAGGGTTTTTTCTTTTTATCAATCTTCGGAGTGAAATAGCCGCCGGATTCCCACATGGAGTAGATTTTCCCCTCGACCGCTTTCGGATCGTATGCTTTGTCCATGAGCGTATTGTACTGCGCGCGCCGTGAGCGGGGCAAGCATAATTATCGTCTGCGATTGCCTATGCCGCTGATGAGGCCGGCTATCCATGGCGTTATGTGATGAGGCCTCCCATTGATTTTGCTGTGGTCGTGGTTTCCCAAAAAGACATGCATGTCGTGGAACCAGCACTTTTTTCGCTTTATTTTTTCGTTTTGTTTATCGTATTTTTCTTCAACTTCAGATTCAGGAATTTTTTGATGGGGAGCTTCGTATTTTGTCACGAAGTAGATTATAGCATTATAGCTCTTCGAGTTTAACACTCTCGCCGGCTTTGTCCTTGATGAGCTCCAGATACCGCTCGGTTGTGGAGAGGCGTTTGTGGCCGACTAATTTGGATAGCGTCGTAATCGGGGTCCCCGCCATCAGATGATGGGCGATAAATGTGTGCCGGAGGTCATTGACCTTCGCCCCTTCTATTCCGGCGATACGGAAATACCGGTCGATTGCCGTGCGGATATTGCGGATGAGGAGGGGCCGGCCGGTTTTGGTGATAAAGAGCGCCTTGCTGATGTCGCTCCCAGCCTGGGACGTGCTCCGGATAGCCATATAGCGGTCAAGCGCTTCTTTGGCGGCTTTGTTCAAGGGTACTCCGCGCTGGGCATGGCCTTCCTGGGATGCGATATGGAGCTCTCCGTCCTTAACGTCGGTGACGGTAAGCGTCGCTAGTTCGCCGATGCGGATTCCGGTTTGCAGAAATAGTTCAACGATTGCGTACATGCGGATATCGCCGCGGCAGGCATCCCGCAGCGCCCGGTATTCAATTTTGGACAAAATACGCGGGGGCTTTACTTCATACTTGGGGTGGGCAATTTCGATTGCCGGATCCACAGTGATGGCGCCGGAAGCCTTTAGGAAACGGAAAAAGGTCTTAATCGAATTAATCTTCCGGGAGACGGACTTGGGCGTATATTTATCAGCGGCGAGCTTTTTGAGAAATGCCTCCAGCTCATCGCGACTAACCTCGCCAATCGTCTTTTTGCCCATATTGGCGATAAACGCCGTAACCTGTTCGATGTCTTTGCCGTATGCTACGATAGTAGCGCGGGCACGGCGGCGGCTCTCCAGATACTGGATAAATTGTGTATGAGCTGATTTGAGATCAAGCGCCATAAAATGTCTGATTCGGCAGGAAGCTATATTTGGGCCGTTTGCACGTTCCAAAATAGGTAGCAGAGTCCTATAATATCACGGAAAACGCCATTTAGCAAGCAGCAACTATGGACGGACACACAAGATTTACATTTTTTCGGACAAGGCTATTTCGTGCGGTTTTTTTGCTTATTTGCCTCATAATTGCGGTAGGCGTCATACGGTCTGTGGTGGTCGTTACCCAAAAACGGGGAATAGTAGAGGAGCGGCGGGCGGTACTTGTGCGGGAGCAGGCTAAGCGCGCGGGACTGGAAGCTGCGCTCCGGGAAGCAACAAGTACCGCCTTCATTGAGCGGGCTGCGCGGGACAAGCTGGGCCTTGTTAAAGAAAGGGAGAGCGTAGTGATTTTGGACAAATCAAATCTCATTGGAGGCACCCAGGGACAACCGCCAGCGGATATTCCCTCCTGGAAGCAGTGGTGGCGACTTTTCTTTTAATCTCCTTTAGCCTATACTGACGACCTATGGTCAGGCCTTTAAAAGAATGGGAAATAGAGGCATATGAACGTGCCCAACAGGTAACTATTCGTCGCCGCACGCGTTATTTATACGACAGCAGGCCGACGCAGCAAAAAATAGTGAATTTACTTGTGCAAATGGACGATCTAATTCAACGTAAAGATCAGTGGGAAGCACAAAAATATTTTTTTAAAGTAACATTCCGACATTTAAAAAAGCCCGATCATGTAGATAAGAATGGTGTAGATTGGGATGAAGTACAGAATCAGATCCTTCACTCATGTTTTAGCGATAGCGATATGGAAGGATATAAGATTGAACCACGGCGAGTTGAATCAGAACTGACAGCTTTCCGGGCTCTAATGGGTTTACCTCAACCAGTAAAAGAAGATTTTTAGTGCCAGCGGCAGGGATCGGACCTGCGACAAATGCCTTATGAAGACACTGCTCTACCACTGAGCTACGCTGGCTTATATCCACCTATTTTATCGAAATTGCGCCCCGAAGGCAATTAATACGTGGTGATGTGGATGCGCGCCTGAGAGAGGTTGGCCGTAAATTTGAGCTGTGTTTTCATCTGCACCTGGTACAATTTGTTCCCCTTGTCCAGAGTAATGGGCGAGGAAGTGAGGGCGCTGGGGCCGGTGGTATTCATGGAGACTTCGGAAAACCAGACCGGATGTTTGTCCGTGGCATTAAATAGCCGTACATACACAGTTTGATTTCCGGTGGGGACCGCAACCGTTGCCTCAAATATGACTTTTTTGATACGCGGATACTGTGCGGTGTCTACATATGCAGACGCACCAACCACGTCCACCCACTCACTGGTCGCGTTTGTTCCCGTACCCAGGGGAATATAGTACTCTTTGGCGGTTGACCCTCCAGCGGTTGTTCCTGCTAGTTTGTTGATTGCCGTCAGGCATCCGGCTGGGCATTGGGTTGCCACAGCAGCCATCGTTGCATCCCCCAAAACGAAAGATTCACGTATGAACGTGCGTACGATTACGTAATCAAGAAGAAGGAGATTACAGACGATAAAAACGAGGATGAAGAAGAGCGAAGCCGACGTTGTCTTTGTATGTTTACGAACGTTCATACCTCTTTCACTGTATCAAAGAGGAGTGGAGGATTGTCAAATTATTTAGCTAATCCGAGCCTGTTCATCGCCACAACCATCGCGCCCGGATCCGCTCTTTCTACTTTCAGACACACACACGTATGTTTCCCTTCTCCAACGGTGGCAACATATTCAAATTTCACACCTTGTTGAGAGATCGATACCCCGTCACTCAGGGGAATAGTGCCTTGTACACTTTCGGATCCTAACAATTTTTGAATTCCCTCATGTAGCGTAAGCGCCATACCGGTTTTCACACGTATGTCTTCGTTTGTTTCCCACGCCCAGCGAGGAATATTGGTTTCGGTGTAGACACCGGGTTCTATACCCTTGTCATTTTCCCCAATTCTCCCGTAGTGGGGAAAGAGTATTTCATTTGGGATCCGATCCCTATTGACCAACCGCAGAATTTCTTGCCTGAAACCCATGATCGCCGAATAATAACAGATGTGGAGATATTGTAAACATGTGAACGCTATTCCCATCGTAGTTTTGTGTTTGACCAGCCTCAATTAACTTGCTACAATAAGCTTTGTACATTTACGTACCGCGGGGTAGTGTAGAGTAGCACAGAAGGCTCATAATCTTCTAGACCAGGCGCGACTCCTGGCCCCGCAACATAAGTCTTTTAGCCCGTTCATACGGGCTATTTTACTTTTCTCATCAAATTTTTCCTACGAAAACAACTAAGTAATTTCTTGCTGCGAACCTACGAATGAGCGGATGTGCTCTGATGGCCATTTCCGTTGTAATGCGCGAAATGCCCGTCCGTTCGCTATTTTTTCATCAGCCAAATTATGATATTGATCGAGATCGTTAGCTAATAGATCAGCCTCATTAACAGTTTGGAGGTGTTTTTTCGTCTCATCAGGTGATGTTTTTACCCAATAGTCCATTTCCGCTATTTCATGGACAATATTGAACAATATCAGTTCTTTGGACGCAACATCCTGATTCCCATCAAGAAAAGCTACGCGTATCCAGCATTCAGGACCTTTTCCCGGGATATTTATATTCATACCGTTACCAGCAACTCGTACACCTTTTTTAATATCCCAGATAGTGGGAACTAAACGGACGATGATCTCCGATTGTTTTGTCTTTGGGTGAAAACTATCCCATTCAGGGAAGACGATGGTTTGCACGAGGTCTTGCCATTCATTCGGTTTACTGATGTTTTGTGGGGGATTTTCGATAATTAACTTTTTATACCGGCCCCCGCCATATTCAACATGAGGGAAATTCTCGTGCATAACTGCCGCAAGACCAATTAAATCAGTTGGGGTATATTTATCCTGGAGACTGAATTGGATTTTTTTATAAAAGTCTTTGTATTCAGACATAACTCGATTATACCAAGCTATTCTAGCAGGTCTTAATATGGTTTAAAATAGCCTATATTGACGCGTAAATCGGTCTATTTGAGGTTAAATAATAGGTTCTAAGTTCCCGCCAAAGGCGGACAGGCTTGTAACCCCCGCAACATAAGTCTTTTAGCCCGTTCATACGGGCTATTTTTGTATGTTACAATAGAATTATGAAACTCTACCGATTTAGTCCTATACAGAACAGGACACAAATGATAGAAGCACTAAAACATATTCATGTAGCTTGCAATGCCTTAAGCATGCAATCAATGGGGCGTTATTTACCGGTTGCTGGAAATATTGGAATATTCTGTCATTATGATGACGAGTTTACATTTCTTAAAAAGCTACAAGCAGAATTAACAGATTTATCATCATGTGTTTATGGTAAATACTTTAAACTTCATGAGCCTATCGTTATTTCAGAAACGCGTGATATTCCGAAGACTATGTACAGTTTTCTCTATATTCGGAAGCCAGATCCAAACAAAAACCAGGTAGGGGATCTAGATTTCTATCTAGAGCCAGAGAAATACGCAAAACTAAAACAATCGCTCCATGAAGGAAAGGTAATCAAAGGCGCCCGAATACTTCCTAATCGTCCCGACCTGGATTTAATTGAATTATCCGATCCGAATATCGATGCGGTTGGCTTTATAGGCGATAAAAAATGGCAGTAAAATACGTTTACCGCTGGGAGTTTAAAAAAAAGCAATACGGTCTTATGTCATGGAAGATAATAGGTTCTAAGTTCCTGTAGCCCCCGCAATTGTTTACCATTATATTGACAATTTTTGATTTACAGGTTTCGTTTTCTTAGACGATTTTGTATATACCGTTCTATCGCTTCTTTTGTAGTCACCCAAATCCGTTTTTCTTTATGGGCTTCTATTTTGCCCAGTCGCGCAAGTAAGTTGAGATACTTTTTAGAATACGGCGTTTCGCGGGCTAGGGCTGATAATGAAACAAACTTTTGCTTATTTGTTTTGGCGGGAAGCAATATCTTGAGATACATATCGAGTGACCGTTCGACCGCCTGAGCAATAAACCGTATGAGTGGCCCATATATGTCGTTATCTGCTTGTGAAAGCGCGCGATAATATTTTCCTCTATCGTTTTTGAGGACGACAACAAGCGGATAGCCTTCGTGCATCAACGTAAGGTTCATGACGAGTCTGGCAGTACGGCCGTTCCCATCAATAAATGGGTGGACATACACCATTTTATGGTGTATGAGTGCGGCAAGCTCGATAGGGTGGAGCTTTTTCTGATTATTTTTTATCCATTGTATAAAATCACGCATTTTTACGGAAACCTCATTTACATCAGGCGGTGTGTGATCTGATCCAGTAATCACGACGTTAACTGATCTGTACTTTCCTGCTTCTTCTCGTTGGGTCTCACGAACAACAAGTTGATGTAATGTTCGAATGAAGACCTCAGAAATCGTCTGTTGTTTGTTGTGTTCGATGGTTTCATAGAGAAATTCCAGTGCCTCATAATGATCTCTGGCTTCCAAATGGTCTTTGAGCGGTTTTCCTTTGATGGTAAGACCATCTTGTATAACCCATGCGGTTTCCTTGAGGGTAAGTGAGTTTCCCTCAATCGCATTGGAGTTATACGTCATGTCGATAGCAAACTGTTGTTTTAATTTTGATACGACTGACGGCGACAATGGACGCAGGGAATTGAGTTTTTTTAGTTTTTC
>MFKE01000023.1:0-11868 GCA_001779455.1 Candidatus Gottesmanbacteria bacterium RIFOXYB1_FULL_47_11 | reverse complement strand
AATACAAGCTGTGCATCCAATAACATAGTATATGTTTAATATGGTATAGCCTATTAATTTATCTATACCATATTACCGTTAGAAATGCAAGTACGATTTTGTAAAATAGTAGGCTCTACATTCCTGTAGCCCCGTTTATCTGTCTGGTAATTTCTCAACCGCTCCTCATATAATGGATATATGGAATTGTCCGTTACCTTGCTTGTCATCGGAGCAATAGTGCTCCTTGTTTCCACGCAGGTATTTATAAAGCAGGCCGAGCGAATATCCATTTCGCTTAAACTTTCCCCGTTGATCATCGGGCTGACGGTTGTCTCTATAGGAACATCGCTCCCCGAACTCACGGTTTCTACCATTGCCGCGGCACGGGGCGACATGGGGTTGGCAATAGGGAATCTTATCGGGTCAAACATCGCAAATGTATTTTTGGTTTTGGGGGTGGGCATATTGGCCGGAAAAATACGCGTGGGTACGACAAAAACTCAACGGAATATTTACATAATGACCGGCATAACCGGACTATTTTTACTTATGTATGCAACGGGAATTTCAAGTTTTATCGCCGGATGCATTTTACTTGGCGGCGCTTTCCTAGTGACAATTAACGAATACGCATGGGGAGTCAGCGGCAGGAAACACGAGGACGCTAAGCTGTTTACCAAAAGAAAAAACATACGGTTTTCAGCGGGTGATGTGAGTAAATTAACAGGTGCCCTTGTTGGTGTTGTTGCCGGCGGTGTTATCACGGTAAGTTCCGTGGAACATCTGTCACTGCTTTTGGGACTATCAACTACCATTCTCGGTTTATCAATTACTGCCATAGTCACCTCATTCCCGGAGCTTCTGACTACCATATTCAGCGAGAAAGACGGAGAGGAAAAAATTACTATCGGAAACCTCATTGGAAGCAACATCTACAATCTTGCACTTATCGGGGGCATAGTCCTTCTTTTTTCTTCCTGGAAGTTCATCACCGTTTACGAAACAGTCATGCTTATTATGGCAACGTTGGCATTTGCTGTAGTGGTCGTGGTAAACAAGGGGAAAGTCATTCCGAAATATGCAGGATTTTTACTCCTCGCGTTGTTTTTCGCTTATATATATTTTCTCAGATGGTAGGTTTTAATTTTTTTTGCCGCAGAGCTGCTTCTATTAAAACAACCTGATTACTTCGCAGTAATGGCATGGTGTCCTGCGAAAAAAACCCGTATTCAGATACCTCCCGGCTTGGAGTAAACTCGCCCCCGATAAATACGCCCGTGTAACACATGTCCAGTCGGGAGCCCGTGCGGTCCGTGCGGGTCTTGAGCTGCGTGTCGACGCTTACAATAAGCTGAGACTCTTCATTAATTTCCCGCTCAAGTGCTTCGGCCGGGTGCTCGCCGGATTTCATATACCCACCCGGCAGGCTCCAGGAGTGCTGCCGGTACGTATGCTTAAACAGCAGTACTTCATTTTTTTCATTAAAAATAACCCCGGTAACTCCGACCAGAAATTGACTTTGGAAGAAACGCATAACGAAGAGCTGTACACCCTTGGGCAGATGTAACGATTTGTACGCCTTAGCAAGTAGTGATGTCACAGTGCATTTGTATCCTGAGGCTCGTCCTCCGCGGAGTTATTTTTAAGACGCTCGTTTTCCAGCTCCAGCTGATGAATTCGCTTGGTCAGATTCACAATTTCACTTTTTCCCTTTTTTATTTTCGTATCCTTCCCGTGCATGGAAAAAGCGACGAAAATTGCGTTGACCAGGTGAATAAGATAGGCCAGAATAAGCCCCGTCAACAGAGAGCCGATAATGACATAAAAGAGCGGAATATTTGTAATGACGGTCGAGCTCAGGCGCAGCGTTACCGGCGCTAAATTATTCTGTGCGAGATACACAAAGATGCCGCCGACAAGTAAGATCAGAATAAGTGTAATCATATGGCCTCGGCCTCCTTTTCCATTTTCAGTAAACGGGTGTAGTAATCGGAAAATTCATTGAGATGCGCAAGCGCAATTTTGCCCGTCAGCAATAAATCATCATTTGTGACATTTGTCAGGGGATTGACCGAGCCGTGTTCCAATTCTACGTTCATTCCCATGGTAAATTGATTAATGTCAAACTTGTCCCAACGAATACCCAACTGTTCACCGGTGGATTTTGCTTCTTCCGCGGTAATGATTTTGCTGGATGTCATATCCCTAGTATAGTCTATCTGACAATTTTTTGGAAAACAGGTTATACAACTTATGCAACTATATGTAGTTTGACAAATAATTGTAAAAAGTGTATAGTGTGTTTACTATGACAAAAGATTCAAAAGTAAGACTTACCGCTTTTGTTGATCCTATGCTTGTGAAACGGGCTAAAGTCCGGGGAGCGCTGGAGGGATTTACGATATCAGAAGTCGTTGAGCATGCGCTGGACGCATACGCTCCAAAGATTGAAGAAGGAAGAGACAAGAACATTCATCTTGTTATACCACAGTAACGAATTCATTTTGATTTACGTGCATAGGTCTGTCTAAAGGAGATTTAGACAGTTTTATGGACATAAACACCCTAAAAACCATACCGCAAACTCTCTATAGGCGCATTGCTGCCTCTGCGCAGGCGGCGAAGCCCGCACCCGTCGGTACAGTTGCGCGGGCAATCCCCAGACTCACGGATCAGGCGCTCCGGGACGAGGGCAAAGATGAGCAGATGATACAGAAAGCGACAAAAAAAGAAGAGGACAAGCAAACGATCAGTAATCTTATCAAAAAATCAAACAGGTGCATTATACGCATTTCCTCCCTGTTCCCGTGGACGTTATTCCCCAATACCATAGAGGTTGAAGAAAGCAGGGTGACCTTTATTTTCCGCCAATTGTGGGCCTCGCAGTCACATAGCGTGAACATTAAAGACATTTCGAACGTATTTATTCAGTCATCACCCTTTTTTGCTACATTACAGATTGTATCCCGGACGTTTGTGGAAAATGATATTACCATCGGTCACCTGGAGACAAAGAAAGCGCACCGGGTGCAGATGATTATCGAGGGGCTCCGGACATTTGCGGAGCACAATATTGACACATCCAACTACGAAGTAAACGAACTCATAGCAAAAATCGAAGAGTTTCATACGGATAAAACACTATAAAAGGGGGTGAATACATATATGACAGGACAAAATACAGACGTGCAGGAGGTAACAACGGTGTCGACACCGACCACCACACAACGGGTTGTGCAGCAAACGAGAACAGTAAAGCCGACTATCGCAACAGGATCTCCGCAAAAGGCCTATGATACCAAGAAAGCGATTTTCCGCACCTATCAGATCATTTGGTACATCCTGGGAGTAGTCGAAGTGGCTCTGGCATTCAGGGTTGTCCTTAAACTTTTGGGTGCAAGCTCGGAAAGCGCATTTACTAATTTCATTTATGCAGTGAGTAATCCTTTCGCGTTGCCATTCGCAGGAATTTTGGGAATTACAGGAGGAGCAGTCTCGTTTATCGAATGGTCAACACTCATTGCTATGGCAGTGTACGCAGTTGTTGCATACGGTATCATTGCGCTATTTCAACTGGTGAAGCCGACGAGTCCGCAGGAAGTAGATCAGACGGTCGATAACCAGTAATTATTAATAATAAAGGGGGTGAACTATATATGACAACAGTAGTAAATAATCCGGCGCCATCCAATGATTCCGGTAATAATATGGGAATGATTGTCGGGCTTATCGTAATTTTGATATTGGGATACCTTTTCATCATGTACGGAATACCGGCACTCGGACAGATGAAGCTGGGAAGCCCGCAGATTAATGTGCCCAGCAAGATTGATGTGAACGTGGTACAGCCGGCTGAATAAAATTTTATTAAACAGCGAGGAGGTGAAAATAATATGGGTATTTTACTTTGGATACTGTTCGGAGCGTTGGCTGGATGGATTGCATCCGTCCTGATGAAAACCAACTATAGTCAGGGGACTGTGATGGATATCGTATTGGGTGTTGTCGGCGCTATCGTCGGCGGTTTTCTCATGGGCATGGTCGGTCAACCGGGTGTGACGGGATTTAACCTGTACAGTATGATCGTGGCCGTCATCGGCGCAGTTGTCGTTATCTATCTCGGCCGCGCGTTGCGAAGAAGATAAAATCACGACCGGACGGTGGTCGTTCAAAGGGGGTGAGAATTATGAGTTTGTTAGATATTGTCATTATATTGTTAATCATCGGATGGTTGGGAGGATTCTCTTTTCATATCGGCGGAGGGCTCATCCATCTGCTGCTTGTGATTGCAGTGATTGTTCTTGCTGTCCGTTTTTTGGGCGGAAACTTATAAACGGATATGTTGCATAGAAGAACACGGGCCGGAAAAGTGTCCCGGAGAAAAAATATTCACGGAAAATGGACAATAAGAAAATTGGCAGGAATATGTCTTATTGTTTCCGTATTTATTTCCGGTGCGATATATTTTTCGTCCTTTTATAGAAAGAGCGTTTATGCGGATCTGGCGCCCCTTCAACGGGACTATTCGCAATATAATTATAAGCAGTAAGCGCCCGGTTACCTATGTAAAGGAGGTGAACCATATGAATTTTTCTACGACGAATTTAAGTCCGTTTGCCTCACTGGTATTCGGCGTACTGATCCTGATATTTCCGAAATTTCTCAACTATCTCATCGCGATCTATTTGATTATTATCGGCATTGTAGGACTCGGATTAATCGGATAATATTTCCCGATATCAAGCAGATACAAAAAACCCCGCTAGCGCGGGATTTTTTGTTTTGTTTATAAACAAAGATTCTTACCAATTCCGTCCTCCTCGGTCGTCGCCACCTCCGCGGCTGTCCCGTCCCCGGAATCCTCCGCGATCTCCACCTCGTCCGCCGCCACCACCACCGCCTCCGAATCCGCGATTTTCCCGCGGAGCCATCGGTTTGGCTTCGTTGACGACAATTGAGCGGTTATCAAGCGTCTTCCCGTTGAGTTCATCGATTGCCTTTTTGGCTTCTTCGTCTGAGCTCATTTCCACAAATCCGAATCCCCGTGATTTTCCGGTAAACTTATCGGTGATAACGCTTGCTGATGTTACTGTACCGACTGTTGCGAAAAATGCGCGGAGTGAGTCTTCTGTCGTATCCCATGAAAGTCCTCCAACAAATAGTTTTGTTGCCATAAATAGTATTCACCTCCTTAGGTTTACCTTACTATTTCCTGACCCATGGGGTCACCAACAGAAAGGGTTATAGGTGCATTGTACCAGATTGCCGGATATATGGTAAGCTGGACGTATATGCTGCCCCATACGAGGGTGGAGAATTGGAAAAAACTCCGCGAACTTGCCGGACTCACCGATTTGTCAAATCCTCCCCGCCAGTTGTATTACACGGGAACGTGGAATCCGGACCTTTTTACGTCCTGTGTGGCAATCGTGGGAAGCCGCAGGATAAGTGATTACGGGAGACGGGTCATCGAAAAAATTATTCCGCGCCTCATTTTTGAAAAAAAGACCATTGTGTCGGGATTTATGTATGGGGTGGACCAATATGCGCACGAGGTATGCATAGCAAATGGCGGCAAAACGATAGCGGTCCTCGGGTGGGGGATCAAGCATCCACTGGAGGGGACGGACAAAAAGCTTGCAGCGCGCATTATCTCCTCAGGCGGGCTATTGCTTTCCGAGTGGGAGGATCAAAAACCCACATTATGGACGTTTCCGGTACGGAACCGCATTGTTGCGGCCATCTCTCACGAAGTAATTGTTGTTGAGGCAGCGGTCAAAAGCGGATCTCTCATTACTGCCAACATTGCCCGCCGCCTGAAGCGCCGGCTCTGGGCCGTACCCGGGGAGATTACGAGCCGGACATCCGCAGGCTGCAACTCGCTCATTGATCAGGGGTATGCCCGCATGTGGCTGGGCGATACGCCGCAGCAGTTGCCGATCATGAAAGATCCTCTTGTGCAGTTGGTTGCGGACCATGTGTTAACTGCAAACGATATTGCGCGGAAACTCGGTAAACCCGTATCGGAAATAGGTGCGCAACTGTCGCTTCTGACCGTTTCCGGCCAACTGATAGAGCGGGGAGGAAAATATTATGTTAGTGAAAATTAATTCTGTTGCCAATATCGGGCTTGAGACCGTTCCCATTGATGTAGAAGTGGATGTTGCGGAAAAAGGATTTCCGGGATTTACGATTGTCGGACTTGCCAGTAAAGCCGTCGAAGAAGCGCGCGAGAGGGTAAAAACAGCAATCACCAATTCCGGCTTTGATTTTCCGCCCAAAAAAATCACCGTGAACCTGGCCCCCGCGGATCTTCCCAAGGACGGCGCGGCGTACGATCTCCCGATCGCCATAGGGGTGCTCTCAGGGAGCGGCCAGATTGTGTTGCCGGCCGGACTGAATTATTTTTATGGTGAACTGTCTCTGGACGGAGCACTTCGGCCGACACGGGGAGTGTTGCTTTTGGCGCTCTTTGCGGCGGGCAAAAAAGGCGGCACAATATTTGTGCCGTCCCCGTCGGCTGCGGAGGCAACGGTCGTGACGAACGTTACCGTTATCCCGGTTGGTATGCTTGCTGACCTTGTACGGCACATGACCGGGACCAAAAAGATTCCGGTACTCGTGCATATGAAATACGTAGCCCCGGCGGGTGAGGAGCTTATTGACTGCGATATCCGCGAAATTGCAGGTCAGGAGCAGGCAAAACGGGCGCTTATTATCGCCGCCGCCGGCGGTCATAATATGCTCATGTGGGGGCCTCCCGGAACGGGAAAAACAATGCTCGCGCGGGCCCTCCCCGGAATATTACCGCCGCTTACCGATGCGGAGGCACTGGAAGTAACGCGCATTTTTTCCATTTCCGGCATGCTTCCGCCGGGCGTAGCACTTATAAAAAAGCGGTCGTTCCGCTCTCCGCATCACGGCGTTTCGGCAGCAGGCGTGATCGGCGGCGGCACAAATCCGCTCCCAGGCGAAGTATCCCTTGCCCATCTTGGCGTATTATTTTTGGATGAAATGCCCGAGTTTCCGCGAAGCGTCCTGGAGGGCCTTCGGCAGCCGATGGAAGACGGAGAGGTCGAAATCGTCCGCGTGGCCGGTCACGTGCGCTACCCGGCAAGTTTTACGCTCATTGCCGCTATCAATCCGTGTCCGTGCGGTTACCTGGGGCACCCGCGGCGGGAATGTACATGCACGGATCGTCAGATTGCCAGATACCGCCGCCGGATTTCCGGGCCGATATTGGACCGTATTGATTTAACCGTGATGGTGGCGCCGGTTGAAGTGGAAAAACTTTCTGTCATGCGGGAACACACCGGGCTTGCAACGTCGCGTGAAGCGAAAATTTCAGTCATGAAAGCCCGCAAGATTCAGGAGAAGCGGTTTGCCGGCACGAAATTGTATACAAATTCACAGATGCGCAACCGTGAGGTGAAAGAGTTCAGCAAGTTGACTCCTGAGGCGGAAAATTTTTTGCGCCTTGCGGCCGAGAAATACGATTTTTCTGCACGAAGTTATATGCGACTTATTAAAGTGGCCCGCACAATTGCGGACCTCGCCGGAGGCGGGTCGATTCTTCCGGTGCATATGGCTGAGGCGCTGCAATATAAACAGTTAACGTGAACGCGCGGCTCACTCGTAATTTTCTGTGCCCCGCCTGCCAGCGCCTGAGCGCAGCGATGGCGGGCAGGTCGCGCCCGCATGTATACATAAAATAAAGACGTTATGAAACAATTCAACCGTCAGACTGGCCGTTCGGGCGAATCAATATCTGCCGCGGCACTCGAGAAAAAGGGATACGTCATTCTTGAGAGAAATTATTCCAACAAATTCGGGGAAATCGATATTATTGCCCGCGACAGCGATACGCTTGTTTTTGTGGAAGTAAAAACGAAAATAGGGGAGGCGTTCGGAAGCCCGGAGGAAATGATTAACCCCGGCAAGCTTGCACGAATCCGCAATATGGCCACGATGTATTTATGCGGCGCCTCCGCTCTCTGCCGCATCGATGTGGTGGCGATTGTGCTGAATGATGTGGGCGATGTCGCCCGTCTCACGCATTATGAGAATGTGACTTGATAAATTTAACAAAAACACTTCCGTCTGGCATGAGCTCTGTTGTATATTTATCACCAGTTTTTAGACCAATTTTTTCTGATACTTTCCTTGGTAGTTTTACTATCGCCTGTCCTTTGTAATCAACAATTTTTGTTATAAATTTCATATTTGTATTATATCAAATTAATATGCTATAATGCTTATAGTTGAATACAAGCGTTGATCCGGAGGGTTGGAACCGGGTCAGCCCCGATACAATCGGGGCAAGCTGACTCTTAAATCAAGTACGGAGGCGAAACCGTAAAAAGACTGTCAACGAGTGTCGTAGGTACGGAGCTCGTCAAGAATGAGATTACCCTCATCTGACGATCCCGCTTAGCGGGATTTTTCATACAATGAGGTGATAGCGCAAGGTGGCACCGCCTGTGGAAGGCCCTTGTAAGTTCACGATTGTTCGTGGATTTACAAGGGCTTTTTTTGATGCTTGGAAAGGAGGTGAAACATATGGCAACAAGTTTGGAAACATTGAAACAGTCATTTATGGATGTTGGTCAGCGATTGGTTGAACGAATTGGACTTGAGCCACCGTTTATTCATTGCGATGGATGTATTGTTCGTGGCGGGTTGACGAGGATGATTGAAACGTTGAATGATGACAAGATTACTATAACAAGAACATGTGGGGCATGTGGGAAGCAAGATAATTACACGACCAACAGAGTAAAAGAGTTTATTCATTGCGGCCCGTGGTGATATAGCCTGGCATTGCCAGGCTTAGGATAAGAGAAGAACGTAGTAAATAAAGAAATTTGTTATACAATAAGGAGGTTCTATGAAACGTATAGTGTCAGGTATCACGCCAAGTGGGGACGGAAGTGTCCATATCGGCAACTATTTAGGAGCAGTCCGGCAATTTAAGGAGCTGTCGCGTTCCCACGACTGCTTTCTTTTTGTGGCGGATTACCACGCGCTTACCACGGTTCAGGACAAGGGGCAATTGCAGAAAAATATTGAGACGCTTATTTTGCACGAACTAGCGCTTCTCGGGGATCTTACAAACATTACGTTTTACCGCCAGTCGGATATTAACGGGTTGCATACCGAACTCCAGTCGATTCTCAACAATGTGACGCCGTTGGGGCTCCTTAAACGCGCACATGCATATAAGGATAAATTGCAGAAAGATACGGCAGAGGATGATGTCAACGTCGGGCTGTTTAGTTATCCGATGCTTATGGCGGCTGATATTCTTCTTTACAAGCCGGATCTCGTGCCGGTAGGGAAGGACCAAAAGCAGCATGTGGAGATTACGCGGGACGTTGCCGGCCGGTTTAATAAAACGTACAAGAAAAATATTTTTAACCTTCCCGAACCGTATATTCCGGAAGAGGTGGCAACAATTTTGGGAATAGACGGGAAGCGGAAGATGAGTAAGACACTGGGAAATATCATCAGTATTTTCGATGACGAGAAAATTATTGAGAAACAGGTCATGGGAACATACACGGATCCGACCCGCGCACACGCAACTGACCCCGGACATGTTGCAGGGAACATGGTGTTCACATACCTTGACTTTTTTGGTGAAAAGGAGAAAGTTGCCCAGTTGAAAGAGCTCTATACAAAAGGCCAGGTATCGGATATTGAGGTAAAAAAGTATTTGTATGAATCCCTGATGAAAACATTCGCTCCGGCACGCGCGCGGTATGCGGATTTGGCTGCCCACCCGGAAAAAGTGAAAGTAATTTTGGACCGCGGACGGCAGCATGCTCTCGCGGTGGCATCAAAGACAATGGAAGAAGTGCGGGAGGCAATCGGACTTAGAAATGCATATTCGATAGGTCCCTCGACTCCTGCCTCGCCGGCAGGCGGGTCGCTCGGGACATCGATAAGCATCGATGACTTTTCTCGTGTAGAAATGACTGTGGGGAATGTCGTTGAAGCAACGAACAAAGAGGGAAGCGATAAGCTCATCCGGCTTGTTGTGGATTTTGCGGAAGAAAAGCCGCGCATCATATTTACCGCGGTCCGGCCGTTTGGGTATACGCCGGAATATTTTCTCGGAAAGCAGTTTTTCTTTGTCACCAATCTGGCCCCGCGGAAAATGATGGATGAGGAGAGCCGGGGGATGATCATGGCCGTGGATTCGGACACAGAGAAAAAACCGCTCTTTGTCTCCGCTGAGGGCCTGACAGTTGGGGCGAAGATAAGGTAAGAGATTTGACAAAACTCCTTACATTTGATACAATTTCCTTACTATGTTACAAAGTGTCAGTATATCCAGTAAAAATCAACTCACTATTCCGAGCGCGTTTTCCAAAGCGCTTAACTTAAAGCGCGGTCAACGCCTTGTGGTCGAGCGAGTAGGGCAGTCTCTCGTGTTTACTCCTGCCGAAACATTGGTGCATCAGCTTGCTGGATCGATCCAATCTAGTAAGCCGATTTCAAATGATGAACTTGAACGAATGATAGAAGAAGCAAAAAAGCAACATTTTCGTGAAAATCCGTAACTATGATATTCGTTGATACGAATTATTTTTTACGTTTACTAAACGACGATAAGAGCGCTCTTCATAAAAAAGCGACCGATTTTTTTATCAAGGCAGCATCGGGAAAAGGGAATTATATGACTTCCCACTTGGTTATATTCGAGATATATTGGGTGCTCAAGAGTTTTTATCATCAAGATAAAATACGTTTAGTATCCATGATAGGCTCGATATTAAAAATGGATTGCATAGAGATTGAAGCGAGAATTCAACTATTGGAGGCGCTCGCGCTTTTTTCGGAAAGTTCACTTGAATTTGAAGATTGTTACCATATCCAAATTGCAAAATCGGCAAAATGTACAAACATCGCGACATTTGATACGAAACTTTTTCGTGCGTACGTATTAGAGAAAGTTGATTTTTCAAAAGGAAAAGATTTTGAAAAAGTAGCAAAGAAGTTAGGATTATAAAGACATTTACCGCGCACTTGGCGATTTGCTTCGATAACTGGTATACTTCTCCATGTCTATGTCAGAGAAATCACCCCAAAAATCAGTGAAACGGAACATAAACGGTTTGCCGAAGCCAAACGGCCGAAAAGGCAAAATGTGGATGTTTCAGGTCCACTTTAACCTCAAAAACGTTTTTATCGGACTGTTTGTCGTATTTATCCTGCTTTCACTCTTAGGAAACGCGGCAGGTCAAAATTCCCTTTATCAGGAAAAACCGCTTTCGACAGTCATCACTGATGTCAAAGACGGCAAAGTGTCCGCGATAGACGTGGAGGAAACGAAGCTCACGGTAACATACAAAGACGGGGTGAAAGTAACCAGCCACAAAGAGGCACAGGAATCTCTGGTGAAACTCCTTTCCGATGCAGGAGCAACAACGAGCGGAGTGGCGATAACCATCAAAGACATGAGTGTGGGAGCGATGTGGCTCAATATTCTGTCGAATGTATTACCGCTTCTTCTCACGGTACTATTCTTTCTATTCATTTTCCGGCAGGCGCGGGGAGCGCAGGATAATCTTTTTTCATTCGGTCAGAGTAAGGCACGGATTTGGAACAAAGATCTGCCGAAGGTAACATTTGCGGATGTAGCGGGCGTTGATGAGGCCAAGAAAGAGCTTGAAGAAGTAGTGGATTTTCTGAAAAATCCGACGAAATATAAGGCTCTCGGCGCACGTACGCCAAAAGGCGTGCTCCTTGTCGGGCCCTCCGGAACGGGAAAAACGCTTCTGGCGAAGGCTATGGCAGGGGAGGCAAAAACGTCGTTTTACTCAATCGCCGGATCTGAATTTATGGAAATGCTCGTCGGCGTGGGGGCTGCACGTGTACGAG
>MFKE01000022.1:7407-11259 GCA_001779455.1 Candidatus Gottesmanbacteria bacterium RIFOXYB1_FULL_47_11 | reverse complement strand
TTTTCAACGCACTTTATCGGGTATTTCCCGCTTTCCGCTCATGTTCCAAAACTTCGAAGCGGCGTCCTTGTTGCATTTGAAGGAGGAAAATCAACCGGGTATGCACTTCAGACCGTGCAGGAACGGGGAAAAGCATTTGTCGGTCCAGGAGTTCCTGTATACGCCGGGATGATTATTGGTTTAAACACCAGACAGGATGATATTGAAATTAATATCTGTAAAATTAAAAAACTCACCAATATCCATTCAGCAAATGCAGACATTGCCATTCAACTTGATCCGCCAACGGTATTTTCCCTGGAACAGTGTTTGGACTTTGTTGAGGAGGATGAATTACTTGAAATTACTCCAATCAATTTGCGTCTTCGGAAAAAATTCTTAACTTCCCAAGAGCGCAGTCGCATCGACCGAGGACTTTCCGCAAAAGTGTAACCCTTGTCATCATGTCCGCAAGCTGGCGGATCAGAATCCAAGCAATGAACGATATTTGAACCTACTACATCATCTTGTAGACATATTATTGTTTTCCACAAACTGAATAATATTCAAACCAACTTTCAGTGATATACTCAAGCAATGGCAACTGACATTTTTCTTGATGAGTCTCAACAATCTGGAAAAACCTTCGAAAGTTCCAGAAAAGCAAATTCTCCAGATGGCTGGATAACTACAAACGGAATCTTTTATCCATGTTCACCTGAAGAGCATGATAAACTGGCAGATTATTTATTAAAAATTCACCAAAAGTTTATTGAAAGTTTGTTGATAGAGGGCGAACATTATGAAATGATGGGACGAAGAAGAGAACAACCTGCAAGAAATATCTTAAAAGCAGCAAGATTTGCACTTCTATCAGATAATCAATTAAGTGAAGCGAATCTACCAGAAATTCTTTCTCTAAAACAGAGGGAGTTTATAGAAAGAAATAATCTTATCTTTATGCCAAAGAGTGGAGAGCTTGATCTGGCTGCTTATCATTCTTTTTTGGAAACGGCAAAGGATTTGCCAGGTGTTCAACGACTATTACAGCGGAAAAATGTTGTTATCACAAAATTCTTAGATGATCCAACAAAAATAATACACATTGCAGATAATGATTTGTTTGCACAAGAAGTTTTTAAAATCCTATCAGAAGGTTCAACGGCTACAATATCTCTAAAATATAACAAGGGAATTGTTACTTGGAGTCAACTTAACATTCCAAATCGTAATGATGTATTTCTGGAACATGATTTCCACAATCATGGTTATGACAGCACACCTGAAAAAGAATCTTGGGTTTCACTTGTTAGCAAACAAGCTGTTAAGAAATATATTGATAATAAAGGAGTTTCTGGCTATCATTCCAAAGGTGATTTGAGCGTATTAAATTAAACTGCATACATTCGTCGAGATTCACCTAAATCATTATTAGAAGGCTTAAATACTGATGTGATCATAATAAATTCAGCATGACAAACAACTACACTTCCAAAATAACCGGAACGATGAGCGGTTGACGGCCGGTTTCTTTTTTTAAGAATCCCTGTAGGTTATCTTCAATCAGTTCCCTCATGAAATGCCAATCCATGGCGCGTCCGTGTCTCACCCGAAGGGAATCATTGACTACTTTTTTAGCTCTCGTAAGAAGCGCTCCTGATTCTTTGATATAGACAAAGCCCCGGGAAATGATATCCGGCTCACTGGTGACGCGCCCTGTTGATTTTTCAACAGGCACTACTACAACCACAATTCCTTCATTGGCAATAGTTTGCCTATCCCGAAGCACCACACTTCCTACATCCCCCACTCCTAGTCCGTCAACCATGATATTTTCAAGAGTTATGTGCTGTGCTATTTTAGGAGGCTGTCCAATTTTAAATTCCAATATGTCCCCTTCTTCCGGCATAAGAATCTGGGATTTCTTGTATCCACACTCCATAGCAACTGTTCTGTAATTCATCATGTGTTGATAGGTTCCGCCTGTAGGAATCACATACGAGGGACCAATAGCTGAAAGAAGAAGCATATGATCTCCTTGACTGCCGTGACCGGAAACATGCAAGTCTTCAGTGATATTGGTATATGAGACGCGTGCACCTGACCTGTAGATTTGATCGATAACAGTATTCATGCTGTTTTCGTTTCCAGGAATTGGATCTGCGCTAAACATGACCGTATCCCCTTCAGCAATCGTCACAAACATATGCGAGTCATTTGCCATTCTAGTGAGGGCCGATTCCGGCTGTCCTTGTGCGCCAGCGACAATCAAAAACATTTTTGACGGCGGCATTTTTTTCAAATCACGGTCGCGCACAATCATATCGCGGGGAAATTTCATGTACCCAAGATTTGCTGCTTCTTCGACATTTTTATTAATACTTCGTCCAAAAAAAGCGACTTTTCTATTGTTTTTCAAGGCTATATCAATAGCTAGTTGTATACGAGAAATATTTGAAGATTGTGTGGTGAACAAAAATTTTCCCGGACACATCGCGAGTTCTCTCTCAATAGTATCTCTGATTTTTTGTTCAGATGGGGTAAATCCAGTGCGTTCACTTCCTAAACAATCACTCATCATGCAAAGGACTCCTTGTTTTCCAATTGCATTAATTTTCTCTATCTCTGATTTTTTCCCGTCAAGTGGGTCAAAATCAAATTTGAAATCACTTCCGTGATAAAAAATACCAATCGGAGTTTCAATGACAAGATGTGATGTGTCAGGAACGGAATGCGTCATACGGACAAAAGAAATCCTGAATGGTCCAAGATGTATCGTGTCAGTAAACTGCATTGGTTTTACCCGAACTTGCAGTTTTGATTCTTTAAGTTTTAGATTGGCAAACGCAGCTGCCAGTGGCGGGGCAAATAACGGAATGTTTCCAAGCTTAGGATAAATATAGGGAATTGCTCCGATATGGTCATCGTGACCATGAGTAAACACCAATCCCCGGATATATTGTTTCTTGTCCGCTAAATACCGGGTGTCGGGAATAACCAAATCCACTCCATACATGTCTGCATCCGGAAACCCGATACCGCAATCAACAAGAAGAATGTCGCGCACGAGTCCGTCATAGCGAAGTTCATACGCAAACATGTTTTTTGTCACATTTCCGGATCCTCCAATGGGAACAATCCTGATTGATTCCTTGCCTGTTTGTTTTCCATGAAAAGAAGATCCCTGAAATACTTTTTTTTGCGGATTAAATCTTTTTTTAAAAAATTGTTTCATCATAATTAATAACTTTCTATCCCTCTCGTTGTCATGCTGAATTTATTTCAGCATCTATTTTTTATTCTTGTGAATCCTGAAACAAGTTCAGGATGACAAAATGTGTTTAATAACTTTCTACAAACTCCTTAATATTCGTTTCCGTAATGCGGAAAGTTTTTCCTTTACCTTCAACAATCATCCGTGCCACCTTACGGCATACATCATTAATTGTCCGTTCGATGCTTCTGATGCCGGCATCATATCCCAAAGGTCGGATAAGCTTTGGCCAAATGGCATCATCAATTGTCAGATTCTCTTTTGTTAACCCTGATGCGCGTAAAAGTTCCGGCATAACATAGTCTTTTGCGATTGTCATTTTTTCCATATCTGAATACGATGGCATTTGAATAACTTCCAACCGATCGAGCACCGCCGTTGAAATATTTGCTGTATTATTGGCTGTTGCGACAAATAATACTTCAGAAAGGTCAAATGGAAAATCAAGATAATGATCGGTAAACGCTTGATTTTGCTCCGGATCCAAAAGTTCAACCAAAACTCCCATAATGTCACCTCGTGCATGTTCAGCGACTCGGTCGACTTCATCAAGAAGCATCACGGGATTTTTGCTTCCTGCGTACCTGAGACCTTTAAGA
>MFKE01000022.1:5196-7392 GCA_001779455.1 Candidatus Gottesmanbacteria bacterium RIFOXYB1_FULL_47_11 | reverse complement strand
GCATCAGGCCGCACACGTGATTGTCCGCGAAGGTCGAGTGCATCACTCATGCCTCCAAACGGAATACGGACAAATTGCCTGCCCATCGCCTGGGCGATGGATTTGGCAAGTGTCGTTTTACCGGTTCCTACCAGGCCTACCAAACACAAAATCGGTGCGCGGCGTGCAAGTATCCCATGCGATAGTGACGACTCAGTCTGCTTGATATCGCTTGACTGATGCAACTTGAGAACGGATAAATATTCCAAAATACGCTCTTTAACTGGCTGCAGCCCGTAATGATTTTTCTCCAAAAGTTCTTTGGTTTTGGTTAAATCCAAAATATCCTTGGTTCTTGTGTTCCACGGAAGATTAACCACCCAATCGATATACCGGAGCATCTGCTCAATGTGAACCCGCGCGGAAATCTCATTTTCCAAACGGATAACTTCTTCGAGATTTGACAGTACGCGTGTTTCCAAATCTTTGGGGACATGTACTTCGGCAACTTTTTTCTGGAGATCTGCCACCTCATCGGAGAGTTTAGACATATAAAACTATCATATCACACTAAAACCTGCGGGGACCGCGGTTAAACGGCCGACGGGGGCGGTCGCCGCCTTCACGGCGCTCACGCACCGGGGCCTTCTTGGCATCTTCGCCGAAAAGCATCGAGAGGTTAATTCTGTGCTGATCATCTATTTCCATGACACGGACATGTACCTTCTGCCCGAGTTTAACCACTTCATCAGGAGAATTGACGTACCCCGTAGACATTTGTGACACATGGACCATTCCCTCTTTACCGGGAAGAATTTCCACAAATGCGCCAAACGGAAGGATGCGCTTAACCTCTCCTTCAAATTCTTCATTTACCGTCACGTCGCGGGTGAGCCCGGTCACCCAATCAACGGCTTTTTGCACCGCAAGTTGGTCAACACCGGAAATCATCACTGATCCGTCATCTTCCACGTCCACGGTTGCACCGGTTTGAGCAATGATATTACGGATCATCTTGCCGCCCGGTCCGATCACCTCGCCGATCTTTTCAACCGGAATCTTCACCACCTGCACCTTCGGTGCATACTGAGAAAGTGTCTTGCGGGACGCCGGAATCACGGAAAGCATTTTTGCTAATATTTTCACGCGTGCGTC
This sequence comes from Candidatus Gottesmanbacteria bacterium RIFOXYB1_FULL_47_11, assembly GCA_001779455.1. Classification (GTDB taxonomy): domain Bacteria; phylum Patescibacteriota; class Microgenomatia; order UBA10105; family UBA927; genus XYB1-FULL-47-11. Next base: position 6,258 of record MFKE01000022.1, on the reverse strand, counting down.
TTTTGCCAGCTGGAACGTGCCCTCGATAATTTCATCGGTAATACCGTCGACTTTCATATCAAGCTGGATTGCCGTAACGCCGTTTTTGGTACCGGCTACTTTAAAATCCATGTCTCCGGCAAAATCTTCTATCCCCATGATGTCAGTCAAAAGGACAAATTTCTTTTTATCAGTCATAAGTCCGATCGAAATTCCGGCAACCGGCTCTTTAATCGGCACTCCTGCATCCATAAGTGAAAGAGTGGAAGCGCAGGTTGACGCCATGGATGTTGATCCGTTTGAAGACATCACTTCCGATACCAAACGGATTGTGTACGGGAATTCCTCTTCCGGAGGGATGACGGAAAGAAGTGCGCGTTCGGCAAGCGCTCCGTGTCCTACTTCACGCCGACTTGGCGTGCCCACGCGTCCGGTTTCTCCCACGGAATAGGGAGGCATGCTGTAGTGATGAATATACCGTTTGGCTTCTTCCCCCATCGGGCTTTCGATAAGTTGTTCAAGAGACGGTGTGCCAAGGGTTGCGACGGTCAACACTTGTGTCTGACCGCGGGCAAATACAGCACTCCCGTGCGTTCGCGGAAGTATGCCGACATCCGCCGAAAGCGGGCGGACTTCATCAATTTTTCTGCCGTCAACCCGTTTTCCTTTTGTAAGAATATTGTCACGTGCCTGTTTTTTAAATAACGCATCCAGCGCTTCTTCAATTGCTTTTTGCGTGTACTCTTTGCCGTATTCTTCCGCAATGGTTTTGGCAAGGGCAACTACTTCATCGCCGCCGAATTCTTTTTCCGCTTTCTTGGCAAATGCCGATTCCATTTCCTTTTTATAGTCTTTCACAATTTTTGCCTTGAGCTCTTCTGTTTCCGTCGCCACCGGCACCGGTACCTTTGTTTTGCCGACCACTTCAACTAATTCTTCAATAAGTCCGATGATCTTTTTGTTTGCATCTTTTGCCATCAGAATAGCCTCTTTAACCGTCTTTTCCGGTGTTTCACAAAATCCGCCTTCAAGCATCATAACCCTGTCGCGATTGGATGCAACCACGAAATCAAAGTCGCTCAT
>MFKE01000022.1:1569-5124 GCA_001779455.1 Candidatus Gottesmanbacteria bacterium RIFOXYB1_FULL_47_11 | reverse complement strand
TTCCACGGAATGGGAGAAATAGCGATGGCCGCGGATGTGGCAACTAGTCCCATGACATCCGGGTCATTTTCCCCGTCAACGGAAAGTACCGTGATAATTACCTGTACATCGTGTTTGTAGGATTTGGGGAACAGCGGACGGATGGAGCGGTCGATAACCCGCCCGGCCAGTACTGCATCGTCGCTTGGGCGCCCCTCACGCTTCACCCATCGGGAACCTTTAATTCGGCCGCCGGCGTAGAGCCGTTCAACGTATTCAACGGACAAAGGGAAATAATCGAGTGTCGTTTCGCGTGAGCTGGCGGTGACAGTAGCCAATACCATTGTGTCGCCGTACCGTGCCAGTACCGCTGCCGAAGCCTGCTCGGCAAACCGGCCAACCTCAAGGCTAAGCGTTCTGCCGCCTATTTCAATGGATTTCTTAACAATCTTCTGTGACATGAATTTTTTTCGGGGAACGTAGGAAGTGGGATAAAATGATCTTTTGACACTTCAAAAACTCATTCCATCACACTTCTTTCTATTCCCTAATCTGTATTATATCAGATTTTTATTTATTTTCCTAATCCTAATTTCTGCGCAATTGCCTTATAGCGTTTTGGGTCTTTCTTTTCAAGATAATTTAACAGCCTGCGTCGTTTGGAAACAATACCCAACAGCCCCCGGCGGGAATGATTATCAGACGGATTTGTTTTCAGATGGCCGACGAGCTTTTCGATGCGCTTGGTCAAGAGTGCCATCTGCACCTCGGGACTCCCCGTATCGCCTTCTTTGACCTGAAACTTTGTAATAACTTCCAGCTTCTCCTCGCTTGGTGCGGGAACCGCAACCTCAACGACCTTCTTCGAAGGCTTCTTTACTTTCGGGGCTTTTACCGGTTTTTCCGCTTTTACTGCAACTTTTTTTGCAGCCGGCTTCTTTGCTGTAGATTTTGCTTTCGTGGCCATAGAGATAAATTCACCCCGATCTTATCGGGGTTCAAAATAGCGCCTTTTTGCGCTCCAATGAAGGTATTTTACCACAAGTTTTAACTTTTTTCAATCGCTAATTCAGGGGGTAAACTGGTAAGACGTTGTAATGCAGCATTCACTTTACTTTCCTCCTTTATTTGAAGTATCTTCTGTAATACATCATTTTTCACAAGAATTGGAACAACCTTATGAATTTTCGTTAGTTCATATTCTATATATGCCTCTGCATAACTACCACCATATCCACATTCACGACCTAAAACTTTTTCATAAATTTCTCTCAGTGAGTTACCAACAACCCAGGCTGATGGCGACAATAATGGATTATCGAATATCGTGGGTGTAACCTCCCACCTAATGAGTTGTCTTTCAATTTCATCCTGCTTCCATCCCCTAAATTCTGGCATCCTCGCGATAATTACCGTTAGTTTATTTTCTGCTGTTATTGGCATATGGGGCGCATTATAGCGCTAAAGCTAATTCTGTCAAATCAAATTTGAGCTGCTTTTAAAAATCTTTGGCTTGAGCCAGTCAGGCGGGGCGCCGCCCAGAGGGCTCTGCCCGGCGGGCGTCTCTTTAGGTTTTACTTCCGGAGCAGGCGCGGCGTCTTTGACTGATTCAATGGCCGGAACTTCTTCCGACGGAGCAATTTTTTGCCCGAACCGTTTCCCGCCGGCCTTAAGACATGCGGCTGCCAGCTCAAAGGATGTAGCTGACACATTCGGATTCTGGAAATTATCGGTTGCACCGTACAGCGCGTTAAGCACGTTGGTTGCGATATCCGGGGTGAGCGCAACACCGATATGTGACAAAAGCTGTGCTACCACCTCCGCGGCGCTGGATGCCTGTGCGTCTACCAAATTTACCGTTCCATACTTTGCATTGTTCGGATGGCGGTCGATATTGACGACGGGTCTCGCGGCAAATAATTCTTTGTTATCTTCATAGATTTTTTTGAGGCCCCCGAGATGAATTGTGTCAACTGCAATGATGAGGTCTGCGGAAGGCCCGCCATGGGTATAATGCACCTTATCTTCCGAAAATCCTGTATAACCCGGGCGCGGTTCAATGACAAGATTAAATTTGCTCCCTTCAATGTTATAGCTCACCTTCTCAATGGATCCATCCTCATAATCCAAAGAAATAACGAAGTTTTTACCCGCCATTTCGCGTACGACTTTCTGCACGCCGATAAAACCGGAAAGTTCGACCGTCATCGGGTCAGGGGCTACCACGGTCACTTTTTTACCGAGACTGGTGAGCCCCATGGAGAGTGTCAGCGCGCTGCCAATTGAATCAAACGTGGGGTGTTCGTGCGTTACAATAACTACATTTGTAGCTTTATCCAGAAGTTCTTTTACGCGGGTAATATCGCCTGTTAGATCCATAATCACGTTGTGACGGCGATTATAGCATCTTGAAGGGCAAAATCAACTTTCTTGTCAAAAAGAATCCCGCACTCGACACCCTCTTTGTCCACTTTTGTTGCGTCTTCCTTGCCTTTCCGTATGGATTTAATTTTTGCGCGGGCCACTTCTCCCTCACCGCGCATAATTTTGACGGTGTCCCCGCGGGCCAGCCTGCCGGAAACGAGCTTTGTGCCTGCAATCCGGGATTTCTCAAACGGAAACTCTGCAATCACCGTGCCCGTACCCAGCTCCCGTTCTCCGGTAAGCACTTCTTTCATCCCTGATACCACTTCGGTAAGTTCGTCCAAAAGCTCATAAATAATCCTATAGATCCGGAATATTACTTTCTCTGCCTGTGCCAGCTTTACAACTGCCGGAGGGCATTTGACGTTGAACCCTACGATAAATGCCTGCGAAGATTTTGCTGTCAGAATGTCCGCGTCTCCGATATCTCCGACCGCAGCATGAATAACCTTAATTTTTTTGTGCAGCGCGGCAAGTATTGCCTCGAGTGATCCGGCTGTATCCGTCTTTAAAATAATATTCAATTTCCGGCCTTCCTGGTCGGCAACCGGCTTAAGCCAATCAGGTAAATTATCGATCGTAAATCCAGCGGCAGGCAGGGGCGGGGCTTGAGCAACCTGCGGATCCAAATACACATCGGTGCGCAGTATTGCTCCGACAGAAGGAAGCGCTGTAAATCCCAACACCTCAACAGGCTTTGCAGGACCTGCTTCTGTCACCACTTTTCCCTGTTCATCAAACAGTGCGCGGACACGTGCAACCTGACGGGCTCCTTCAAACAGAAGAGTCCCCGCTTTAAGGGTGCCTTGTTTTACAATAACGGTTGCCACCATGCCTTTCCCTTTATCAAGGCGTGTTTCGACAACAACTGCCTCGATGGGGGAAGTTGGCTGATAATCCAGCCCTTTCATTTGCGCCACAAGCGTAATCAAATCCAGAAGCTCCGGGACTCCTTTGCCGGTTTTTCCAGAAACGAGTGCCACCGGTATGTCGCCCCCGAATCCTTCAACCTGCACACCGTTTTTAGCCAGATCCGCTTTAACCTTATCGATAATGACACCCGGAAGATCAATTTTATTGATAACGACAATCATCGCGGCACCGGATGCCTGAATCTGTTCAATCGATTCCGCCGTCTGCGGTTTAACCATG
>MFKE01000022.1:1423-1562 GCA_001779455.1 Candidatus Gottesmanbacteria bacterium RIFOXYB1_FULL_47_11 | reverse complement strand
CCGCCACCACCAGAATCACGATGTCTGTCGCCTGGGCACCGCGGGCACGCATGGCAGTGAACGCCTCGTGACCCGGGGTGTCGAGGAAGGACACCATGCCGCGCGGCGTTTCCACGTGGTAGGCGCCGATATGCTGCGT
>MFKE01000022.1:1086-1379 GCA_001779455.1 Candidatus Gottesmanbacteria bacterium RIFOXYB1_FULL_47_11 | reverse complement strand
AGTCCAGCAGCGAGGTCTTGCCGTGGTCGACGTGACCCATGACGGTCACCACCGGTGCACGCGGCAGCGCCTCGGCATGGTGTGCGGAGGCTTCTTCTTCGGTGAAAGCTTCCGGATCGTCCAGAGCGGCGATGATGGCCTTGTGACCCATTTCCTCCACCACGATCATGGCGGTGTCCTGGTCCAGCGGCTGGTTGATGGTGACCATCTGGCCCAGCTTCATCAGGTGCTTGATGACCTCGGAGGCCTTGACCGCCATCTTGTGGGCCAGTTCGGCCACGGTGATGGTTTCG
>MFKE01000022.1:0-1064 GCA_001779455.1 Candidatus Gottesmanbacteria bacterium RIFOXYB1_FULL_47_11 | reverse complement strand
GGGCTTCAACCGGTGCAGCCTGTGCGTGCTGTTCATCACGATCGCGGTCATTGCCACGACGACCTTTGGGACCACTGCGCCAGCTACCGCGGCCAACGCCACCGCTGGAATCGCCACGGGTCGGAATGCCCTTTTTCTTGGCCGGATCGCCGGCCCAGCTGCTCGACAGCTTGGCCGATTTGACTTCCTTGCCTGCGCCGGGGCCCGTGCCAGCACCCGCGGCGGGTGCCGCCTTGGGGGTGGTGCTACCGGTTGCCGGCTTGTGCAGGGTGCCCTTCATGCCGGCTTTGCCAGCTTCAGCAGGCTTGGCGGTCTTGGGTTCTTCCTTCTTGGCCACCAGCACGCTCTTGGCTGGTGCGGCCATCATGGAACGAATGGCAGCGGCTTCAGCTTCGGCCTTGCGGCGGCGCTCATTCAGGTCCAGTGCGCGTGCAGCCTCTTCTTCGGCACGGGCCTTGGATTCAGCCACTGCTTTTTCGCGCGCCTCCGCTTGTACCGCGGCACGCGCCGCGGCAGCTTCGGCGGCTTCGGCCGTCGCATCTGTCTTGCTGGTGGTGGCCTGGTTCTTCTTTTCTGCTTCAGCGGCCGCATAGGCGGCAGCACGCTCTTCCGCTTCGCGTTCGCGTTTTTCAGCATCTTCACGCTGGCGACGCTTCTCGGCCAGATCCTCTTCCTGACGACGGATCAGTTCGGCCTGGCGGCGAGCCTCTTCCTCGCGCCGGACGAGTTCGGCGTTGTCAATGGCAGCGCCTGCCGGGGCTTCAGCCTGGACTTCCGGTGCCGGCTCGACAACAGCGCCTTCGGTGACCTCGGAGCCATCATCACGGCGAACAAAGGTGCGCTTCTTGCGCACTTCCACCTGGATGGTGCGGGCCTTGCCGGTGGCATCAGCCTGCTTGATCTCGGTGGTTGACTTCTTGACGAGGGTGATCTTCTTGCGCTCAGGCGCAGCTGTGCCGTGGCTGGCCTGAAGGTAGCTCAGCAGACGGTGCTTGTCAGCATCGGTCAGCGTGTCGGCGGCAGACGCCTTGGTCACCCCGGCAGCCTTGAGCTGCTCGATCAGC
>MFKE01000021.1:5570-12266 GCA_001779455.1 Candidatus Gottesmanbacteria bacterium RIFOXYB1_FULL_47_11 | reverse complement strand
CTGCGGATGGTCACGCTATACGATTCGCTTACGGCAGCATCAGTGGTTATCAAAATCTCCCGGTCAATAGTCCGCGTAATAAACGAATTCACTTTGTTTACCCCCAGGTTCGCTTCAACCATAGCCATCGCATGAAACATGCATGTGGCGGGGTCAACTCCGGTGCATCCGCCGGCAGAGGGCACACCGCCTGCCCACCCGTAGTGTCCAATTAGGGACTGTGCCTCCGGGTCCTCAAACATCATTAAAAAGTCGTGCGCCCGCAGCGCCATAGTGAGTGCGCGGAATAGCTTGGTCGTATTTACATCTTTTCCCGATGTAATTTTGGTTATCAGTGTTCTGGTCAGGCTTCCCAAGAAATCTTTTTTTTGCGTAGACCCCGGGAAAAAATCGTTCTGAGTATAATACAGTGCCTTGCCGTAAAAATTGTCTGCACTTATCCGCTCATTGTAATCGGTAAGTTCCAATGGGCCGGTTGCCTTCAGAAGTTCAATAATAAACGGTGTGCTCAGGGCAAACACGCCGTCAACCTTTTTTCCGCTTTCTTTTTCAAAAAACCAGCGCGCACGGGTGGCGCTTGAGGGGAAATCCGGATCCCAGTTGGAATCCCGTAAATACCAATGCTCCTGACCCAACAACTCGCGGATTGGCAGCGGCGGATCGACGTGTCCCTTGAGCTGACCGTCATACGTATAGACATCCTGTATCTCCAGATTTGTGAGTCTCCCGCTCTCAAAAGATGCAAGTGCCACGCTTCCGATAAAGCCGCCGGTTGGCCGCAGCTCCATGCTGTTTTGCAGAAGGATAAGGTACGTTTTCGGCTCGCGGAAACCCGCAAGACGCAAAAACAAAGACAACAGCTTGTCCGTGTCCGATGCCGACTCCCGAAGCGCGGAGAGCTCCCCTACCGCGCGGGATCCCTGCTGGGCAAAAAGTGATATCGTAAATGGAAATGTCCGATCATGCAGCAGCTGAGCAAGCTCTGCCTGTGTAAGCCCAAGCATATTCCCCACCCACGCAAGTGAATTGCGCAGGGCAGTGATATCCGAGGCCGGCGTCGTCCCCGTACTTGTAACGTCTACTTGATTCAACAGTCCTGCGGCAACACTCATGGCGGTTCCTGAGAGTGATGCAATTCCCTCTATGGCCGACTGTGCGTCGGACAAACACGAAAGGAGCCGTTCCTGCCCGCGCACTAAATCCTGATATTTTATAACAGTAAGCGGCCACGCGGCCACGCTAAGTATTGCCTTTGCCTGTTTATTCCAATACGAAGAAACGCCTGCATATTTTTGTGCGGCGTCGGCGTGACCACCGGCAAGAGATCTGGCAGAAAACACAATGCTTGCCCCGGATGCAGCAAGGCTCATCAAATACCAGAGGAGTGGAATAACTATGACACCGGCGGCAATAATCATTGCCCCCAGAAATTGCCGGATTTTTTTATGCCGGCGGTGTTTCCCTTTGTTTGCCGGAGAAGATGAACTATTTTTTCCAAATACATCGGCGATAATCGTCTCAATGCGGTCGGTATCCTGTGTCTCCCGTTCCTTCGCATGGCTGACGTGTATTTCGCGTTTTGAAACCGCACTTTCTTCATCCGCGGCATTATCAACGGGTAATTTTCGGCTTGTTGCGCGCCGGCGCATATCCAATACGTTTTTATCACCGATAAAAAAATATTCAAACATGTCCGTCACTTGTGACGGGGTAAGGGGCACGGGGTCGGTAAAAATAATTTTGCCGAGTTGTCCTTCTGCGGGCGCCCAATCAATATCGTTGTCTACTATAATCCCCAGACGCTTTGATGCAGATTTTTCTTTCCGTAAAAAAATTTCTTTCACAAATTCGGTGTCGCCGCACACGATATGATACATCGGCAAACTATCCGGTTGTCTGTTGACCGCTACTTCAACGCCGTGCGTCTCCAAGTATTCCCGTATCGGTAATATATAGGATGTGTCCTGCGCATCAAGGTGCGCTAGCGCTAGCGATGAAGAATCCGAATCAGTTGGTGCACCATAGGCAGTAGTCATACAATTGGAAGAAAATGTGTGTTTGTATTATGGCAAAAAGCATCTCCGAAAACAACCTGCGACATTATGCGATTTATACATACAACAGTATCAAGGATACATGAGGGTACCGCTCTTATTCATCAAGAGCGAGATTTACGAAGTAATCCGCGCGGCGGTTTTGTTCTCTGGGGATGGCGGTATAGGAAATAGATCCTCCGACCTCCTGTTCCAAAATCCGTATTTCCATGGCAAGCCCTCGGAGTCTTGCGTCTTTAATTTTAAACAGCCCGTTGAGTTGATTTACCACCAGTGTCGAGTCCAAATAAAATTGGGTTTGGGAAATATCTTTTTCTTTAATTTTTCGCAGCGCTTCCAACACCGCGGTGTATTCTGCAACATTATTCGTCGTCTCCCCTATTCTCTTGCCAAATTCAATTTTTGTTTCATGTCTCTTGTCGCTTGTCTCTTCTTCAATAACTACCCCAATCGCCGCCGGACCCGGGTTACCCCGTGCTCCCCCATCAGTATGTATAATTAATTTCATAGATTTTTAAAGCCGGCACGCAGCTCGCGCGCGCTTAGCGCTAGTACCAGTCCCTCCCCTACGACCGTCATCCATGCGGCCGCCATATATCCGTACGTCGGAACAAATACTATATTACCAAAAATATTTACCGCCATGGAAATTCCGTAAATCATCATCAGCATTTTTTGTTTTTTGAGTGCGATGAGTGCCCACATGGTTGCACTTGTTACGAAAAAAAACGGCAGCCCGAGCGCCAGTACCCGCAGCGCCCAAACGCTTGAAGCAAAATCATTTTTTATGTATACCAGAAATGGGGCCATAAACCAAATTGCTGCAAGAAAAAAAAGAGAGGAACCAAATAAAAACAGGGCAGACTGGGAAAAAAATCTTTTGATCTTTTGTTGATCACGCACCATAAACGGGTATACCGCGTTCATAAAAAAAGTGGGGAATACGATAACCACCTCAAATACTTTGTATGCCAATCCGTAAATGCCTACGTCGCTTGTTGAACGCGTCAGCGTGATGATGATGCTGTCTGCCCGAAAATATACAAGATTAAAAAGAAGTGTCGCCGCCAGGGGAATAGAGGGGATGACCATGTTACGGACGCCCAGGGCCGACACCCGCCAGGAAAACGGTTTCCCTAGGTAATGCGCACCCACCATGGCTACGGCAGATGTGATTATCGATCCGATAAGCAGCGCCTCAATAGCCGGTACAATTCCCGATGCGCCTACAACAGAATAAAAAATATACACGAGAACAACAGAGCTTGTTGCCCCCGCAAGTATTGCCCATGACGCCAGATCATACCGCAGATGTTTTTGAAACATAGCGTTTGCGGTCGTCACCCACGATTGAAGGAGAATGGTGGGGGAAAACAAGAGGATGCCGAGTTTAACCGTTGGCGTATATCCTGCGCTGCCCGTCCCCGGAAGCAATACAAGTATGAGAAGGGCAATAACCATGAGGATGGTGCTTCCGATGGTGCGGATATACCAAAGGGTCGGATAACTTGCGGGGTCATCCGCCCGCTGGAGAAATATTGCGTTCATCCCGAAGTCCGCGACTAAATAAAAGAGCGTCACGTATGTGGTAATTTTGACGTAATCTCCGTATCCGGCGGCGCCCAGCCGGTTGGCAATAATAAAGGTAATAGCCACCATCGACAGCACGCCTATTGCTTTTCCGACAATTTGCGCCATGGTGCTTGCGGCTACCGCGCGCCTGGCGGGGGACAACATATTAGTCAATGTCTGCATGAGGCAATTGTATCACGCACATGGCAAGAAGTAAGGTAAATAATAGCTGTCCCTGTTGCAGAGTAAGGGGGTAGTGATCGACAAGACCAAGGAAAAGAATGATGAATAAGGAATAATGAATAATCCGAAATCTATTTTTTAAAGTGTTCCATAAAACGAAAAGAAAAAAAGAAAAACCAATAACGCCTGTTTCTGAGAGAATGAGCAGATAAATGTTATGAACGGGTTGGAGAAAATATATTTGCCGGGAAACTAAATAATCCGGGAGTTGTACCAAATAATTTCCCAGTCCGACACCAACCAGGGGAGACCGGAAAAACATCCGGAGCGCGGAATTATTCAGCTGATTCCGAACCACTACGGATTCGTCCTGTAGACCAAAAGAAAATATAATGGCCATGACGATACATCCGGCAATTAACACGAGCCAATATTTTTTCTTTCTCCATATAAAATAATACAAAATACATAACCCAAGAATTCCTGCCGCCCACGCGCTTCTGCTACATGTCAGTAACAGAGCAACATATCCCAATACAATAGTCGTCACAAAAAAATATTTTTTCGAATTGGCAAATTGGTAAATTATAAGTGGCAACAGTGCAGCCAGATATCCTCCCAGTACATTCGGGTGGGGAAATGTCCCGTAGGCGCGTAACCACAACTGATGAAAATAAAATTGGGCAATGCCGGGAGTTTGATTTGAAAACGTCCGTTCGCCCAGCAACCATAACGGGCCGCCGACTGACCGCTGCAAAACAAATTGAGTGATTGCAATAACCGATGAATACAACACGCCGATCGTCAACGGAATAATAACACTTCTGATTGTTTGTTTGGTTTTGACGATATATACACCGAGGAGCCCGAACTCAAGAACTTTTGCCCATTTATACAGTGCGACGATGGGGCTATCCGCAAAAATAATATTGATTGCTGCAAACAAAATAAATGGGACAATGACTTTTGCATTGTGCGTGATGCGCGGCTTTGATGTAATCCACCAAAAAATAATGGTTAAAAATATAAGTATGTCCGTGAGATATAAAGTGGGGGAGAGATAATCTACGCGCCTTCCCAACACCAGCGCCCATTCCGGCCAGAAATGTAAACCAAGTTGTGTCGGCAGAAGGATAAGAAGAAGAGAAAAGAAAATTTGGTGCATCTCACCAATAATACGTCAAATCGTCTTGGGTTTCACCAGAAGCGTGCGGCGGGATCCCTCGCCCGTGGATTCTGTTTCCACCCGTTCGTCCCCGGCCAGTGTCAGATGGATAACGCGCCGCTCGGATGCAGAGAGATTGGACAGTTCAATCGGGCGTCCGGCAGCCATGGCCCGTTCGGCTGCATGCTGCGCCATGAGCATCAGTGCCTCTTCGCGTTTTTCACGGTAGTCCCCAACATTCACATACACTTTCACCCATTGTTCCAGTGCCTTGGAAACCAGCATGCCCAAAATAATCTGAAAACTCTCAAGTGTTTTTCCGTGATACCCGATAAGAAGGCCGGTTTCCTCTGTTTCTATGTGCACGCGGTATGCGCCTGTTTCATCAACATCCACGGCGACTGAGCCGGAAATATCCAGTCGCTTCAGGAAGTCTTCTGTTATTTCTTTTACCTGATCTATTGCCTCCATATAATTTGATTAGCTCTCTTTGTTGATCGCAATCTGCTGTATGATACCAAAAATACCGAATACGTTCCAATAAAGGGCAAGTCCGAGCGGAAATTGCAGGGCAAAATAGCCGAACATTAAGGGGGTAATTATCGCCATCTGTTTCTGCATATCCGCCGCCGTATCCTGCGGTGGCTTCTCGGCGGGTTTACCCACCGTAGTCCCGCCCTGCGGGACTGAGGCGGGCATCATCAATTTCGTCTGCCAGTATTGCAATGCGGCGGTGATGATCGGTATTAAAAGCAGCCAGTATCCGTGCGTCTGGTATTGACTTGGTTTAATACCCAGATTTACCCCGAGAAAATTTAAGTCAAGCTGGTTTAGGGCAAGCGCCGGGTGGTATACAACCTTATTGATATCCTCAACCACTTTGGCGAGATTTCCGTTATTGAGCACCTGGTTAAATACGCCGTAGAGAGCAATAAGTACCGGCATCTGGATAAGGAGGGGAAGGCAACCAGCCGCAGGATTCACACCGTGTTCTTTATAGAGGGCAAGCTGCGCCTGCTGGAGCGCGGTTTTGTCGCCTTTGTGTTTGACGGCCAGCGCGTCCATGTGCGGCTTAATCCTTGCCATTTTTTTGGCGCTCCGAAGCTGGGCGGCCATCAGAGGGTAAAGAATAAGCCGGATAACAAGGGTCAGTCCGATCACGGCAAATCCAAGCGGGCCGGGAATATGCAGAAACTCAAAGGCCTTATACAGCACAATCAAAATATTGAGTATCGGATTTACCAATAGTAGATTCCAATAATTCATATGGGTAAAGGATCAGCACCGCCTTTTGTCCATGGACCGCAGCGGATAATGCGTTTCAGGCCAATCCACGATCCGTATAGTATACCATAGCGCTCGATTGCCTGATAGGCATACTCACTGCAGCTGGGGGTAAACCGGCACACACGGACGTGGAATATGCTGTGAAAGAATCCGCTGTCAAACGACAGATACTTCTGATAAAACCGGATAAGGAAAAGGGCAAGTTTTTTCATAATTCAGTATTCAACAGGCGCGCTTGTGTAAACAGGTACGACACAAGAGCTTGTGTTTCTGCCTGTGTTAAGTCGGCAATATTCTGTCTCACGAGAAACACGCCGTCTACAGGCACAACCAACGGCAACAGATGCCGCAGGGACTCGCTCACAATGCGACGGATTCTATTGCGCTTGGTTGCCCGTGTATCAACTTTTGTGGACACAACGATTGCGAAGCGGG
>MFKE01000021.1:4300-5562 GCA_001779455.1 Candidatus Gottesmanbacteria bacterium RIFOXYB1_FULL_47_11 | reverse complement strand
AGTACTTGTTTTTTTATACACAAACTCAATTTCATCGTTTCGCGCCCTTGACCCGTACCGCATGAGAGAGGAGATACTTGTGCTGGGGAGGCGATGGGTATGTGACAACATGAACGCTTAGAGGGCGAGCTTTCTTCGTCCGACACGTCTGCGATGCGCAAGCACTCTGCGGCCGCCGAGCGACTTCATGCGCGCACGGAATCCGTGTGTCCGTACCCGCTTTTTCTTTTTTGGCTGATAGACTCTTTTGGGCATGCGTCAATTATAGCAAGAAAGGGGGAGTGGAACAAGGGCTACGGGGCAACCTCCTGCCATACCACGGGGGAATCGCGCATAGCGTCGGCCTGCCCGCTAACGCCTGAGCGTAGCGATGGCGGGCGGGGCATGGTCTTTAGGGGGCCACCTCTTGCCAAACCACTGGAGATTCACGCATAGCGTCCGGCATGGTCATGAGAATCCGCGGATCGTAGATAAACAGTTCTGCAGAAGCTAAGGGGTTTACTGCCACGCCCAAATCCCGTCCAAGATCAAAATTGTAGGCCACAAACACGCCTCTTCCTACAAATCGTTCATGATTGAGTGATGTGCTTACTCCGGTGTGGAATATCCCGGATGTAATATAGACACCATTAACAACCGGGGTGGCGCTATCATACGTGGAGCCCACCGAAGGATCAACAGTAATGTCTCCGCCGACAATAAATGCAATAAACCCGGAACCGGCGGTTGTTATTTCCCCGCCAATCGTCAGATTGCCCCGGACAATAATGACAAGCTTTTCGCCGTCACCCACAATCCAACTGTTGGATGTAGTCAGATCTTCCCCAATATAATATGGTATTGGCTTTGTTTTATCATCCGTTCCGTCTTTCTGTTCATACTTATACGCAGGCAGGGCGTCAAACGCAGCAGTGTCTTCCCACGTTGCAGGCTCGCCGCCGAAACGGCGTAGCATCAGTTCATAATAATCAACGGACGAATAGCTGTCCTTTGCCAGCCAATTTGTCGCCGACACCCATCCCTGACCTTTGGTGACGCCCGTGCCGTCAAAATCATAATAGCTTCCATACGTAACGACGCCGGGATACCCGCCTGTCCCGGGGAGAAGAAATGCGCGGGGGGATGGGCCCGGCGGGCTTGCGGGAACATAGGAATACAGGTTTTGCTTTGCATATACGTCGCCGCCTCTCGCCTGCGCCCAGGCTTCTCCAACAATCGGAGTGGGTGTTGGGGTGGGACCCACAGGAGTTGGTGTTGGGGTG
>MFKE01000021.1:416-4277 GCA_001779455.1 Candidatus Gottesmanbacteria bacterium RIFOXYB1_FULL_47_11 | reverse complement strand
CCGGTCGTCCATGTTGTCTGATCCCACGCGTAACACGCCGCTCCTGTTTGCCCGTTACAGGTGGGGTAATATGTTCCCGCATTAGACTGCGTGGTACTAAGTACAACTAAGGGGTTACCCGATGAGTCCGTTAGACTTATCCGCCCGCCGCGATTAGGATATAACGCGGAATTGGCTCCTTTCGGAAACGTATAGTCGTCGTCATTATACGATACGACAGTTGAGTTGGCGCAGACGCTATTGCTACAGGCAACCCTGCGGATTGCCGCAACAGGAACAGGTGTCCCGCCGGAATTTCGCACGATCGTCCGTATCCACGGGGTAGGAGTAGGAGTAGGAGTAGGGGTAGGGGTGGCGATGATAGAAGAACACCGGCAGACATTACGAATACAGGTAATTCTCCACACCTGATACTCATCGGTGTCCTGTGCCGTCAGGTGCACATTGCTTACAAAAATATCATCGTGAGCATTGTCGGTGCATGTTTTTTGTAATATTAATTTTTCTGCTGTTCCCAGGGTCTTATCTATATATCGTATCCCCGTATATTGGGCCCCCTGCGTGCAGACGCGCGCATCTCCTGTGGGACAGCACATACAGTTCCAATAACAGGTCCCAAGCAGTCCCAGTGTGCCACACAGAGGAAAACCATAGTTTGCCACCCAAAGCCTTTCATTACATGTTCTGGGATATGTACAAAGCGCCTTCCCTTGATCGATCGCTTCCTGCGTCGTGCCGCAGGTCATTGTTTGCCCCGGGAGACAGCGTTGATATTGATAATCGTTTGAGGGTACACATTCAGGAGGATCACAAACTATTATTTTTACCACACAATCACCAGTATATGGACATACATATTCATACGAGCTTCCTTCATATGTTCCACAAGTTGCATTACACGTCGAACACGAGCCTTGGGTGCATTCCCACCCGCTTGGACTCGGAACACAAATTTGCGCATATCCAGATCCCCAGTAGGTTGTACACGCCGCATTAACCTTCCCACTTCCTAACAACAAAAAAACTAACAAAATAAGGGCCCATTGAAATACATGATTAAATAACCGTTTCATATATAACCAACTCAATACTTATTATAGAACAAAATCTTGTGGTTGAAATAGCTTATATACACGGCGTCATGGGAAGTGATGTGTAATTTTGTCTACCTAAATCAAACGGCTTTAATTGATATGTAACACCGTTACTTGCTTTCCAAGGGAGTTCTGCGCTGGTAAACATGTTTCTGTCATATTCGTAACCCTGGCTGCGCAATATATATGTTAGTCCTTGAGCGTTGGCAAGAGCCTCTTGTGTAAGAACCCTCTCTTCGCCATGCGATAAACCTATATCATAACTGCCCTTAAGCTCAACAAACATGCTCGCTTGTACTGCTTCGGTTATTAGTGAAAGTTGAAGCCCCTCGCGGAGTGTAAAGTTATACGGATATGATTCAGGAATTCTTATTACGGTAACAAAATGGTCTTTATATGGGTGGGTAAAGGCGTTATTATTAACGAACTGTTTATATTCTTCGGGCAGCCCAACTCCTGCCGGAACAAATATTAAATCTCCCTTGTGTTGCCACGATATTTGTGAAAATTGTACTTCGGCGTTCTTGCTGTCGCTTGTTAGTTTAAAAAGGGTTGGCGCAAGGTTTAGAATTTCAAAGTGTCTATATGTTTTATCTATTTTATCCAGCTTTAATGGTGCCGACAAGCCATTGTAAACATGTATTTTTTTCTTTGCTGTTTCAATCTCGCCGTGCTTAAGTCGAATGCCTTGGTTTTCAAAAAAAGGAATGGGAGAAAATGTTTTTTGTTGTTCTGGGTTAAGACTCACAAATCCCTTGTTCGCAAAATATGATCGCATCAATTCAAATGCGCTGACGCCAGCCACTAACCCTCCAAGTTTTAAAAAATCTCTCCTGCTAATTCTATTTTTTGGTAGGGGATAATTTTCCGAATCACCAACCATATGTGTTATTTTTTCTAACATTGTACACTCACATCATTAATATCTCCTACTTTATACATAAAGAAGATATTGATAATGTGCTGAATTTACTTTTCTGTGTTGCGTGTACCGGTTGGTACGTAGAAAAGCATGTACAATTCAGCATATTAATGAAACAAATGATTTCCCCTATTCTTGCTCCGTCCTGTCCAGCGCCAATCGACATTCCCACTTGAATCCCTTTTCGGTTATGGATGTTATCCAAAATTTATAGCCGACAGGGCATATAAATTGTTCTCCTACGGGGGTCGCGTTGGGGAACGGCTGTTCTCCGATGGTCACCACCTGAATGGTAGGCCGGGGAGGCAGCACAATGGAGAGCTCCTGTGCGACTGGGATTGGTGTCGGATTACCAATCGGATTTTCATCCCAATCTCCACAGGCAACCAAAACCAGGACTAATAACAGTAAAATCGGCAATACGAGTCTTTTTGTCATTTTGGCCTCCTGCCAAGAATAGGCATTTCAAACGGGGTTTAATTATCTATATTCATTTCTTATAGATAAATTGCCCTCGTTTGAAACAGGCTCGTCATTTGTCCATTATCAAAGAGCGTGTGGTTATTTCGGAATCAATTTTTGCGTGTAAAAATGTCCAATAAATAACCTACAGTAATATATTATAGGTTTATAACATGGTTGTCAAACAACCATAATATATCCTCAAAAAAATCCCCTTATCGGGGATTGGAAAACGTTCTCAATAAGGCTCTCTCGTATGTGAGCACACATCTCATAGCTATATCCAGTGTACTCCGGGGGGAAATAATGTCAAATCGAGGCTAAACCTCACCTTAGCGCTGCAGCAAAGATGCCTATGGTGGCGGGGGAGAGAGTGATGCCGGATAAGTAAGACCACTTGTTTTCAGTTACTGATTCAAGGGCATCACGGACTGGGGAGGGGGTCCCCGAAGGCCCGGTGTTTATATAAAGAAGCGCATTCTCTCCCCGTGTTAGCCGCGCCACCAACTCTTTCTCCGCGGCCGTCTTACCTGTAACCGGCTTGTCAAAATCCCCCGGAAAATATGCGATATCGGGCGCGTCTTTTCCTATGCCTATTTCAAGCCTGACACGGGTAGCGCCCGGATCTCCGTCTATACCATACTCTCCCACGATTTTTACGCCTTGGCGCACGAGGTCGGTAACCATGGCGCCTGCCACGCGGAAATAAACATTGCCGTCCGTCGATTCTATACGGACTACGGGGTTGGAGTTTGTAAGGTCAAATATTTCTCCCATCGATATCCTGGAAGAGGGGGTGGGGGTAAGCTGGAATAGCCGCGGTGTCGTTTCATTTGTCGCAGGAATAGCCCGCGATTTTTGCATATACACAAAAACCAGGAAAGCCAAAATCAATACCACACCAATAAGCAGCACCCACAACACGCGTTTGTCCATATAGATACTATACACCAATCTTGCCGATTTGCCCCGATCATATCGGGGCGAAAGCGGCTTAGATTGGTGGATACCCGGACCGTTCATATGGTGTAAGGGTATAGCACGGAGAATTGATCTCTTGACAGAAACCAAACTGTTTTCTACTATGTGGACAAGTTATCCCCAAAACAATCCCGCCCGCAGAGTATGGATTTACAAAAACTATGGAAATCTGCCCTGGCCGAAATTGAGCTTTCGGTTTCCAAAGCCACATTCCAGACGCATTTTGCCCACACGGAGCTTGTTTCATATATCGATGGGGTGGCAACCATCGGATTCACCAGTCCGCTCATGCGCACGCTTGTTGAAACCCGCTACTATTCACTGGTTAAAAGCGTTCTGGAT
Organism: Candidatus Gottesmanbacteria bacterium RIFOXYB1_FULL_47_11; assembly: GCA_001779455.1. Taxonomy (GTDB): domain Bacteria; phylum Patescibacteriota; class Microgenomatia; order UBA10105; family UBA927; genus XYB1-FULL-47-11. The sequence continues at coordinate 476 of MFKE01000021.1, read as the reverse complement.
CACCAAACGAAAGAGAACACCAGTGTCGTCTTTACCATCATTTCCAGGCGCGAGACGCTG
>MFKE01000021.1:0-401 GCA_001779455.1 Candidatus Gottesmanbacteria bacterium RIFOXYB1_FULL_47_11 | reverse complement strand
GGCCCGTTGTTTGCCCGGTCCATGGAGCAGCCGGAGGTAAGCCTCGGGGCTGTAGCGCGGAGACTCCATATCCGCCCGGAATCGACGTTTGACAGCTTTGCCGTATCAACCACCAACCAGATGGCCTATGCCGCCGCAACGGCTGTTGCCAAAACACCGGGAAGCGCCTACAACCCGCTTTTCCTCTACGGTGGCACAGGGGTGGGGAAGACCCACCTTATGCACGCCATCGCCAACCAGATCCTCGGGAGCCGTCCGAACATGCGCATTGTCTACTGCATGGGGGAAGAGTTTCTCAATGAAATCATTGAGGCCATCCAAACCAAGTCAGCTCGCCAGTTTAAACAGAAGTATAGAAGCGCCCAGCTTCTCCTGGTAGACGACGTACAGTTTATTGCCGG
>MFKE01000020.1:62734-63863 GCA_001779455.1 Candidatus Gottesmanbacteria bacterium RIFOXYB1_FULL_47_11 | reverse complement strand
AGCCGCTTTGAGGGCGGGCTTACCGTGGATGTTGCCGCGCCGGACTTTGAGCTGCGGGTGGCAATTATCAATATTAAGTCGCGCGCAATCGGCCTAAGCGTGCCCCCTGATGCTGCCCAGCTTATTGCCGCCAATATCACCGACACGCGCGCCATGGAAGGGTTCTTGCGCCGGCTCACGACCGAAGTTGCCGCCCGGGGCGGGGCAGTCACCGCGGAGCTTGTTTCTTCGCTTTTAAGTATCAAAAAATCAAACGGGATTACCGTGCCGGGCCAAATGCCGGGAGCCGGCACCGCCAAACGCGTCAATCCCGCGGAGGTTCTTGAATATGTCGCCCAGTATTACAGCCTGAAAACCACGGCTCTCAAAGGCCCAAAGCGCGACCGGCCTATTGCCAGGCCGCGCCAGGTATTTATGTATCTGGCCCGCACCGAGCTCGGGCTCACCCACGAGGATATTGGGGGCATGCTTGGCGGGCGCGACCATACGACGGTTATGCACGGCGTGGAGACAATTACCCGGGAATTATCCACTAACACCCGCTTGCGGGAAGCGGTTGAGGGGATAAAAAATAAGTTATGGGTACAAAAATAACGGGTTTTCCACTTATCCACAGTTCTCCTGCTATTATCCACATACTTATCCACCGAAAAAATTGCCCCTCTTACAAAAAACAGTATGAAAACGTCTTTTCTCAACACGCCGTTGACAACACCATACAGAAAGCATACACTTTTCCACACTGATTTCTATTATTACTACTACTGGGTATTATCATAAGGAATTATGCACGTCTCTATACTTCAGGAAAATTTACTTAAGGCATTAACCAAGACGGGAAGGCTCGTTTCTCCGAAGGCGCAGCTCCCCATTATGCAAAATGTTCTGTTGTCTGCTTCAGGCACACGTTTTTCCGTTACAGCAACAAGCTTGGAGATGACGGAAGTAGCGGGCGTTCGGGCTAAAGTAGAAAAGGACGGCGGGATCTGCGTGTCCAGCCGGCTTCTCACAGATCTGGTTGTATCACTCCCCACAGAAACCGTGCAGTTGGTTGCCAAGGAGGGGTCTCTCCACGTGCGGTGTGCGGGGGTAAATGCCACTATCCCCGGCGTTGCCGCGTCGGAGTTTC
>MFKE01000020.1:56302-62724 GCA_001779455.1 Candidatus Gottesmanbacteria bacterium RIFOXYB1_FULL_47_11 | reverse complement strand
AAGATACGCTCCTTTCGTCTCTTGCGGGCGTCCTGTTTGCCGCAGCAACGGACGAAGGGCGGCCGCTTCTTACCGGTGTCAAGATTGTGAAAAAAGACAGGGGCGCCACATTTGCGGCAACCGACGGGTACCGGCTAAGTCTGAAACATCTCTCTCTGACCATCTCCGGAGATCTGGACATCGTAGTGCCGGCCCGCGCGCTTGAGGAGGTCGTAAAAATCAGCCAGGAGGATAAGGAGCTGAAACACGTAGATATGATCCAGACTGGAGATAACCAGCTGGTGTTTGTCGTCGGAGACTGTGAAATACACACGCGCCAGATTATGGGAGAATATCCGGGAGTTGAGAAGATTATTCCCAAAACGCACACCACACGGGTACTGGTCGACACGGTTACCCTGCTTCATGCCGTCAAGTCCGCGGCAATATTCGCCCGGGACAATGCAAATATTTTGCGGCTCCATATTGAAAACCAGACCGTCACGGTATCAGCCAATACCCCCGCGGTCGGAGAAAACCATGTGGAGGTGGGGGCAAAAGTAGACGGGGACGGGGGAGACATTGCGTTCAATAGCAGATTTTTACTGGAATTCCTGAATAACTTTGGAGGGGAAGAGGTGTTGTTTGAAATGACAGGATCATTGAATCCCGGCGTATTCAAGAATCCCAAAGACGAATCCTACTTACACATCATCATGCCTGTAAGGGTAGCCTCATAACTGCGTTTTTGCGCCCTCCTGAAACGCCCACAGAAAAATTATTGCCTGTTGCGCCTTTCCCGCTGGAGCTGTTCCTGTTCCGGAAAGATAAAACGCGGGCAAGAGCATGTTGTTTTGCGGCGCGTATACAATCTTTACATCCGTAATCGTAAATGCGCTAAAGGCGGGGAGTTCTCCCTGTTCCGGCGTTTGAGGATTATGCACGTCAAGAAGTGTGCCACGTCCGGCAGCAAGACTCGCAAGTATTTGTTCGGGGGAAAGCAAAGCAAGGGATACCGCCGCTTGGACCGCCGTCGGCGGAGGGACAATACTTGCCGAGCGGATTATGCCGCCGCTATCGGCGATGACGGACACAGGAGTAAGACTCAGCGCGCTTGTCAAAATCGGTTTTTGATCGACGGCGTAGGAAAACAGATAGTTTTTGTATGACGAAGGAGAGGGAGTGTCAAGGACAAGGAGCCCATCAAACGGGCCGGAAGATGATCCCGCGGCATATACGGTTATGCCGGGGGAGATAGGGACAAGAGAGAGTAAAAATTGTTGTACCGCAACATCGGGAGTGAACACTCCGGGAGGCTGAGACGACTTAGCTTGTTGGAATGTTATACCAATAGCATTATTTTTTTGTGTAACAACGACTTTTGCCTCTCCAGGCCGCGACCACGTTTTGGTATACACTCCGTCGCGGATTAGTGAGCTCGGGGTTGAGGAGAGGTCCAGGGCTTGCGCGGATCTCCCCACCATCGACTCAATGGACGCAAGCGTAGGCGGCACAAATGTATATGAGGGGGCGGTGGAGGGAGTGCCCGGGGGCGACGCAAAGGAGAATACGGCATTTGTCGGTTGGGGGAATATACCGCTTGGCGCGGGAGGGGCCAGGGTTGGAGATGGGGTAAGCCCCGTCAACCCAGCTTCTCGTTGGCGTGACACAAAAAGAAATACGGCAATAGCGATGAGTAGAAATATAATTGCAATCAGAATAAGTCGTTTATTCATGGTGTTCCCGCGGTGACGGGCGTTGTCGGACATTGTTTTGTACAGCTGACCCCTCCCTTCATACATCCGTTGATACTCTCGGGAGTATGTGAAGAATCATTCTTCGGAACAAAATCAAGGACGCTCCCTCCTGATAATACCCCAAAATGTAAGTGCGTGCCCGTAGAGCTGCCTGTTTGATCCATCCATCCCAGCTGGGCACCCGCCTCCACATGCTGACCGTTTGTTACTCCGACCGCACTTAACAAATGAGCAAATATGAGGGTATATCCGTCATCTGTTTTGAGAATGACATAGTTTCCGTACCCCGCATAGGAAGAGCTCCCGCCACAACGATCACCGGAAAACCCCGAGTTGTCCGCGCAACCCGTATAAACATCAACCACGGTTCCGGCCCTTGGCGTGTAGACGGGCCCGCCGTCAAACGTTGCTATATCTATACCATTGGCGGCACTTCCTACGTCATGAGAGGTTTCTGCAGCGTTGGAACAGTATCCGCCCGTGAAGGGGCCCTGGGTGATGTATCCGCTTGCCGGCCACAAACAATTTCCCTCGCAGGGGGTGAATGTACACAGAGGATCATTTGGTGTTTGCGTGCAGTTGACGACTGGCCCCGTTCCTTGGCCTCCTCCGAGCGCGAGCCGTCCGACGAGGGCGCTGTCAAAGTTTAGTTGTGTAACAACGGGCAGTATAAAGAAAACCAAAAGAATTGCGCCGCATCCGATTCCCAATATCCACTTGTCACCGGGAACCTCGCCGGATTTGGTACCACCCAGGCGTTTAAGCCAATTAGTTGCCTTACCAAAGAGACCCTTCGCTAATTCAAATGCTGCAACTGTCCAACCCACACCGGGAACAGCCGCTTCTGCCGCAACCGTTGCCCCCTTTCCCAATAAAGCCGCAAGCCCTTTTTGGACAAGGACGTCTTTCGCTTTTTGGGACGCGAAATTTACTCCCAAATGAAATGCCTGTGACCCGAGGCCGGTGCTGGCGGCTCTCATTTGAAACATATACAACGTTGGTGGCGGAAGCCCTTTAGAAACCCGAATTTGGTATACCTCCCAATACGCAACAAACGCTTCCCCCGGGGCCTTGCGGAACAAGCTTGATGTGAGGTCTCCCAGTATGTTTACCGCACTGGAGCGTGGCGCCCCCTGTGTAGGCATAGACCGCTTAGCGTCGGCGATCATTTGTTTAAACAGCGGTGAATCAACCACTTTTTGACCAAAAAGGTCAACCAACATGTTGCCGGGAGGCTTGCCGGGGACGCGCAAAATGTTTCCGGGAACATTCAGAAGTTTACGAAACCCGTCTTCCAGATTTTTATTTATGGCCCCCTGTCGAAGCTCGGGAAAGACAGTGGTAACAGTGTCAAAAAATGGCGCAGCAACGGCTTTTTGGGTGGCTGTTAGCCCTTTCAGATCGGCAAATTGCAGGTTGATTCCCTCGGCATATTTAAATGCATCCGGCTCCAAGAACGGCTGCGCGTTTTCACAAATTTCCACCGCCCGGGGCATAATCTCGGGGATGGTTTTCTCCGGATGTTGTTCGCTTTGACTTTTGAGCACCCGAAAAAGGAGCTCTTTTTGTTCGGGTGCAACGCCGGGTGTTTCCACGGTGTGGCGGATAATTTCCTGAATGTGCTGTTTTGCCCTCTCCTGAGCGTCTATATTAAGCTTTTTTGTTTTTTCATATTCGCCGTCAAACTCACTGACTAGCTCTTCCAGTTTTTTGGAATCGATAGTAGTCCCGGGCGCGGGCTCTCCTTCTTTGGGCGGAAAAATTTCTTCGGTAAAGCGCTTGATAAACGCATCAATAACCTCCTGTTCGGGTGGATATGGATCCAGGGGATCATGGATGTTATGTTTGGAGACAAACCCGCCCCACTGCTCCTCAGTTTTTCCTTGTTGAGCGGCCGTCCACAGGGCAAGGGCCTTAACAATGCTTTCGTGGGATGCAACTGCCATATGTTATTTTACTGTTTCAACTTGATATTTGGGCCGGCTGCTTTTATCTTCCTCAATAACCATTTTAGTCTGGGGCATGGGCGGTTGTACCGTTGGCATATTTGCCGCCGGCGCTTTCGATTCTTGCGTTTTCCGCTCGTCCTGCTCGCCCTGCGCTTTTTGTTTTTCCAGGTCCTGCGGTTTGGTGGTTGCCAGGGCATGCTCCTCCGGACTTGAGATCACGCGGATGGCAGCATGGGCAGGTCCTGCGAAGAACAGTCCCTCGCCGATGTCGGAGGATAGGAGCAGGTGCTGTTCTCCCTCGGAAAGATAAAACACCTGCGCTACTTTATCAATTGCGGCGGAGGACTGTTTGAGAAGGATTTGCAAGCTGCTGTTTTGGATAATGGCCTTGCCGAGGTCTACGGAGAGGAAGTCTTCAACATCCTGTGTGATGGTCGTCAGGCCCAGATAATATTTGCGCGCTCGTTTGGCCATGGCATTCAGGAAGTTGCCGGAATCCGGATATTTCATCATGTACCACGCCTCGTCAACGATAAGGAGCCGTCGCTTGGGCTCCCGGCGCACCTTGGTCCAGATGAAGTCAAGAATGAGATACATGGCAATCGGCCGGATTTCTTCCTCAAGGTCGCGGATGGAAAACACGGTGAGCTGATTGCGGATTTCCACATTGGTCTGCTGGTCGAATATGCCCACCATGCTTCCTTTTACAAACTTTTCTATGCGGTCGGCAAGCCCGCGGGCAAGAGCCTCCTCCATGCCGATGAGAACTTTGTACAAGTCTTCCATAAGCGGCGGCTCCCGGTGCTGCGTTGCGGGGTCCGGCGTAATGCCCTTTTGCTTGTATGCAAGGATCAGCGCCCGGTCCAGAAGCGCATCCTCTGTCGGCGTGAGCTTGCCCATCACGACACGGAAAAATCCGTGAAGAGACAATACTTTTTGATTCAGCTCGCTTTCTTCGGAGCCCACATGGTGGAGCGCGGCAAGATCAAAGGGGTTTATTTTGGTTGTCGCGCCGAAGTGGAAGCGGATGTATTCGCCGCCCATTGCGCGGGTCAATGCCTCATATTCATTTTCCGGATCAATAACAATGACCTCGGTGTTAAACATAAGGCTGCGCATGATTTCGAGTTTAATCATATACGATTTTCCAGAGCCCGATTTTCCGAAGACCACTGAGTTTGCATTCTCCAGTGTGAACCGGTCGAATATAACGAGGCTGTCGTTGTGCTCGTTGATGCCGTAGAGGATTCCTTCGTTGGCGGTGAGTTCGCTTGTTGTAAACGGGAACGTGGTTGCCAGGGATGTGGTATCCATATTGCGCATAATAATCAGGCGGTCCTGTCCCATGGGAAGCGTCGTTTTGAACCCTTCTTCCGTCTGGAGGATGGCGCGCTTGGTGATGATAAGAAGCGATGCAAGAGTGGCCTCCACTCCCTTGGTTGCCTTATTCAAATCCTCGATGGTTTTGGCGGGGATCGTGATATACAAACCAAACTGGAAAAACCGCTGTGCACCCTTGGCAAGCTCCTGTTGGAGCGCCAATGCATCCTCAAGCGCCACCTGGACTGAGGGTTCAATCACGCGGCCCCGTTTGAGGTCTGACTGGATGGTTGCCTCCATCTCGCCGACCCGGCGCTTGAGATTTTCCAGGACCTCTTCACTTTTGGTCGGGAACACGTACATGGAAATATCCAGCGTGTGGTTAAACGAGATGAGCGGCTCAAGCCAGTTGGCGCTCACATACCGGGGATATCCGGCAACAAACAGTGTCCGGAACCACCGGTCGCCGATTTTGATCATGTCAAAGTCCACGTCAATGGCAGGCGGGGCGATAACATCCTGCAGTGTCATGGGTCCGGCACTCCCGGCGCGGACTCCTGTTTCGGGGTTCGTCCCGGTTTGCGGTATAAACATGTGTTTGATTGTTGATGATATGTCCATATGGCTAGGTGTGCATTGCTTTTTGTAAATCTTCTGCCGTGATGGTCGGCGCTCCCTGGTTGTAAATTTCAAACAACAGTCTGGCAATTTGTTCACCCGTAAGCTGTTTTGCCTGGAGCCCGATGCGCGCAAGGAGCCGGAGAATATGGTCTTTTTTGGGCGTCAGGACCGCAAGGGCGCGTTCAAAAATATATGATTTTGGGAACGGCAGACCCTTTTTCCCGCCGCCCAGAAGGAGACTTGCCGATGTGCCCAGCTCCAGGTATGAGAAGGGGATTGTGATATAAAATTTCTTGTCCAGCACATCCTTTTCTTTTACCGTGGCGGCGACAAACAGGCGATAGCTGTGCATGTTGGCGGCCAGCTTAGGATTTTTTTGGTTTTTCTCACCATCCTCAAGGGTTTTGAGATATGCCGTTACGTCTTTGTGCTGTGTGCGGATAAGGACTTGTATGGGGAATGAAAGCGAGTTGAGAAGCCCCGCATAGGCGTAAATGATAGCGTCCTGTTCCTTCTCAGACAGGAGTCCGAAGTTGACCGCGGCAACGGAGATAATCATGGCACAGGACCCGTCGGTAAACAGCGCCATGTCCTGGGCAATGTCCTCGACTTCCGTAAATTGTTGTGTAGACGCCCGGATGGGCGAAATATTATCCGGCATATATGTGTTTATTCATTTTTAGTTCCGAATATCTCCTTTTCCAGTTTTGCCCGGGAAATTTCTTTTTGACTTTTGGCAAATATTTCAAGGGCGGGCACGAGTGTTCCGTTCAAAGTTACCTGCGCGCGGTCAAAC
>MFKE01000020.1:56001-56273 GCA_001779455.1 Candidatus Gottesmanbacteria bacterium RIFOXYB1_FULL_47_11 | reverse complement strand
AATCACATAGGTGCCGTTGGGGAGCGGGGTTGATGCGGCAAACTGGCCCAGCCGGTTGGTTTTCAATGCCCGCAGGGGCATGCCCTCATTATCCTTCACCGTGACAAGTACTCCCGGGAGCAGGTTTTGGTCGCCGTCTTTAACGATGCCGGTCACGACATTGGCAAACGTGGTGAGCCGAGGGAGCCCTACGCCGACTGCGCGGTCAGGGGTGATGATGCGCACGGAGGGGCCGCTCCTTGAGGCGGGGGTTGCCACATACGTACCGGATG
>MFKE01000020.1:54443-55979 GCA_001779455.1 Candidatus Gottesmanbacteria bacterium RIFOXYB1_FULL_47_11 | reverse complement strand
CGGAACACTTTGCGCGCGAAAGCGGGCCAGCTCCTGCGCCACACGGGCGTGTTCCTCCTGTAAATCGGCAAACTGTTTTTGGATATCGGGCTGGGGTGGGGGTGGTGGTGGCGGCGAATTAATTTCTTCACGCGTCTTCACCGCGGGCGGCGGCGTAAAATCCATCGCGGGCGCGGCAGCCGTCGGGGCGCTGTGGACCATGGGTTGATTTATTTTTGGTGCGGGCATAAACATATCAAAAAACCAGTCAAAAGGCCCCTTCCGTTTGGATGCGGCAGTCGGGAGAGGAGAAGGCGCCACGTACAGGCTTTGTACGATGTTGCCGCGGCGGTCGGTTGATGCGGCCGGCGGCGGCGGCGTGGTAGGCGCGGCAGGCGGACGCTTACTCCAGACATATTGCGTCGGGCTGTAGATACTTTTGAAAAACGATAATACCCACACATCCATAGGCCGCTCTTCAATCGGTACAAATGCAAAGCCGAAGCCCGCAACCGCAGAGAGAATTGCCAGCGGCCAGTTTAAAAACAGCGGGAGGGGGAGCTTGTAGCAAATGTATGCAAGGATTGCTCCGCCTGCTAGATACCCGAACTGTTTGAGGGTCATGTCTCCGATGAGACGGAATTGAAATGTGGTTACGTTTTGCGGGACAGGATGTTGTTCCATATACACGACACGACATCAGTCGCTATAGTAATCATTCTAAAAGGTATTTTTACACTGTGCAATAGCACAAAGCGCATCAGGACCGTGAAAAGTCATTAGTTTAGTTTTCACGGAAAACCTATGCTAGAATAAACTCATGGATTCTTCTTTGGTCCTTCTCGAAGTCAAAAACGCCCGTGAGTCGGAAGAGCCGGTGTCTGCAATGGAGCAGATTTTTGCAACCCTTGCCGCCGGCGGACACCGCGGCGGATTTTGGCAGCACATATTCGGCACAAAACACGGCCCGTGGTTTTTTAGTTTTGAGACCGTGTCGGTGAATGCCCGTATCCATTTTTTTGTCGGGATGCCCGCCCACGCACAGTCGTATGTAGAAAGCCAGTTGACGGCGCAGTACCCCAAGGTACTCCTGTCGCCGACCGCAGATTGGGCGCCGCATTTTTTGGCGCTCCCGCACGCGACCGGACAGCTTCTCATGACGAATTCTTATTATTATCCCATGCGCACTTACAAAGACATCAAAGATTTGGATTTGCTCTCAAGTGTACTCGGGCAAATGGCCAAACTTCCAGTGGGGGAGGCAATGGGGATCCAGATCCGCGTGGCACCTGCCGGCAATAATTGGCAGCGCGCGGCTGCGGCAGTTGTTGCCCGCGGCATTCCGGACTCGTCAAGCCCAACGCCGGGACGCATGAAACCCCATCCGCATGCGCGTATCATTGAAACGAAAATCAGTCAGCCGGGGATGGTTGCGGCCATCCGGCTTTTGGCAGTTGCCCGGAGCGCGGAGCGGGCGAAGGAGCTCCTGTACGGCGTGGGCGGGACATTCGGCGTATTTACCCTGGGAGAGGGGAACGGGCTGTCGCTTGCCGAACC
>MFKE01000020.1:43430-54437 GCA_001779455.1 Candidatus Gottesmanbacteria bacterium RIFOXYB1_FULL_47_11 | reverse complement strand
TTGGCAGAAAAACAAGCTGGAGAAGGCCATCCTTGCCCGCTCCAAAGACGCGGGTTCGCGCCACCAGATATTCAACGCCTCAGAGCTTGCCAGTTTGTGGCACCCGCCGGGGCTCACCCTTGCTATGATCAAAAATATTTCCTGGGGGGCATCTCTTGCCGGGGAGCCGCCGGAAAATCTGCCGATAGCCACAGAAAACGAAGAAGAAAAGCGGGAGATTAACTTTTTTGCCCGTACGGAGTTCAAAAACAAAACAACCACGTTCGGTATCAAAAAGGCAGACCGTAGGAAGCACCTCTATATCATGGGAAAAACCGGCACCGGTAAATCCACCATGATTGCCAATATGGCTATCAATGACATGAAAAACGGCGAGGGGGTGGCTGTTATTGACCCTCACGGGGATCTGTGCGACATACTTCTTGATTTTATTCCAGCCAGCCGCATTAACGATGTGGCATATCTGGATCCGTCAGACATCACCCACCCGTTTCACCTCAATCCCCTGGAGATGAAAAACGAAGCATATCGCGAGCTGATCGCCTCCGGCATCGTTGCTATCTTTTACAAGCTGTATCATTATTCCTGGGGGCCGCGGCTTGAGTATATACTGCGGAATTCCATTCTGACCCTTCTCCATGTACCCGACTCAACGCTTCTTCAGGTGCCGGAGATTTTGACCAATGAAAAGTACCGTGAAAAAATAGTGGAGAAGCTCGAAGACCGGGTCCTGAAGAATTTTTGGCTCAACGAATTTGCCAAAATGAGCCCACAGATGAGGAGCGAAGCCGTGTCGCCGATTCTCAATAAAGTCGGACAGTTCCTCTCATCACAGACCATCAGAAACATTGTCGGCAGCCCGGCCTCAACCGTAGATCTTGAGGAAATGATGAACAAAGGGAAAATTGTTATCGTCAATTTGTCGCAGGGGAAGCTCGGAGAAGACAGTAGTGCCCTCTTGGGCGCCATGATTATCACCAAGCTCCAGCTTGCCGCCATGAACCGTGTGTATGTGGGGGAAGAGGAGCGGCGCGATTTTTATCTTTATGTCGACGAGTTCCAGAATTTCGCAACCCAGTCGTTTATCAAAATATTGTCCGAAGCGCGTAAGTACCGTCTAAACCTTACGCTTGCCAACCAGTATATCGGGCAGATTGAAGAAGATGTCCAGAAGGCAATTTTCGGCAATGCCGGCTCAATGGTCACATTCAGCGTGGGAGCGGGAGATGCGCGCCTGATGTCGCGGGAATTTGGGGAGAAGTTTGAAGAGGGAGAGCTTGTGGGCTTGGGAAATTACCAAATCGTTACCAAGTTATCGATTGATAATCATACAACCAGTCCGTTCTCCGCTATCACACTCCCGCTGCCCAGGAGCAAAAATCAAAACCGGGACAAAGTGATCCGCTCTTCCCGCGAGCGGTATGCAAAAAAGTTAGGGTAAAATCGGAAGGCGGTGCTTAAAGTCGTTTGCTTTTGCCCTGGCAAGCACCTTTTGAATAACGGTTTTGTCGCCGACAATTTTTTCTTCCGTTTTCTTTTCATCAGCATACTGGTACAAGATGTGATCTGCGTCGCGGTAGGTAAATCCAAATTCCCCCTCATCGGTCTGCCCCTCCCACAGACCCGCGGTGGGGGCGCCGGATAGTACTACATCGGGTAGTTTAAGGTATTGTGCTAACTCGTACACCTGCGTTTTATAAAGAGAGCGCAGAGGCTCAATATCACTTGCTTCATCGCCGAAGCGGGTAAAGTACCCAAGCAAATATTCCGTTTTGTTTTCCGTGCCTACAACAAGAGCTTGCCGTTTTTTGGCCTGATCATACAAAATCATCATGCGCGCGCGGGCCATGAGGTTTCCGCGGCGGATATTGTCCATGCCGGGATCTTTTGCCATAAGTGATTCCAGAATCGGTTTGATGTCGATGCGCGTCACATGGAAGGAATTGACGCCCAGCGCCCCAACGACCTCAGTGGCATTGATCGTTGCATATGCACTGAGGGGTCCGTATGGCATGAGCACGGGGTAGACATGGTCTGTGCCAAGGGCGCGGACGGCAAGGGCAGCGCTTGCCGCACTGTCGACTCCTCCGGATAATCCTATGACCGCGTTTGTAAAGCCTGCTTTGGCAAACGCAGTTTTTAGAAATGCGACGAGGTCGTTTGTTAGTTGTTCAGGATGTATAGAGTTCATGGGTTTTAATATACTCCGCGACTGGGGCAGGTACAAATTGGTCAATCGGAAGACCGGCCGCAATCCGCGCACGGATTTTTGTCGACGAAATATTGGAAGTAATGAGGTCCGGGTGGGCAAGAAGCGTCATGTTTTTGTAAAGCGGCGCAGTCGGATGATCATTCCGGGGAAAAACCAAAAACGGCAGTTTTGTAAGGAGCTCTTCCCACTGTTTCCACTTGGTAAATCCCGGCAGCCAGTCGGATCCCATTATAAATGTATACGTGTGTTCGCGGAGTAAAAACGGTAGGAGGTCAATGGTGTAGCCGGAGAGCTGGTTGTCTATTTCAATTGTCGACACCTTCGTGTGCGGGAGTGTAAGCATCCGCGCCATCGCCAGCCGGTCACCGACAGGTGCCACCCCCGCTTTGGGCGGCTGCTGGCCGTAATTAGGTATAAACCAAATTTCCTCTATATCCGTATAATCTAATACCTGCTGGGCAATCATGAGATGTCCGATGTGGGGCGGATTAAATACTCCGCCAAATAAACCAATGTGCATAGTGGGTGTATTATAGCAATTTGACGAACGGCTTGCGCCCGCCCCCCACGGCGAGATACAATCTTTATAGATATGGCAGAAACATTATTGGGAAATTCTCTTGGTGAAGCGCTTACTCATTTAATTCAACAGCTAAGCAAAGATCCGTCCAACGCCGGTAAAACGCCTGATGAAATTAGATCTATGGCCTTACAACGGGCGAAGGAAAGACTTGAAGCACGGCAACAGGACGTTAAAGATCGTGCGAATGCCCGCATAAAAAAACGGGCAAAAGAATGGGCGGACAAATCCAAAAGTAATGAACCAAAAGAGCGACAAAAAGCTCTGGAGGAGATGCATAAGGGAGAGTATATTGACGGCATTACCCCAGCTCAGGCGCAGGAGCGATTGAAACAGGTGGAAACAGTCCGAGCAAGCGCGCCCACGTGGCTTAAGGCCAATGATCTACGCCTCAGTCCTGAGGCTATAGAGCTCGTCTCGCGAATTGCAGAGCTAGACCCGGTTTTACAAAACGATCCAGATGTTCTGCACGCAGAGCTTGGACAGTTCTATGCGTCTGTCAAATGGGGAGAAATGTCTCGGGATGCCCGCCGCGAAGCCCGACAGACAATGAACCGCGTGCTCCGAAAAATCCAGGAATTAACACAAAACAACCCAGAATATTCGCGGAGTGCTTTGCTCGATAGTCTCGACCCTACGTTGGACTATGTGCATTTAGATATTTTACCTGAAGACGTTCTCTCGGCAGGGGAAACGCCAAAAGCCCCGGGGGGAAAGCCAGATAAGGATAGTGATATCTATAAAAACTGGGCTAAAAAAAAGATTGCTGAAGCCCAATCGGTGCACTTGCAGGAAGTTCTTATCAGTTTTCAAGAACTCCTCGATTTGCCCAACAATCAAGATCCGCTTAATAAACAGAAATTATTAAGAAAACTAATCGATCAACTTTCTACAGGCATTTATCGCGCACAGGCGATTGAAGGTGTAGGTAAAGATATCGCACAACTGAATAGAGAGATTACGTTAAGTCATATAGACACCATACAAGCTCGACTCAATAAATTAAATGAAGTTCTTGATCTCGCTCGACAGGAGCAATATGGCGCCACCGTGACATACGACATGATTAAAGATAGGGAATGGTTTGTTAATTTAGACCCGGAGTTCAAGAATTTATTAGTAAATCAAGATAAACGAGTAATGATGAAATTTTCTTATAACCATTGGTCTCGGCGTGAAGCTCAAAAACTCATTGAATTAGGGCCAGAAGAGTGGGCGTTTGACTTTTTTGACAGAGTTTTTGGATTGGGCACAGAAAGGGTTTCTCCCACTCTAATTCAGCAATATATACAGGAGGATTTTCGAAAATTTATTAACGAATTATACGGTTCAAACGGAGAGTTTATGTATAAAAAGTACGGATACATTTGGGAGCAACGGGGCCGCATGGACTATATTGCTCATGAGATGGGGTTTGGATTAGACGCTAAAGAAGTGCTTCGAGCAATGGGTATGTTTAAAGCGGCAGATGAGGACGCATTGTTGTCTGTAACGCCTTATGTTGGGCTTGCACGGAAATTTATGGATCAAGCAACATTTGATGTTCTTGATGATAGGGCGGTTGAATATACGCGTGAAGTTGGATGGCTAAAAACAAATATAGAGAACAAATTTTATACCCCAAACAATGAAGAAGCGCTGAAAAAAATTCAGCAAGCATACCCAAAAGCAAAAAAGGATGAAATTGATGAGCTTCTCCATCTTTACGGGAAAAAAGAGCTTCATAGAGATTCATATCTCAAAATTTTACAAGCAGAAAAAATACGGTCGCCTAATGATTTTGCCGTAGGTGAAAATGAGATGCTGCTTGTTCAGATAGAATCACTTTGTGACAAATGGGGGCGCGGGCTTCTTTTAGAAGATACCGACGTGTGGGGGTATGCTGATATCGAAATACGACTAGCAGATGTTATCCAAGGCTTGGAATTGCTTGAGAAGGGGCATACGCAGGGAACATTGTCTACACAAGAACGGGACACATATGAAGTCAAGAAGAAGACGCTTCAAGATCAACGAAGCCTGCTCTTAGAGAAAAAACGAGGAAAACTTCAAGAAATTGATAAAAACTTTGGTCTTGGTGATGATCAGAACGTCGAGCTGATGAGTAAATTAAGTGATCTTCGGGGTCTTTCTAAAATTGAGGAGCTCGTTTTTAGGAGGATGAAAGAGTACCTTGAATTAACGGGTGAGGGTGAGATTTCTCCCGCCAGAATCCGAGCGTCTATATGGGCAGCAAGAGATATTATGGTGAATACGGGTCGATTTGCGGAAGTTGGGGCGCTTAAAGCACGCATGCCCGGACTCGATTATAAAACACGAAGTTGGAAACACGCCATGCGATCCCCCGCATTTGAAGATCTTGTTCGTATTATGAATTCGGAAATGTTCGCTGACCGATTTACTATGGGAGGAGAAATGGGTAAGGTTGTACGGGCCTATCTTCGTTTTAATATTCGAAAAAATCGCATGTCGGGTGAGGCGTCATTCTTTGAATCTCATGAATGGAAAGAATTGCACGAACAAATATTTGATGAACCAACGCAAGCAGCAATGAAAATCATGGAATTTGCAGAACGAGATTTGGGGATTAAGTTTACAGAACTTTTGACTCAAGGATATTTGGCGGCGGGCGCTCAGGAAAGCGGGAGCATTTGGCGCCTTGATCTGGGTGTTTTAGATGAAATCAAGAAATACTATTTGCGTAAATATGCTGGGAAAGAATTACCAAAGGGGGAAGTGTTGGACAACCAAGCTCTTGCTATTAGATATTTGATCGCCAAAGACTCCTCAGAGCGCAAGTTCTACGCCGAAAAAATGTTAAAACGTACTCCTACAAAATTATTTTCACTTGTTGCTCATGAGCGAGATGTACTAATGAAGAAAGCTGGGTTGTCTACAGATAATCTAACATGGGAAAGATTTGAAAGCGCTTTAAAATATGCGGAGACGAAAATAAATGATCACAAATTCGGATTTGAAACAAGAGAAATTGATTTTGGGACAGATGACGATTTTAACGAAATTTTACGACCGATCATGGAGAAGATGGAGAATCTCCCCAAGGAGAATATTGATAAATACCAGAAGCTTCTTAAATTGCTTCAGCAACACGTGACAGAGGTGCGAGACGTAGAAGGCATCCGTGAAAGTATTTTGGACGCAATTGCGAGAGAGAAGCTACCCCTTACATTATCACTTGATGACTTTGATTGGAATGACGCGCAAATGAAAGAATTAGGGTTTTTGGCATATACCAGGAGAACCCGCGATCTTGGCGCAATGGGAAGAGTAATGGGAGAAGTGTTATCGTTTATGACTAACAAAGAAAATATTTTATCCCCAAATGATTTCAAGAATACGCTTAAGCACCTCGTTGAATTGCGAGACGCCATTGATGAGTATGCTGGTCGTCCGACCGCAGAACCATTTATTAAGGACATCGCTAGACTTTTAATTGAGTTTAATCGGGATAGATCGATGTGGAGTTTGCCAAGTTGGCTTCCTGGCGGAAAATCTATTGGCTTATGGCTTGCTGAGATGGACGCGCGAGGTAAAACCGATTTTCGAGGTAAAATCGGTGACGGGCTTATTCGTGGAGTTGGGAAAGTTGCTGAATTTACTTTAGGCAATCTCGCAAAAGCTTCTGTGAAAATTAAGCCGCTTGGAAAGTTTATGAACTGGGTTATGCCAGGATGGAAAAATTTCGCACACGAACCGTTTGAGCATTGGCCACATTCAGTAGCGGAGGCAATATCTTGGTCTGTTCGGTTTACCGGACATCATGGAAATAGGTGGAATGAGGCTAAAATAGATGAATTTATTACTACTATGCAAGATATGGGATTATTTACTCAAAACCCCGAATTCGCCCACGATCTTCGTGGTGAATTTAAGGCGGGTTGGGTAATGAAAAGTCTTGCACAAGTTCGTCGTTATTGGTGGGTTATCCCAGTAGCGAGCGTACTTATGGCTTCTGCTCAGTCTATTGAAGAAGAAAGTAAAAAACGGTAATAACCCCTTTTGTTTAGCTTTTAGGCGGGCTCAATGGATTTGTTGCAGCAGCTTTTCGCATTCTAGTCAATTCACTATCCTCCTCGGTGCCATGGCGGAATGCACTTTTGATAAATGATGCCTGATACCCAATTTGCATGATTTGTCCGGCTCCGCCCCCAATTGGCCCTAAGATTGCTCCAAGACCCGCCTCCACAGGCGCCTTGGCCTTGAGCGCTTCTTTGATACCTCCGGCGATACTGGGAATAGTCATGAGGATGCCAAGACCGATCAGGCCCGTAATTCCTTTTGATCCTTCAGAGCTCAATAACGGTGGTGTCCATATACGCCCCGCATTTTCTTGAGTGAGCATGGTGCCGACAAGCATCATGGCGGCGGTAATAGGAAAAACCACGAGGTTAGAAAATAAATTTTTTGTCCACGATGAAAAACTTGATGATCCTGGAATTGCCTCAGTCATAAGTTGAAACGGAGCGATGAGAACTGCAACGATGATTTGTATATATGCACTTATTAACATAAATGCTATTCGGACGATGCCAAATATAAGCGCTATCGCGACAATAAGTGATGTAAGTACCCACTGTGCGGCAGGATAAATCCCCAAAGTGGCAATATTCAGTGTCCATGTCAGCCACGGAACTTCGCCATTATAAAAAAGAAGCTTGACAAGATCATCGATGGAGCTTAATCCTCCACCAAACATAGCACCAATAACGGTTCCTAATCCACCAGAAAGGTACTTTGATGAAGTATCACTTCCAAACGCGCCCGGACTGGCGCCCACAATGAGATTGATTACGATTGCCATTGCGACATACATAAGATCGATAAAGAAAGCTGCAATAGCATAAGAAAAGGTTACTAAAATAAGTGCAAGAACAATTCTTGGTAGAGCATTTTGTACGGTGACGACCGTTTTTGGATCAATTTTTTTACGGAACATCACCATGAAGCCGATAATAACCATAATGACGGCAAGTAGTGCATATGAAATATTTCGGAACGCCTTCCAGATTGGCAGCAGAACGGAAAGTCCTGTAAATCCAATTCCTTGTGCGTATGCTTGTTTTGGAATAAATCCGAGGGATTCACCCGTGTCTCGAATCCATAGCGCTAGATCTCCAGGGGGATTTATATACATGGCGGTTATCATATTGCCAACTTGAGCTACCGTGCTTTTTGTGTAGTAGAATCCGCTTCCTGGATCTTCACTGCAACCTCTTATCATGCAGACTACTCCTCCTGCAAGGATTGCTTGAGTGTTAACAGAATAAAGTTCTTTACTAGTTTGGCCGGCTTTAGCTTTTTCGTCTACGATTTTGCCGACTTCTTCGGCGCTTGGAATTGGGTTAAAGCCCTGCGTTGTGGCAGGAGTGGGGGTTGTATCCGGCGCAGCGTGTACGGCGGAGAGCCATGGTGCGCCCGCGAATGCCAGAAAGAGAATGAAAAGTAACGCCACGCGCTTCATACTTTTAGTATGGAGGAAACGGGGAATGGGGTCAAGAGTATCATTGGTAATGTAGCGTGACCGTCAGAATTTCTATTGCATAATCAGTCTCACGGAAGATAAAAACCGCTCGATATTTTCTGTCGATGCGAAAACTATAAATCCCAAGATTATGAGGCTCCATGAGTTCAACATGTAGACTTGGATGTTTGGGATTGTGAATAAATAAGATACATTGCTTGGCAAATTTTTTACGGAGTTGCCAGCGTGTAAGCCTGCGTTCGACGTGTGCTCCGATTGGCAGGATGGTAATCATGCATTAGGGTAAAAAATAATCGCTTTCTTTTAACCCCTCTTCAAGATCTTTGAGAAACGCAGGAGAATATTTTTTCGTTTTTCTAAAATCCGCCAGAATCTTATTCGCTGATTGATTCGGCGGAGTTGCTGTAAAAGGGAATGTAGCTGCATCACCGAGAATCGCCGGTTTTGAGCGGGCAAGACGCAACAGAGATCGTACAAGCTCACTGCGATTAGAAAATCCGAATTGTTGCACGAGTGAATCGACAAAAGTAACCTGTTCTTGTGGCAAGGATATATTAATTGTGCTCATAGAATGATTATAACAAACTTTGGCAAAGTTTGTCAATTGCGTTGTATCTATTCCGGCACGGTAAACTGGGTCACATCGACACCGGTAAGCGCCGTGATTGTTTTGAGGATAAGGTAGGCAACAATGATAATAACCAGGCCGGTGATGGCTGCCGAAAGCGTGCCGCGGGCTTTTTCCAGCTTTTTTTGGTCTCCGCCGGATACGAGGAAATTAAATCCGCCGACGACCAACATGACAAATAGCACTACACCTACGAGCGCAGTGATCGCCTGGACGACGTTTTCGAATATCGGCTCGAGGCATTTGAATGTGGCAGCGCCGTCAACCAGACAACTACTCCAATCTGCAGCATAGACCATATGAATATTATGCGTTAACGCGCGTTATGCGTCAATGTGTTGACGCATGTTAATACGGCTTCGGGAAGTTCAGGGTGCCGCCGATGATTGAGATGCCCAGGAAGTTCTGGACGAGAATCATGATGGCCCATGCGGCGCCGACGATGATGAGTCCGACGATCGCATGCGTGATTTTATTGCGCGCTGCTTCCATACCGGCTTTGTCGCCGCCTGAGGTAATCCACTGGATACCTCCGAGGATAAGGAAGAAGAATGCCAACAGTGCCGCAATAATCAAAAGTGTCCCGACCAGGGCGCTGATCAACTGTCCCAGGTCGCCGATTTTTATATTCCCCGGCTGATTGATTGTGATTTGTGGATCTGCTGCAAATACCATAATTCCTCCTTACCTGTATGTTCAATTATAGCTTACGTACTCATTGTTGCGCAATTGAGGCGACAGTGTCAAGTGCTCACTTAGTTGCGAAATCCCGGGATACTTAAATTCGTCAAATCCAATCCCAAAAATTGTCCGGCAAGTGTTGCAATAGCCCATGCTGCTGCCACAACGATGAGGCCGATCAAGGCATTCGTGATTTGGTCCCGCGCCTTCTCAAGTTTCTGTTTGTCACCCCCGGCGGTTATCCATGAGACTCCGCCGATAATGATGGTGACGAACGCAAGTAAAAATGCTGCGATAAAGAGTCCGCTGACCAAATTGCTGATAAGCTGTCCCAGCGCCTCTCCGCCGGCATCAGGATTCGGATTATTGCCGCCGCCTAAACTTGGAGGAAGAACCGGATTTCGAATTTGTGCAAGGTTCATAGAATTAACGGAGCTGTAGCTGATCAATAATTGCGCCCGGATTGGATACCAGGATGTCATAACCCAAAAATTGGCCGGTCACTCCCAAAAGCGCCCACGCACCGATAATAATGACGAGCCCGAAAAATCCATGGCTCAGACGGTTGCGGGCAGATTCCAGTTTTTTTGCATCGCCGCCTGAGGAAATCCATTCATATCCGCCGACTAACAGTTGGAACAGAAACCAGATACCGGCCAAGACCGTCATAAACCCGACGACGGATGATACGGCGCCGGTAACCTGTTCCAGGGCTGTGGTGCCGCTTGTTGCCGGGTTTTGGCCAAACGGGCCTAGGCCTCCGCCGCCGATTGTGCCGATATCCGTGCCGCCTTGTGCAAGTAATTTCATATGTATCAATGTATTATGGTCCGTAAATTTGCGGACTTAAAATAAATCCCGCATCACCGAATAGCAAATAGCCAAATAAAGCCGCTAAGGCAAATGATCCGACGACCAATACGAGCCCCAAGAGTGATTGCCAGATGCGTGCAAATGCGCTGGCAAGCGCCTTGGTATCACCGCCGGCTGACATATACTGGAATCCGGCGATGATGAGGTTGATAAACGCAAATATCCCGGCAACGACAAATACGAGCCGAATGATATTGGTGAGAAACAGAATGAGCCCGCCGCTTGCGACACTCTGGTAGGCGGATGGTAATGGGTTATCTACTGTTCCGATAATATCGTTGCCTGCTGCCAGTATTTTGTTAGTCATATTAGCGTCCAATGATGCTTAGTAACATCTCCGATCCGGTTATGGTCGCGATAATTTGGACAATAAATACACTGGTAACGACGACAATAAGTCCTATAACCGCTCCGGTAACAGATTTTTTTGCCTGCTCCATCTGCTTGGTATCACCGCTTCCTGCACTCATGATAATGCCCAACCCGCCGACAATCAACAGGATAAAGCTGATGATGCCCGCAAGGACGAA
>MFKE01000020.1:40452-43414 GCA_001779455.1 Candidatus Gottesmanbacteria bacterium RIFOXYB1_FULL_47_11 | reverse complement strand
GATTGTATATCAACGGCATATACCATAGTTTTAGTGTACACGGATTTTGTGATATAGTCTAGATTACTCCTTATGGATGATAAAGAGCTTATCCGTCAGATTCTTGCGCGCGACCGCCGGTCGCTCCTGGCGTTTTACCGCAGATTTGCGCCGAAGCTCTCGCGGTTTATAAGAACCAAGGTTGGGAGTCCGGCAGATGCCGAAGAAATTCTCCAGGACACCCTCTACGCATTCCTTGAAGCAATCCGTGATTTTGAAGGCAAAAGCAATATTCAGACATTTCTTTTTGCTATTTGTCAGCACAAAATCGTTGATTTTTACCGCCGGAAAAAGCTGCGCCATGCCGTATTTTCCCAGATGCCTCAGCTTGAAGCGCTTATATCCCCGCGCATGAGCCCGGAAGACGAGCTTGACGGGGTGCTTATCCGTGAAAAGATTCAGTCCGTGCTTGGTCGCCTGCTGCCGCGTTACCGCCAAATTTTAACCCTCAAATACATAGAAGGCCATTCGGTTGGTGAGATAGCAGACAAACTTACCCTGACATTCAAAAGCGCGGAATCGCAGCTGTTCCGCGCGCGGAAAGCATTTGTCGAGTTATTTATATCAATATGACAACTGATACATATCGTCGATTTGTGAAGCGGTGGGAAGAGGTGACAGACCTTCCGCCGCAGACGGTCGGGCCGCTTACGCCGTACTATAAAGCGCTTACCCGCCATCTTAAAGTAATGCCGTGGCCGCTTCTTGTGTTGGGCTCGGTCTTGGTCGTTGTCGGGCTGTATCTGATTCTCGGCTCCGCCGTTACCCTCGTGGTTTCGCTTCTCCAGAAAGGATTTTGACCGTTTGTACGACTATATTCTATATGGGGTGGTTTTTGCGCACTGTTATTGGTCTGGCTACGCGTCCGTATGAAACCGTCAGGAGCACGGTGGAACGGGAAAATCTCGCGGAGCTTGTGTATATTGCCGCGTCCCTTGCTGTCTATTTTGCCCTTGCATCCATCGTAAAGGTAGCAGCATTCCGGCCGTTTCTGCTCACCCGGCAGTTTGTGGTGCTTACTGCAGCAACAGCCGCGACGTACTTGTGCGCGGTTGCCCTGTTCTGGGTTGCCGGCAAGCTGGTAGGTGCGACAGGCAAGTTTCAGGGATTTATGCTTGCATGGGGGTATTCGCTTATTCCGACGGTTATCTGGTTTTTGGCAACATCGCTTCTCTATGTAATTCTGCCGCCGCCCCGGACAACCAGCCCGCAGGGGGTTCTCTTCAGCATCCTGTTTCTTGTATTTTCGGCAACACTTTTTTTCTGGAAGGTGACTATCGGGTATCTTGCGCTCCGGTTCGGCCTACGGCTTGACCTGGGCAAAATATTGATTGTTGCCCTTATAAGTCTGCCGGCGCTTGCCCTGTGGAGTGTCGGACTCTACCGGTTGGGAATATTCCGGGTACCGTTTATATGAATATACGATCATATACATCAGTTGCAGACAGGCGTAAGGCTTTGGAAAAAGAGCTCCGGGTTGATCTGGGGCACGTCGGTTCCTTTACGCTTGACGAGTCTGTTGCCTCAAGCCGAAACTGCGAAAATATGATCGGCGCAGCGCAAATTCCCATGGGGGTTGCCGGACCCCTCCTGATTGGGAATAAAAAATATTATCTTCCGCTTGCCACCACTGAAGGCGCTCTTGTTGCATCCGTCTCGCGCGGATGCAAGGCAATTACCGAGTCTGGAGGGGCGTCTGTATTGGCGGTACGGGTAGGCGCCACGCGTGGACCCGTTTTTAAAGTGAAAAATATGGAAGAAAATTCCCGATTATTCGAGTTTGTCATGTCACACAAGGTAAAATTTAACCAGATTGCGAAGACAACATCGGGGCATATTTCTTTAACCAACGTAGAAACAAACAGTGTGGGGCTGTATCGATTTGTCCGATTTACGTTTGACACCCGGGATGCGATGGGTCTTAACATGGTCACATTCGCCACACAAAAAATAGTTACATTTATTGAATCACAACTTCATATACCATGCGTATCTTTAGCCGGTAATTATGACGTTGATAAAAAACCCTCTTGGCTCAATATTATTTATGGGCGGGGGACGGAAGCTTGGGCGGAAGTGATAATTCCGGCAACTATTTTACAAGCCGTTTTAAAAACTACAGCACAACGGCTTTATGACGTGTGGATTGCAAAGTGTATGATCGGGTCTGCTCTCAGCGGATCAATGGGGTTTAATGCACAGTATGCAAACATCATCGCGGCTATATTTATTGCCACCGGACAAGACCCTGCACACGTTGCAGAAGGCAGCGTGGGGATCACGACGGCAGACGTAAAAGGAAAAGATCTCTATATGTCGGTGTACCTTCCTGATTTGATGGTTGGCACCGTCGGCGGCGGCACCGGACTTGCGACACAAAAAGAAGCATTGTCGATCGTCGGCGCAAAAACCAGTCAGGAGTTTGCCGAAGTTGTTGCCGGGGCAGCGCTTGCCGGGGAAATTTCGTTGTTGGCATCTTTAAGTGAAGGGACGCTCGCACGGGCGCATGAACGTTATGGTAGGAATCGTTAGTTACGGTACATATATTCCGAAATACCGCATCAAAATTGCGGATATTGCCGCGGCATGGAAAAAAGAACCAATGGAAGTGATCGGGTCTCTGGGTGTTGACGAAAAAGCAGTGCCTGCGGGGGATGAAGATGCTGTCACAATTGCGCTTGAGGCTGCGCAGCAATCACTTGTCCGGGCAAATATACCGCCGGATGCAATAGAAACATTATTTGTGGGGTCTGAGTCTCACCCCTATGCCGTCAATCCCACATCAACAATTGTCGGCGAGCTGTTGGGAGTGGGGCACAATTATCTTGCCGCGGATTTGCAGTTTGCCTGTAAGGCGGCAACGACCGGTATCCAGGCAATAGCAGGACTTATTGCCGCGGGGCACGCCCGATACGGGCTCGTG
>MFKE01000020.1:0-40430 GCA_001779455.1 Candidatus Gottesmanbacteria bacterium RIFOXYB1_FULL_47_11 | reverse complement strand
GCAAGCCGCATGATGTGATGGAATACACGTCAGGCGCCGGCGGCGTGGCATTTATCATGTCACGCGAGCATTGTATTGCAAATCTTCTTGCGGATACATCCTACTCCTCCGACACCCCGGATTTTTGGCGGAGGGACGGTATCCGCTATCCGTCGCATGCCGGACGGTTTACCGGTGAGCCTGCATATTTTGCGCACGTAATGGGCGCATCAAAACGGCTTCTTGAAATGACGCATATGAAACCGGCGGATTTTGACTACTGCGTATTTCATATGCCCAACGGAAAGTTTCCCCGCCAGGTGGCGGGCAGGCTCGGGTTTACGCAAAAACAAATCGTTCCTTCGCTGACGGTTGATCACATCGGTAATCCCTATTCTGCATCGACGATGCTCGGGCTTTCCGCGGTACTGGACATTGCCCGCCCGGGGCAAAAAATATTTATGGTTTCCTACGGTTCCGGTGCGGGAGCAGACGGATTTGTATGGCAGGTAACGGGGGAGTTGTTGAAGTATCAAGCGTCAAACGTCAGGAATCAAAGATCTGTACAACAACAAATTGAAAACAAAGAATATGTGGATTATCTCGGGTATCTGAAAAATACCCATAAAATATGAAAATATATGTGACAGGAGCAGCAACAACGAAATTCGGGGAATTGTGGGCGGTGTCGCCCCGCCATCTGGCAGGGGAAGCGGTCCAAAAGGCACTGGCAGATGCCTCGTTGGATAAAAAACATATTCAGGCATTGTTTGTCGGCAACATGCTCTCGGGTATGCTCGGGGGGCAGGAACATCTTGGTGCGTTTTTTGCGGAAGAATTAGGGCTTTCCGCTGCAGCATTTAAAATTGAAGGCGCATGCGCATCCGGCGGCCTTGCGCTCCACAATGCAGTCAACAGCGTGCTTTCCGGGCAGTATGAGACGGTTGTCGCCCTCGGCGTAGAAAAGATGACCGATCATAAACCGGAAGATGTAGCTGTTGCGCTGATGGGCGCCGGCAGCGACGAAGAGCGGCAGGCGGGCGCCACATTTCCCGGGCTGTACGCAATTTTGGCGCGCGCACATATGAAAGAATTCGGGACTACGGAAGAAGATCTTGCCGCAGTTGCCGTCAAAAATCACTTCCATGCATCCCTTAACCCCAATGCGCAATTCCACTCGTCTATTACCATCGAGCAGGTAATGCACAGCTCCTGTATTGCCGATCCCTTAAAATTACTTGATTGTTCACCGATTTCCGACGGAGCGGCAGCGGTCATAATTACAAGCGATAAGAAGCAAGCGACAAGAAAGAATTCTGTTCAAATTATTGCGTCGACAGTAGCAACCGATACCCTCGGGCTGGCAGAGCGCCGGAGTTTAACCGGGTTGGCAGCAACGCAAACGGCAGGGAAAAAAGCATTCAGGATTACCGGGATCACACCCGCCGACATTGATGTTGCAGAAGTACATGACTGTTTTACCATTGCCGAGATACTCGCTATGGAAGATCTGGGATTTTATAAAAAAGGGAAAGCCGCGGGTGCCATTGCAAAAGGAGAAACTCGCCTTGGCACATCAAAAAATCTGGTGGTCAATCCCTCCGGCGGGCTGAAAGGGTGCGGGCATCCGGTGGGAGCAACGGGAATTAAACAGGTAGCGGAAATTGTGGAGCAGCTCCGTGGCCGGGCCGCAGATAGGCAGGTAAAAAATGCGAACATCGGCTTAACGCATAATGTCGGAGGAAGTGGCGCAACTGCCGTTGTGCACATATTAAAAAAATGAACTCACCGGTTAAAATTTGGCGGAATCAACAACGAATTGCGGGTCTTCTTGCCCGGGAGGGGCGTATTGTATCCTGGACGATTGTGCGTGTGCCGCCCTCTGGCTTTTCGGGTCTTGCGCCGTATCCCGTGGCCATTGTTGAACTTGCAGGCGGAAAACGGATTACCGCCCAACTGGTTGACTGGTCAGAAAAAGATCTTGCGTTCGGCCGCAAGGTGAAAGTCGTCGTGCGCCGCATTAGTGATCCGCCGACAGAAGGGGTTATCCCGTACGGGATTAAAGCAAAGCCGCTATGATTACCGTTTCCGTTCCGGGAAAAATTCATTTGATGGGTGAACACGCTGTCGTGTACGGGAAGCCGGCAATTCTGGCGGCGATTAATAAAAGACTGACGGTAACAGTGCGCGCCGGGAACAATAATGCAGTAGGATATGTTGCGGATTGTGTTGCAATTGTTCAAAAGCATTTTAAAGCTCAAAAAGAATTTCATATAACCATAGATTCCGAAATTCCCGAGGGGTATCATCTGGGTTCGTCGGCCGCGGTTGCGGTTGCAGTGGTTGCCGCCGCCTCCTATTTTCTCAAGAACGTCTGGAATCCGGTGCTCTTTAACCAGCTTGCGTATGAGGCGGAAAAGCTCAAGCACGGGAATCCGTCGGGCGGAGACAATACGGCGGTGACGATGGGCGGACTCATCTGGTACCGGAAAGAATTGGAGTTTCTCAAAAGCATATGGCAGTTACCGTTTACGCCGAAATTACACCATTTTTATGTCATTGATACGGGAAAGCCGGAAGAAACGACCGGTGAAATGGTTGCTATGGTTAAGTCAAAAGTCAAAAGTCAAAAGTCTCAGATGCAGAACTATTTTGACGAGAACGAAGTACAAACAAAACGGATTGCAGTTGCGCTCAAAGAGAATGATGAAAATGTGCTCATTGATGCCATGCGAAAAGGGGAAAGAACACTGGAGGGCATAGGGGTTGTAAGCCCCAAAGTAATTCCAATTATACGCGGGATTGAAAAATCCGGCGGGGCGGCAAAAATATTAGGAGGAGGCGGGAGAAAAGAAGGCGTCGGGTATCTTTTGTGTTATGCAAAACAGAAACAAAAAGATTTTATTCCCATTACTCTTGGCGAGGAAGGAGTACGGCTTGAAAACCGCTAGCGCGCCGGGAAAATTAATGCTTCTGGGTGAACACGCCGTTGTGTACGGATATCCGTGCATTGTAACGGCAGTGAGCGAGCGGCTTTTTGTTACGGATGGCACCTCGTCCGGCGACACCAGATTTCTTGATAAGGCAATTGCCGCATGGGGAGATTCCAAAACAACGCTTTCGGCAACATGTGCTTTTTCCGGCAAATATGGGCTTGGGTCATCCTCCGCCGTTACCGTTGCGGCATTAAAATATCTACGACCCGATGCGCCCGACCCGCAAGTTTTTGACGCAGCTTACAAAATCGTGCTGGACATCCAGGGCGCCGGATCCGGATTCGATGTTGCCGCCGCAACCTATGGCGGAACGTTGTATTACATAAAAAATAAAATTGCCGAACCGTTGGCGATGAACGATATACCGCTTATCGTCGGATACACCGGGGTAAAAGCAGACACAAAAACACTCGTTGAGGGAGTTGCGGCAAAAAGGACAAAAGAGCCGGAAAAAGTAGAACGGATTTTTCAGGCGATAGCAAAAATTGTTGAAGATGCAAAAACGAAAATGCTGGAGGGTGACTGGGAGCGGGTGGGGCGGCTCATGGATTTTAATCAGGAGTATTTGCGCGACCTCGGCGTCAGTTCGGAAAAGCTTGAAACGCTCATTGCAGCTGCAAAGCACGCGGGCGCCTGGGGCGCCAAGCTTTCCGGCGCAGGCGGGGGAGACTGTATGATTGCACTGGCGCCAAGTGAAAAGAGACAAGCAGTAGAAGAAGCGATTATAAAAGCGGGCGGAGAAGTGGTTCATCTGACTCCAAACGCCCCCGGTGTTCGCATGGAAACCACTGATAATCAGGATGAAATGTTTATTGTTGTAGACGGCAACGACAACATTCTTGGCTACAAAACGCGCTTTGAATGTCACCGCGACAATTCGCTTATTCATCGGACGGTCGGCGCGCTTATTTTTAACAGGCAAGGGCAACTGCTTTTGCAGAAGCGCAGTATGACCAAAGACATGGAGGCGGGGATGTGGGGAATATCCGCAGCCGGTCATGTTGCACGCGGACAAACCGACGAAGAAGCAGTGCACCGGGAGCTTCAGGAAGAATTAGGCATTGATACCCCGCTCGTTTTTTTCAAGAAATTTATTATAGAAAATAGCGGGGAATCCGAACGCGTCGCTTTATACAAAGGGAAAAGCGATGGTCCGTTTACCCCGGACCCGCAGGAGGTGGCAGACATCCGTTTTTTTGATCCAAGGGAGATTACATTGTTTGTTGCAAGCAAAAAACTTGTCTTAACGGATGCGGCAACAAAATCCCTTCAGGAGGCGGGAATACTATGAAAGCAACCGCAATAGCACCGGCGAATATTGCATTTATTAAATACTGGGGCCGTGTCGATGCGGCGTTGCGCATCCCGTCAAACCCGTCTATTTCAATGAATCTCAGCGCGTGCACCACAACAACGACGGTCGAGTTTTCCCCGGGGCTGAAACACGATGTTATTTCAGAAGGATTTGACGCAGCCCGGATTACTGCTCATCTCAACCGGTTGCGTGAGCGCGCAGGCAGCGCGCTTTTTTGCCGCGTGGAGACACACAATAGCTTTCCCGCGTCTGCCGGGATTGCTTCGTCCGCCTCCGGATTTGCCGCCCTTACCGTGGCGGCTGCAGCGGCATTGGGACTCCGCCTTTCAGAGCGGGAGCTGGCTGCATTTGCCCGGCTTGGCTCGGGGTCAGCCTGCCGGAGTATTCCCGACGGGTTTGTTAAATGGGAAGGGGAGTATGCGCGTTCGCTGTATCCCCCGGATTGGTGGGATGTGCGGGATATTATCGTGATGGTAGAATCGACAACGAAAAAGGTGTCTTCATCAGAAGGCCATGATAAGGCGGCAACAAGCCCGTTTTTCCACAAACGGTTGGACGCACTACCCCGGCGTATTGCGCGGCTGGAACGAGCGCTGAATGAGAAGAATATTCAGGAGCTGGGTGAGGTAATTGAGGAAGAGTGTTTGGATATGCATCATGTGATGCAGACCCAAAGCCCGCCGCTCTATTATTGGACCGGCGAGACAGTGAACATTATGGAGCTTGTTAAGAAACGCACGGTACCCGCATATTTTACGATTGATGCCGGGCCCAACGCGCATGTGATTTGCGAGGGAAAAGATGAAGCTAGGGTAGTAGAATTATTGAAAGGGAGAACGTTGATTATAAATAAGCCGGCGGCCGGCGCACATATCATATGATACCGACACATATCGCAGTCGTCATGGACGGGAACAGGCGGTGGGCCAAAGAACACCGGCTGCCGATTTTGGAAGGGCATCGGCGTGTGGCAAACCGTGTACTGGAGCAACTTGTTGCGCACGCAGCAGATCGTGGTATTAACTATATGACGTTTTGGGCATTTTCGACCGAGAACTGGGGCAGGGCGCAGTCCGAAGTCAAAGGTATTATGTATATCTTAAAGCAGGGACTGGGACCATTTGGCAGGAAAATGATGGCAAAAGGCGTGCGCCTGAAGGTTATCGGTGATTTATCACGAATAGACCCTGAGCTTCGCACAAGCATCGGGGACGTCGTCGAAAAAACAAAAAACAATACAAAAATCACGGTAACGATAGCGCTCAATTACGGCGGACGTGATGAAATCAGGAGAGCCGTCCGCCGGGCAAAAAATAAAAACGATTTCGAAAAATATCTGGACACCCACGGTATTCCCGATCCGGATTTTATTATCCGCACGGGCGGGGAGCAGCGCTTAAGCGGATTTTTACTCTGGCAGGGCCAGTACAGCGAATTATATTTTCCGGAGTTTCTTATGCCCGACTTTACGCCCGCGCGGCTGGATGCGGCAATCGAAGAATTTGAAAAGCGGAAGCGGCGGTTTGGAGTGTAAAAAGAATTAATTAAATCCCGTGGTAACACTTGTCCCGAACATGATGCCGACAATCTGAATAGCCCAATACGCCCCGAAAATAATGATAAATCCGATAATCGCGTTGGTAAGGCGCTGTTTGCCCGCCTCCATTTTTTTAGCGTCCCCCGCGCTGGTCATCATGGAAAATCCCGAAAAAATAATCATAAGGAGAAGCGCAAGTCCGGCGATGCCCAAGATAATCGGCAGAGCAGTATTGATGATGTTGCCGATGGTTCCTTTGGGTCCCTCGAAGAGAAACCCTTTAAATTCATTGGGATATGCAATGGGCACAGAGCTGTCGTTTGGACCCGGCAACTGAATGGCTTGGGCAAGCACGTGGTGTATCATAGTTATCCGAATCCCGGAATCTCCAGTATATTATATCCGATAAGCCGCAGGAGAAATATCGAGAATATGATTAATAGAAGTCCTGTGATGGCAGAACCGATTACCTCCCGGCCGGCGGTTAGCTGTTCCGGGTTGCCGGCGCTGGTCATGATCTGAAATCCGCCGAAGAGAATAAGAAGAAATGCAATCCCGCCTCCGACGCCGATACCGATTCTGAGTATCTCCCCGATAAATTGCTGGGGATCTGTTTGGATGCAGCCGAACGCAGTCCAGGAAGCAGTACCTGCGCCCATACACGACTCACATTCACTCTGTTTGCTTCCCGCAAACTGACACACGCTTGTCGTGTCATCTGCGGCAAAAACGGGTTTTGCCCACGGTACAACCAGAAAAAATAAAATTGCAAGCGCAATGAATAGGGATAGTTTACGCATACGTGACACGTATAAGTCTATCAAAGCCTCTTTGAAAAAGAAAGCCGCCGGTAATCATGGTACAATTGAAACGCTTCGATGAAACGGATATTTTTTTCACTATCCCTTATGGCATTATTGGCATTCCCGGTCATGCCGGTGTTTGCACAGGAGTGTGACGCATCCAATATTTCCCAGATGAATTTGGAAGCGCTTACGAGAATAAGCGCCACCTGCAATGCGGCGCTTAGCCAGATGGAAGCGGCGGTCCGTCCGCACGTTGACGAGTTGCAGAAGATGGACAAGGCAATTGCAGCATTTCAGGCGCGCATTAAACAGGTGGAAGCGGGTGTTGCGCAGAAGTCTATAGAAATTGCTCGCGGAGAAAAAGAGCTCGAAGGGTCACTAATACTGGCAAGTGAACGAATCCGGAAATTTTATATCCGCAGCTACAAGGCAAATCCGATGTATTTATTTTTTTCTTCTACAAGCATCGGATCAGTGCTCCGGACCATGGGGTATCAGGACGCGGCAGTTAATGAGGATAAAAAAGTGATTACCCAGACTGCAGTGACGGTGAAGAGTCTTGAGGATAAAAAGGCAGCACTTGAACGCGAACAGGCGACCCTTGCGGCCTTAAAGGCAGACACAGACAAACGGGCAATATCTGTACGCAAATTGGTCGCGGAAGCTACTGCGTACCAAACGAAGCTCAGAGGCGTACTAACCGCGGTAACGGCAGCACAACAAGCCATACTTACCGCCCGGAGCGGCACTTTTACCACAAGTCTGGGAGATGTCCCGCTTGCGGATGATCCCAATGCTGCTCCCAACTATAACCCCGGATTTTCACCGGCATTTGCCGGATTCTCGTTCGGGGCATATACACACAAAAAAGGCATGAGCCAATACGGAGCAAAAGGAAGAGCGCAGCAGGGGCAAAATGCAAACCAGATTTTACAGGCGTATTACGGGAAAACACCGGTATCAAAAGATACGGGTGGAGATATCAGTGTGTCCGGAATTGGATCTATGAATTTTGAAGACCGGTACATGATGGGTATTGCGGAAATGCCCGCAAGTTTTCCGGCAGAAGCATTGAAAGCACAGGCAATCGCCGCCAGAAGCTATGCCTATCGCTACAAGACGCAGGGACAGTCCATATGTACAACGCAATCGTGTCAGGTATTTTCAAGTTCCAAAGCAGATAACCCTCCGGGTGAATGGCGGGAGGCAGTGCAATCGACGAGAGGCCAGGTTATCGAAGACGTCGTGACGTATTATTCTTCTACCACAGGCGGATATTTGCTTACGATGGGGTGGGACACCACATGCGGCAATCAGGGGTGTTGGACAAGCGGTGCGTATGAAAGCATTGCCGGATCCCCCTGGTTCTACAAAGGGTGGTATACCGCAGATTATTACAATAACTCCGCAAAGTGCGGCAAAACCAGCCCATGGCTAACGCAGGACGAATTTATTGACATATTGAACGCGTGGAGAGTATTAACCGGCGGCGGCGATGCTTCACGGGTGTTGCCCACGACGCTTTCCAGCTGTCCTATCTCCGGTGCTTCCGGAAACCCATTTTCAATTTCAGAAATGCGGGCGGAAGCAAATGCTCATGGCGGTGCATTCACGAGCGTATCTTCCGTGTCCGTGAGCTACAGCACAGAGGGATATACGAGCGCGGTAATCGTGAACGGTCAGTCAATCCCCGGAGATCAGTTTAAGCAGGCGTTTAATCTGCGTGCACCCGGATATATTTCAATCCGCAGTTCTCTTTTCAATATCGAGCGCAAATAAGTTCGGATTGTGTATTTTCCGGATTTGTAGTATTTTTAGGAAGATGCCGACTTTATATGTATCCCCGACTGCGCCCAAGCACCATAAACCTGCGGTGAAGCATGCGTTCAAAAAACCGTTTTCCACCAATGGCCAGCCGCCGACCCATATGGGTCCGCTTACAGCATTCGCCGTAAACCCGTCGGGACTCCGCTTTGAGACACAGGAAGAAGAAGAAAAGGTTATATTATTTTTGCGCCAGCATATCATCGTGAATATCCCCTGGATTATCGCAACCATCGTCCTTTTAATCGCGCCGACTATTATTTTCCCACGGTTGTTTGAAGCAATCAGCCTGAATGTGCCGCTGCCGCCCGCCTTTTTCCTCATCGGCACAATATTTTGGTATCTTGCCACATTCGGGTTTGCCCTCTCGAGTTTTATCGGGTGGTTTTTCAACATTTATATTGTGACGAACGAACGGATTGTCGACATTGATTTTTATTATCTCCTGTACAAGAAGTTTTCCGTTGCGGAGCTTTCAAAGATTCAGGACTTGAGTTATACAAGCGGCGGAATTTTGGCAACGCTTTTTAATTACGGCCACGTCAATATCCAGACGGCCGGAGAGTCCCCGAATTTGGAGTTTGAGGCCGTACCGTACCCGGAAAAAGTCGTGCAGACGATACGGGAACTGACGGAAAATGAGGGAGGGGGCGCACTATGATGCCGGAAATATCAGGGTATGTATTGGTCATTCTGAAAGTTTTTTTTCTTATAGGCATTGCTTTATATGGTGCATTTGCCGGGGTGCTGGTCCGGCAGGAACAGCTTATGGCAGGAGTGTTGGAGGAATCGTTTGAGCCGATGCTCCGGATGCTTGTGATCGTTCACCTCATTCTTGCGTGTGTTCTCTTTCTGTTTGCCCTCATTCTTCTCTAACCCTCTGTTTACCCCGCATGCTAAGATAATAGTATGGCAGGCAAACCGATCGTTGGTTCTGTCGTGGGACCGACGAATGAGACACATTGGGGTCAGGTGTTAATTCAGCCAAATGCATACGGCGTGGTAGAAATTGCATATGATGACGGCGGTGCCCGTGCTGCGGGCATCCATCTGTTGAGCACACTCGGGCAGAAACTCGCAGATGCGCCCACAAGTCTTGAAGCTCTAAAGCAAATTGTTAAGGATGTTGCCAACCAAGGCGTACAAACCGTGATTTTGTGTGTGCCGGTCGGACCCGTGGTCTATATTGTTTTGCATGGCGGCGGCGATGTATACATCAGGCGCGGACACGAATTTTCCCGGCTTCTCCATAATTCGGGATCAATTTCCGGAGAGATTAAGCCGGGAGATTCCATTATTTTGGCTTCTGCTGAATTTTCCCATACGCTGACGCAGGAAGATGCCGCGACTATATTTGACCATCTCACGCCCGCTGAAGTTGCCGAACGGTTAACGCTCCTTTTGCACGAAAGACCCTCAGGGGAGGGAAGCGCGGCCATCGTGATGCAATTTCAGGATGATGCCGGTGATCTTGACGGTGAACCAATTGGTGAGAAGCTGGGTAAACCAATGTTTGTGAAAGCAATGCATGAGGGGAAGTCGCTCTTGCGGTATTTTCATCCGCGCCGTATTGCCAACATCAGGCATCATCTCTCGGTTTCGGTATTGAAACGCGATGTTCAGCGCCTCCGGGCTCACCCGAAAAAAACAACAGCCCTCCTGGCAATCGTCCTTATCACACTCT
Source organism: Candidatus Gottesmanbacteria bacterium RIFOXYB1_FULL_47_11 (assembly GCA_001779455.1). Taxonomy (GTDB): domain Bacteria; phylum Patescibacteriota; class Microgenomatia; order UBA10105; family UBA927; genus XYB1-FULL-47-11. The sequence continues at coordinate 30,289 of MFKE01000020.1, read as the reverse complement.
TCGGAATTTCGGTCATTCTGGGGATAGCCAAACAGGGATTTCAGGTGAAAAATCAGTCCGCATCAGCCGCGCTGTCTGATGCGCGCCACGCACTGGATGAAGGGATGGCGCTCATGAGCCTTAACCCGGTGAAGGGGAGGGAACGGCTTGTGCAGGCAAAAACACTATTGGATCCATATGTAGCGTCAATACCGCCGAAGTCCGTTCAAGGACGTGAAATTGCCGAGGTATACCGTCTGATTACCGACAATTTAACCGGCGCGATGCAGATTTATTCCATAAAGCCGGAATTGTTTTTTGATGCGGGCCTGGTAAAAAAAGGCGGGACTATTTCTCACATTGGATTTGAGGACAAAACGATTGCGATTGTCGATCCCACAACGACAACCGTGATAGCCCTTGATGTGACCAGTAAAAAATCGACGATTGTCGGCGGCGGCCCCTCCTATGCGGGACTTTCTTCTACAAGTATTCATGGGGACAACATATATGTGTTGGTTGGCGCCGGTATTCATCAGGCGCGGCGCACTGATAACAAAACCGTTCAGGCGGTGATTCCGAAAAATCCGGAGTGGGGAGACATCGCGTCACTGGTTGCCTACGGAGGCAATCAATATCTCTTGGATACCCAGAAAGGGAGAATTTGGAAATATGTCGTAACGGACAGTCAGACAGCCACTCAATCTGCCGGTGCACAATGGGGGTTTACCACCATGCGCGAGTATCTCAATCCCGATACGCTTCCCGATTTTTCCACTGCCACCAATATGGCAATCGACGGGTCAGTCTGGGTGGGTACCAAAACAGGCAAGATACTTAAGTTTACTCAGGGGAGAGAGGACACGTTTGTTCCCAAGGGAGTCGAGCCGGCCTTTGGTAGTACACTCTTGGTATACACCAGTGACGAGGTGAAAAATTTATATATCCTGGACAGCGACAATAAGCGCATTGTGGTACTTGAAAAAGACGGTACGTATCTGGCGCAGTACACCTGGACGGATATTGTTCCTATTGAATTAGTAGTTTCCGAAGAGCTCAAAAAAATATTCCTCTTGTCAGATGGCAAACTCTACGCTATAACGCTTAAATGAAGATTTTCAACAAAAAAGCCACCTTTGAATATGAGATTATCGAGCGCATTGAGGCGGGAGTGAGCCTTACGGGCGCCGAGGTCAAATCCGTGAAAGGCGGTCACGCGCAGCTGACCGGTGCGTTTGTGCGGATTATAGGCTCAGAGGCGTATCTGGTGAACGCGCAGATATTCCCGTATATCTACGCACGGCCGGATGGGTATGACCCCAAGCGTACACGGAAGCTGCTGCTTCATAAATCCGAGCTTATCCGCCTCAAAAGTAAAATTGATGGCGCTAATTTGACCCTGGTACCGCTTTCCTGGTATACTAGAGGCCCTCTGGTGAAGCTGGAAATCGGCCTTGCGCGCGGCAAAAAACAGTATGAGAAGCGTGAAGCAAAGCGGAAGGAAGATCAGAAAATTGAACTTGAGCGGGAATTTCGGGGGAAAGTGAAATAATGGGGACGTACAAGATTCGACAGTCCGAAGTTCTTTGACATTGCAGGCCGACTTTGAACAGGAGTCGCAAAACACGGTTCAAAAACTAAATGCTGACGCTGAACAAGCCCAAGCAGCCTATTTCGCGAAGAGACAGTTCGCTGTTCTTTACGCCTAAGGCCATCGTTTGAATGTTTCTTTGGTGACGTTCTTACGGTGTAAACAAAGCCAAGGTGCAGTTAGCGTGGTTTGATGTTCCACTCTGATGAAGCCCAATACATCTTGATCTTTTTTAGCCTGTCAACCGGCCACAAAAAAGATGACAATATTGATTGACTACGCCTGTAGATATGTTAAGGGATATCGTTCTGGACGAGAGCTCATTACTCTCCGTCTCCACACTAGATATTTTTTCGCTCCCCAAAGAGCGAATTATGCTGACAGACTGCCCTAAAGTTGCGGTTCCAAATCCCAATTCTCTGTCATAGACCAATTTTTGGTCAAAATGCATGAAGAATACGGTCAGTCTGTCGTTCAGATCTTCGGTTTGCCACATCCCGACTGGATTTTCCAGTGTGTCGATTACTTTCCTCGTAGCGGTTCCAAACTGTTCTTGAGTGAAGTTTGATGGGATGTGTTGAGTGTTCAAGTCTTCTTTTTGTTTTTGAAGTTTAATGAGTTCTTCTTCATAGACTGGGACTAGCGATTCATTTTTAGTCTTTTTAATACGTGTGGTTACAGAATCGATTTCACCCAATAATTCCCGCTTTACGCGCTCATGAGCGGTTTGAGCATCTATCATCTGTGCCTGTTGTTGGCTCCAGACGTCGGTAAGCACTTCAATAGCCAGATTTTTTGTGGACTTATCCAGTTTCGCTGTGTGTAAAATTGCTACAAATTTGTCTTCAAGATCTTTTCGATGGATAATCTTGTTTTGTAAAGGGCAACCGTTGGTTTTGCAAAAATAATTCGGATATCGTTGTCCGTTGCGGCTCGTATTAAAGCTCGCTGTCATTGGTTTTTTGCAGTCTTGGCATAAAATGAGGCCTCTTAGCGGGAATTCCGGATTTGTGTCTCGTCTCACTTTTGGTTTTGTACGGTCATTTAGAATTTTCAAAACTTCATCGTGTGTCTCAATCGTAATGAATCCTTGGTGAGCTCCTTTTCTTCTTGTTATGCCCCAGTGCGGATATTCGATGTAACCGGTATACAAAATTTCCGTGAGTAGTCTTTGTACTCCATGAAGCGATATGGCGCGGCTTATTCCTTTTAACTTATATTGTTCTTGAATATAATCTACCACGTCGAGCTGCGTAAGTAGAATCCGATCGCGGTATCCTTCAATAGCTGACTTAAAAATTGAAGCGATCGGTTCATCGGGTGAGGAGACTTTTCCGCGTAAGGGATCCCTATGGTTTTTGAGACCCGGCGGGAGACAGAAGGGCCAGAAACCGGATTCCGCACGCGCTTTCATTTTTTGGATGACCTGTCGTTTGTTTTGGTGTCTGTCCAGCTGTGCTTTTGAGGCGAGCACGTTTTCTATAAACTCACCTTCCGGAGAATCCTCAAATTTAAAATTAGGACTCTCTAGTGTCGCTCCTCTAGACACGAGTTCAGTTTTGAGTTTCAGATGCACCTGAAGATCGCGAGCAAAACGAGCTAGGTCATCAAATATGATGACGAATTGTTCATATGCATGGGTATCCAAATAATCAATGAGCTGGAGCATTGCCGGCCTGTCGAATAGGCCCCCAGAAACTCCTTCATCCGCAAAGACTTTTGAGACGTTGTATTGTTTATTTTCCGCGTATTGACGGCAGCGTTGCTCTTGGCTGGTCAAACCGCTTCCTTCAGTTACCTGACGTTCCGAGCTGACGCGACAGTATATAAGAGCCTTCATATTGTTTTGGTCACGGCTTGCGTGATCCTTTCTGACAAAGCATATAACGAATTCAAGACAATAGCTATTTGCTTATCCGAAAGATTATCACTCTTGTCTCCGAGGATTTCTCTTGCACGTTTTATGGTGATTTTCCGTTCGATTGACATAGTTATGACTCGTAAATGCGGCTTTTGAGTTCATGGATTGCGTCAATGAGTGAACGGGTGGGGAGTAGGAGTTCGTTGTTCCAGTGTTTTCTGATTATTTCTTTTGCGCTATCCGGCGTGATATTAAAAACGAAAACGCAGGTTTTATCTTCTTGCCGGATAACCTTGGTAATTTTTGCCCCGGTAGCCAGAATGCACGCGCTCAAGAAGAAATCTTTGGTTTCATATTCTATGTCGTTGTCCATATAACTCGCATGGTAGGCGACAGGAATGGGAAGATCAGTTTCTTTTTAGGGGGGTATTTCTGAAACTATGGTGACTGAAGCAGCTTTTTGTAGCGGTAATACAGCGTTTTTATATTTTCAGTCGTCGCTAAATAATCCGCTTCTTCCATGGTAATGTCCTCTTTCTTTGTGAGTTTGTCTGCAATCTGGTCAAAGGTAAGATTTTCTTCATCCTTCATGTAAATAATTTCAAGCGCTAGTATGGTTTTTTTCCATGGCATATGCTGGTGCTTCGGTAACTCAAGTATTTTCAAATAATATTGAATTTGTTCACTGTTTTCTTGGATAAACTTTACCAAATAATCTGTGCTCATTTTTGTTGATACGACAATCGACAATGAGGTGTCTGTGTCCATTAGCATTCCATTTGGTTTGCGGATCAATATAATATTGTCTCCTTCTGAGGCAATGTCGGTTCCTCCAACTTTGATAGAAATTCCGTTATCCGGAGGGAGATTGGCCCGCCTACCGCTAATTATGCTGTATATCGGTTCTATCCATGTATTTGGAAGCTGTTTGTTGTAAATAAACTCTCTAATTTTTCTTTTGCACAACGCGATTGATGAATTGAGCAGAATTCTTCGGTTTCGTACCATGACACTGCCTTCAAACAGCTCAGCTTTTGCTTGATCACAGAATGATTGGAATTCAGTATCTCTATAGAGTTTAATGAATTGGTTGAATGCAGGATCGCTGTCGGGGAAAGATTTTATATTTTTCATATGATCTGAATACATTTTACTCCTTTGGATTATTTTTGACGTTATTATGCTAAAATCAAGTCAGTTAGTTGCCTAAACCGATTAGTAATAGTTGGCATGGCATACAAAACCTACTAGGAAGTAAGCTCTTCGTCAGAGCACCTAGTAGGTTATCGTCCGAAAGGATGGTAGGTGGCGCAAGTCATCGCTGGCGAAGGGCTTTTTTGTGTGGTTTAACTAGCTCAATTAGAGTCGATTAGCATCATTTAGAATCATGAAAACCAATAAGAACAGAGTATATTTGCACAAATTATTTCTGCTGTCTGGGTTAATATGGGCATGCTCAATCATCTCGTTTTTCGGTGCCTCATTTTTGTTTCGAGCTCCCAGCAATGGGTTTTATACAGATAGTCAATCGCTGGTTATGTTGGCATCGGTCATTATTGGAGTATTCTCATTTTTATTTCTCGCAGCAACCGTCATTAAATTATTTGGTAGAAGAATAATACAGTTTTTATTTTCCAAGAAGTTTATTATTTCATTCATAGTGATATTGGTACTTGGATGCATATCTGTGCTCGTGTACGATTACCAAAAACTGGCAAACCGATCTTCTACGCCAATAATTTCTACACCAGTATCTAGTGATGCTAGTGCAGGAGCATCTCTGACAGAAAATATAGGCGCTTCGCCTATTGTCCCCGTTGTTACAACAATTCAAGCAAAAAAAATTATACAGAATACTCAAAAGGCGGTGGACTGGAGCTGTGAGGTTTTGGATGATAAAACTACAGCCTGTGCACACCCCGCAGACTCGCGAATGTCTACATCAGAAGAACTTTTTGTTGCAGTCAATGAATACAGAAAAGCTCATGGGATAGGAACGCTTGAGAAGAATGACCTATTGTGTAGCATCGCACAAAATAGAGCCAATGAGCAGTTGTCGTATGGGTCGCTTGATAGTCATGCTGGGTTTGAAAAGTATGCGCGAAATCAAACAGACTTTGACGCCATGGGAGAAATACTATACGGCGGGGTACAAAACCAATTGGGCGTCCATATTGTTGAATGGGGATGGGCAAGATCTCAAACGGGACACAAAGAGTCACTTGAAGATAGAAAATGGCAAAACGGTTGCGGTGGAGTTGCTGGCTTATTTGCTGTGTTCATTTTTGGAAAAAGATGAGGTTTTTGCATAGTTTGTAAAACTAGCAGAGGAGGAAAAATGAGAAACAAATTAACAGACAGCGCAAGAGTTATATTTTGGATACTTGTGGTTGTTGGCGGGCTTTTGTTGGCAAATAGAGAGTTCATATTATATAACCAGAGAAAGGAAAAGGAACTCGACGATCATTTAAAAAGAGTATGTAGCGTTATTACAGACCAGCAGCCCAATAACACGGATCTGTACGATACTTGTATGGATCGGGGGTACGAGGAGTTTGGTAGTACAGCTGAAGATTCCGGGGGATTTGACCAGTAAATATGAGCACCAAAACACAATGGAAAATACTCGCCGGGATACTTGCTTTCTTTCTATTGGTAAATGTTCTTGACTGGCTGCATATTTCACTTGGGCTTGTGGTGTTGAGCATACTCATTGTTGTCTTAGCGTATATTCTCATCCTTCCTAAATCTCTCATACTCTTTTTGTGTCACTTCGCGTACGCTCCCGGAACAGACGAAAAGAAACGGGAGAGTTGGGATAGAGGGTGGCGTATTGTGCTTTTTGAAGTCATACAAACAATCCATGATTGGTTCTGGGGATTTGTGACCCGGTACTATCCGTTTTCCTTACTTTATTCCGATCGGTTATTCCACGCTGGCAACCAAGACGTAAAAGCCTTTATCAACGAGCTGGAGGTATACGCAAAAGAAATCCATCTGCCATTTCTCATTCAATCCGGGGATACGAGCGCTCCGATGATGATGTTTCACGTTGTGCAAAGGGGTTACAGGCTCAAAAAGGCAGCGTACCTCGAGCAACTTAAGGAGAAGCTGCAGTCGAAATATGAAAGTATCTACCTGCAGGATAAAGTTGACGGGTTTACAATTCTTGTGCCTACCAGTATGTTGAGAGGGCAAAGTATCCCAGATCAGGTTGAAACCCTGCACAAAGCGGCACACAAGGCTTACGTTTGGCTTATGGAAACTAGAGTGGTTTTAAAAATCTTTACCAAAAAGTTTTTTCTTTGCGGTTAATATACTGATGGCCTTGCTCTTTATACCTTTTGGAGATAATTCGTCCACATCTCCAAATTTTTCGCTCAAAGTTCCTTCTTCATTCAGGGTAACGATGTACTGAAACCGCATTTTGGTTTTTAGGTCTTCGAGATACTTGTAGAGTGATACAAAATGAGCTTTGTCCACTCCATCAAAAATACCATCATGAACAAGAAATTTTGGTCCGGGATAGTTATTTTTGATAGAGTTAATTAAAACAGCTAAATCAAAAACTAACGTTCTTCCTTGGTTTTTACCTTTAGAGTACATAGCTGGAAAAGTAATTTCTATATTAACAACAGCATCGGTTTCAGGTTTTATATTAAGTGCCAGCATTGATTGGTTTTTGCTTGCCGGATAAACAGCGTTGTAGATTTGGTGGAAAATTGTTCTGAAAGAAGAAACCGTTTCTGTATGTTTTTCGACAAAATCGTACATTTCTTTTTCGATTTTCGTTGCCTCGATTTTTAAGTCGGCCTTCTCTCGTTGTAGGTCTGTGTATAGTTTAACCTTACCACCCAACTCTCCAAGTTGGTCTTTTTTATGGCTAAGAAGTAAATAGGCTTCTGACAAGTCGTTTATAGCTTTTTTGTTTGACAAAAATGAAAATAGTTTAGCTCTTTCAGATTCTAGCTTGTTTATCTTTTGTTCTCTTTCAGATATTTTGCTTGATAGAGATTTTTTCTCTGTGGAAATGAAAGTTTTCCTTGAAGTTATTAGGTCTTTTCTAAATTTAATTGCAGAATCAAGTGTGGTGGCTACTTTGTCGGCCATCAGTTTATTGAATTCTTCATATACTCTTTTTATCCTATCGACATCAACATCTATATCAAGCTTAAGGCTATCTTCATAAGCATCTATTTTTTTCCTGTCAGAGAAGTTTTGGAACCAAAGTGCTTTAATTTCTGCCGTGATTTTATTTGCTTGCTGTTCAGCGTCTTGATACTGTGTTGACAATTTGAATTGAGAGATTGTATCCTCGACACTTTTTACTTCCTGATTTAGCCTGTCAATTTGGTTCGATGCTTCGCCAATATCTTTTAGTCCATATGTTTCTTCAACCAATTGTTTAACTTCTACTATTGCTTTCTCACGCCTTTTTAAGTTAAATTGAATGTCGAAATTTCTTGTGGCCAAGGCATTGTCGAGTCCCATAAGGAAGAATAGATACTGATTCAGTTCAGCAACGCTTAATTCATCAATGTATTTGACTGGTTCTGTAAATCTCGACTTCTTTTGATTCTGTATTTTTAGATAGAAAGCTATTAGTCGGCGCCACCATTTGTTTGAAAAATTTCCTTCATAATTTTTCTTCTTGAAAATTAGGTCGGCAAACAATTGTCCAAGCTCGTCTCTCGAATACTCTCTGAGAGAATCGCGTTTGCCAAATTGGATTTTGTTTGGTTCTTTGACACCTCGTTTGATTATGTAAGTCTCATCTTCAATTTCGAACTCCAAAACAATCAAGTAATTTACCATGATATTCTTGGCAGAATACAATCTCGGATTATGATAGCCTGAATAAGAAGAGAGAAGACAAAAGTCTATCAAGTCTAATAATGTAGATTTTCCAATCCCGTTTAGAGATTCTTTTGGGTCAGATGACTCACTTTTTTCACCAAACACAAAGTTGATTCCGTCATGAAATTCAACGGGTTCGAATAGTCCTTCTGGTTCAGAATAAAGTTTTTTTAATAACATATCTTATCTAAGATGTATTCTATGCTCTTTAATCGTAATGATGTTTCCCAACCACAAAATTGTAACAATATCACCATATTGATCCAAACTAATTCCAGCCTTTTGTTTTAGCGATTGAAAGAGTGTTTCGATATTTTCACCACCATAGCTTTTGAGATATGAAATTACATTAGCTCCAAGAACCATCGAATTTTTTCGGATGTCTTCGTGTTTAGTTGGCATTATCATATTATTTTTTCTCAAAAATTGTACAATCCTCAAAAAAGAGGAGTACAAACGCCATTACGGTTACTGCATAAGCAGGATTCGTTTTCCTTTTATCCGGGGTAAAAAAATCGAAGAGCTTATCAAGAATTTCCATGCTCGACTGACTATTTCTTTTGAACTCGGAGTATTTTCTTGATATGTATAGCTCTATATCTTTTTGAGTTTGAGAATCTAATGCCTGTAATTTACTTTCTACCAGCTTTGTACGAGTAAACGCATCATTAAAATACCTTTCTACCTCGCCTTGGTCTTTTTGGTCAGTAAAATTGAGTTTTATTTTTTCTCTAATTTCAATTCGCTTCTCATCGGTCGGTGACAATGGTGATGTTTTTGGAAGTTGTGAAATAACGTAATTAAATACTTCCTCGATAGCATTATTTTCATCCTGTTCAGCCCCGGAGTATTGATTGTACTCATTGAGCGTGCCCACCTGTTTATCTATATGGACATTTCCGCTATTGACTATGCCCTGATTAACAAATGTTTGTTGAACCCCATTTGCGTCTTCAAGGTTAAATAGCTCCTTAATTAGCTGTATATCTAAGCCCATGACCATATTTACGATTTGATCGACACCCCAGTTTTCTTTGGTTACGCCGTCACCATTGTTGTTAAGTTCTACAATTTTTTGATGAGGAGCGCCAATCAAATTACCTTTTGTCAAAAAGACCCATTTTTTGAAGTTCCCATTCGTCTTCCAGTTGTCAACAAACTTTTTGTAGTCGCCGTTTATCTTGTCGGTCGTTTCGCTCGCATCATATTCATGTGACTCTGGGGCATAGCAGGCAAAAAAGATTGAGGATTTGACTGTATAGCCATCACTTCCAAGGTCGTGGACTGGTCGTGGTGTTTGTAGGTCAGTAAAAACTTTAATAAGAATATCCCAACATAGCTGTTGAAACTCTTTACCGTTTAATCGGTAGATTCTGTCTATAACAACCTGGCGAGTGGAGTTTTTGTTCATAAAATTCTTTACACTAATCTTATCAGAGTGATAGTTTTTTTGCTAAGGTTTGTCAATAAGCAAGGCCTCTTTCTTTTCTTGATTGTGCAATAGCTTGCCCGATTTCTTCAAAATTAAATTGATTGTATTGATTATTTTGTTGTATGGCATCTTTCCCCTCAAAGTACCCCAGTCGTTCCATGAGCGCATCCCAGTCTTTGTAGTTGCCATCAAGCATTTTCTTGACCCCTATTTTGAGAAGCTCTCCGAAGCTAAAGCCTATCTTGTCTAACATGCTTGGGGCTAGTAACTCATATTTCCTCATATTTTTCGATCCGGTAATGGACGCAAGATGGTACTGTCCGGGCGAACTATACTTGTAGGCGATTATTGCTGATTGAGTTGCGTTCCCCCATGTGTCCTTATTACTCGCATCGGTAAAATACTTAGCCCAAAGGTTAAACTTTGCTGTTTCTCTATAGTTAATGAGTTTTGTTTGCATATTTCGCCGTAACTCATACTTCTATATGTGATAAACTCATTGATAGCTTCGCGTATTTGTAGCGACTTGGTGGGACAAAAACGGAGTGGATGAGCATTGGATACCAGCGCCAAATGTAGTCAGTGATTTGGTTCCAATGTTTCGTTATAATGTCCACAATGTGAATATTCTTGATGTTTTTTTCCCCAAACGCTGTGTTGCATGCGGCCGTATCGGCACCTATTTTTGTGATGCGTGCAGGGTAAAAATCCGGCCGATTTTGGATAACGAGCGGATTTGTCCGATGTGCGGAAGGTCTGCCTTTGGCGGGGTTACCCATCCGAATTGTCGTACGCGGTACGGGATTGACGGGCTTACAAGTTTTTTTCATTATGACGGGCCGGTGCGTAAAGCCGTTAAGGCGCTCAAGTATCGTTATGTTTCTGATTTGGCAAAAGAATTTGTAGGTTTAATACGGATTCCCGAACAGGTCGGGAATGATAGTATTCTGGTCCCAATCCCGCTCCACGGGATACGATACCGCCAGCGCGGATTTAACCAGGCAGAAGTATTGGGCCGTGCCGTTGCACAGCGATTGCATATCCCGGTCCGTACTGATATTCTTCGGCGGGCACGCGCAACGCCCCCTCAGGCAGAAATTAAAAAGCGGGAAGATCGGATAAAAAATATGAAGAATTCTTTTTCAATCCATAATTCCTTATTCCTGATTCATAATTCACGTATCGTATTATTCGACGATGTTTGTACGACGGGGGCAACACTGCGGAACGCCGCAAGCGCGCTCAAACGGGCGGGAGCACACCACATATGGGCAATGACCATCGCACGGTAATATTTGGCAACGGGACACTAAAAAAAGATTTTTTAAAAATACTTCGTCCGGACGATTATATTATCGGTGTGGACCGCGCGGCGTATTGGCTGCTGAAGAACAATATCATTCCTGATCTTGCGATCGGTGATTTTGATTCAACATCGCCATATGAACTGAAACGGATTAAAGAGCGTGTAAAAACCATAAAAATCTATCCGAAAAATAAAAACTTTACGGACATGGAACTTGCCATCCGGCAGGCAAAAGGAGAAGTCTATATTTTCGGAGGATCGGGTACGCGGCTGGATCACACAATGGCAACGCTTTTTACTATCACAACCCAGATATGTATTGATGAAACAAACCGAACCAGGAAAATATCTAAAGGTCGTACAATATTAAAACCCGGGGGATACCGGTATGTTTCGATTCTTCCCATAACGTCTTCAATTGTTATTTCGTTGTCAAAATTCAAATACAATCTCACAAAAACAAAAATTCTCCGCGGCTCGACGCGCGGCATCAGCAATGAGTTTGCCGGCCGGCAAGCGGTGATTCGCCTCTTTACGGGAAAAGCGTGGGTAATTGAGAGCAGAGACTGATTTCTTGATATAATACGGCCTACGGAGAGTGGGCCGGATGGTAAGGCACAGGTTTGCTAAACCTGCGGGGTCTTAAAGCCCCGAGTGGGTTCGACTCCCACACTCTCCGCCCGTGGAGGGTGGGCGGGACGGTAACGCGCTAGTCTTGAAAACTAGTGGGAGCAATCCCTAACAGGTTCGACCCCTGTACCCTCCGCATTTTGTTTCCCCACGTTTTGATATATACTGATTTCATGGACAATAACCCTGCCGAAGAGCAAAAACAGGTTCAGCAAGAGGTCTTACTTGCCTGGAGTTCGCCCTCGCGGCTGTTCAAACGGAGAGACAAGGAATATTTCACCAACATCGGCGCGATCGTATTTCTTCTCATTGTCATCCTGGTTTTTGCCCGGGAATTTTTGTTGATTGCCGCTGTGGTTTCCATCGTATTTCTGGTCTATGTGCTTTCCACAGTGCCTCCGGAGGAAGTAAGCCACCGGATAACCAATTTGGGACTTGAATCCGCCGGTCATTTTTACCGGTGGGAAGAGCTCGTGGATTTTTGGTTTGAGGAACAATGGGGATCTACAATGTTGGTGCTGCGGCCGATTATCGGCACGCGCATCATTGTTCTTTTGGGGAGTGTGGATAAGGAACAGGTTCACAAACTTGTTGCCCAATATATCCCCTTCCGGGAACAGCCGGAAAAAACATGGGTGGACAATGCTGCCCGCTGGATCACCGAGAAAATTCCTCTGGAGAAGCCCTCGTAGCCGTTTTGCGGTATAATCAGCTGTGTTAGGCTCCTGTAGTTTAACGGATAGAATAGGGGTTTGCGGAACCTCTGATCGCAGTTCGATTCTGCGCGGGAGCGCCAGTTGGAAAGGTGCCGGAGCGGTTAAACGGCCAGGTCTCGAAAACCTTGGAGGTCTGTAAAGGCCTACGCGAGTTCGAATCTCGCCCTTTCCGCAGAAGGTTTTCGGTTGCTCCAAGACCCATCTACTATGTCAAATTAGCCCGATGTGGCTTGCTAAAAAAGTGAGAGAAAACGCAAGTATCTCGAACATAGCCTGTAATGTAGAAAATCGCCTAAATGACCCTCAAGGTATTTGCACTCGGTTCTAAGCTTTTCGAGAAGAGAGCCATTTTTAGCCCTATCCCAGTGAAATATCTTCGTTCGAATCTCTTTTATCCTTACTTGAAGTTGAAAGTGGGAAGTATTTGATCGGTAATTGCTTTATTTGCAGGAGTTGGAGGAAGAGTTGAAACAGAAAACAGCTTGTTACCCTTCAAAACGATTGTTATATATCTAGTTTTCGGACCAAGAATAAGACCTTCAATTCCTTTGTAGCCATCAATCGTCGCTACTTTGATAGTACTGGGGTCCATTTCTTTTTTCGACAATTCTAAATCTTGTTCCGTCGCATCTTTGTATTGTGAGTACAAACCATACATCTGATACTCCGGATTATTTTCTAATCCTTTGGTAAGAAAAAAGCCAGCAGTTCTGATACTTCCTTCGTTATCAGCTATCTCTTTACGGAAAATAAGATCTTTTGGATGTTGAAGGGATAATCCTATTTCACTGATTGCTTCTTGCTGTAAATTAAATTGTGCAGGCACCTGTCTAGTAAAAGTTTTCCCATCTGGAGTTCGACATTGTTCTGGAAAACTCTCCATGATTGGGAATCCTGCTTGGGAACACTCTTCAAAAGAATTGATGTTTTGTTTCTTTGTAACTCCTTGGTATTTCCAGAGAATAACACCAACTATAAGGAGAGCAACGAAGACTGCAATAATCTTAATATTTTTTGACATTATTATATGGATGTATTGTATCAATTTTTATCAGATAAGCATAAGTTGTCTATCTCTTAGGCTAAATTTTGAAGTCACTCCTTTGAGAATCTTAATTCGCTCTTCGGGAGTTCCAAATTGTAAAACGTGTAGCAAATATTCTTTCAGCATGTCTGTATGTGTTTCATTGTATTCTCTAGGGTTCTGGTCACCTGTGTTATGAGGAGTGATTTCAACTCTAGGTATGTATTCGCTAACCACTGTTGCTTTAAGATGCTGTAATCGTTTAACCTCAATTTCAAATTCCTGCATCAGGTATGAAGTGTTAAGCTTTATTTTTGGCAGATATCCGATTAATTGTTTAATTAGTTCCTGCTCGGTGATATACGGTTCAGGACAATCGTATTTCTTGATTCGATTACAATGATAGTAAATATGCGAGTTTATGATGTTTGCTTTAGTTCTTCGATATTTGAGTTCAGCGGTGACGCTCCCACCACATGATCCGCAAATACAAATCTTTTTGAAAGGGAAAAGCTGTTTGTTCCATTGTCTTGGAGCAACCTGAAGCTGTATTTGGACTCTTTCAAACAATGCTTTAGTGATAAGTGGTTCGTAGGTGCCTATATACCATTTATCGCCATATTTGAATTCACCATAGTAAAAGGAGTTTTGGAGTGCAACATAGATTTTACTTAAAGGCATTTTGCATCCGCTCTTTGTAATAAATCCAATATCATCCAGCCATTTTTTAACCATTCGTCCGGAGAAACCTAGATCGGCAACTTTATGAAATATCTGTTTGATGACTGGTGCTCGTTCGGGGTCAAGTTCTACCGTTGAGATGCGATTCACTTTTAATACGTTTCGATAACCAATCGGTGCAACACCTGGTCGGATACCCATCTCACATTTACTTCTTAATCCTCTCTTTACATTCACACCTCGATTATCATTTTCCAGTTTTGCTTGTGAGCAAAGAATCATGAGTAGAAATTTCTCGTTTGGATTATTCGTAAACGATTGTGAGTAGGTCTTAATATGAGTCAGTTTTCCTTGATCCATTAAATCAACGATTCGTCCTAAATCCCCAGCGTTTCTTGACAGTCGATCGGGTGCCCATGTAAGAATGCTGTTATATCTCTCTTCAGTTACGCCAAGTAGAAGATTATTAAATTCTGGTCGTTGTCCTGATTCTTTTGCTGAATGACTTTCTGTAATAGTTTCGGTGATATTGAGTTTTTCTCTCTTCGCAAGAAATTGCATTTCCTTGAGCTGACCATCAATCGACATCGCTTGTCGTTCATCGGACTCGCTCGATTTACGTGCATAGAGGCAGTACTTTAGCCTGGTATTGTCTTTCATCAAGCACAAGGTACCGCAAGGGTGGTGGAAGTCTAGTAGAGGAATACTATAAGGATTTATTGCAAGATATAATCTTCAAATACTCGTCCTTGCTCCAAATAATAATCTTTTTATAAAGAAGCGCAGAGTTTCTTAACACTATTTACTAACCAAACATCAGCCACTCAGGCTTAAATAGAAGCAATAAACCAATTATAAACATTAAAATACCCCCAACCAAGTGAGAAAAACGAGAGTATTTACTTTGAATCCCTACCGCTTGTAGAGTAATCATGGCAGTAAAGAAGATAAATAGGTCATCAAGCATAAAAATGAAGATGTAAAATAAAAGATAAAGATAATATTGCCAGGTTGGCAGGTTGGATAAGCTGAGGATTTTAGTATAAATGGCGGGCAGCCCTGCCGAACAAACCAACTCAACCATATTAACGGCAACCGCCAGAAGAACAATACCACCAAGAGCTAAAATAAACTGGCGCTTTTGCGTAATGCTCCGTATCTTTTCAAATATCCTCTGGCGTTTCTCATCCCCCATAACATTACAGCCACCCCTTTTATTAACCCAATAGTCTCGTAAGTTATACCCGCCAGCACCAAGAGCAACCAAACCGATGAGAATCCTTATCCACACCACAAGACCCAAGAAAAGAAATAGATTGAGCCAAGCAGAGAGAAAGAGAAAATAGACTAAGGCACTTGAAGCAATAAAAGCGATACCTAAAAGCCACATTCGCTTCCTATCCTTCATGCCTAGAAGCAGACTGATCAGGAAAAGAAGCGTCCACATGGCGCAAGGATTAAATCCATCCAAAAGAGCTACCACAAAAGTTAGGATTGGTAACGAAAGGTTCTTTACCTGTAGTTCACCAAAGAAGGGCACTTTCAGGGTATCAGGAACGCCCTGAGCTTGCTCTTTTGGTTGCTGGGTGTTCTCTTCTGAAGATAAACCAGCGATTAGATCTTCACAGCCATTCTCCACAGCACACTTAACAGCTTCCTCAATTTCCTTACCAGTCGTTTCATCATTGAGATAGCCGATAAATTGTTTTTTACCAATTACTGCGAAGGGAACACCAGACACATCAACTCGCAGTTCTGCTCCCACCTTTTGTAGCAGTTCCAAGTTCTTACGGTCATAAGTTATTTCATAGTCCTTAATGGTTAATTGAGGATATTTTTCCCTCAATGTGTTGAGAAACACTTTTTCCTTGGCGCAGTGAGGACACCCCGAAGCCCAAAAGAAATGGAGTGTAGGATCACTGACGGCAAAAGCGGGTTTAACGAGAAGCAAAAACATCCCTATAACCAGCAGGGACTTAATAACTTTGTTTATCATAATTTCTATTTATCCTTATTCTCGGCAATAACTTTAAGAAGCTCATCTTTTTCCACCTCACCGCTTAAGCGAAGAATCTCCTTTTCTGATTTATCAAGAAATACGAAAACAGGCAGAACTCCACTATCTATTCCATATTTAGCAATAATTTCTTTGTCTTTATCAAAATCAAAATACTCAGTCTTTAACCAAGGAGTTTCTTTTTCTATCTCCTGCCAACGAGGGCGCATCACAAGGCAACCATTGCACCAAACTGCGCCAAATTTAAGCACTTTCATAGATTTATATCTCCCAATTTTTAATCATGTTCAGAAAACATTTTGTCAAAAGTGGGGTCATTTTTTCTAAGCCAGTCAACAAGCATGGCTGCGTGTTCTTTTTCTTCGTCACGATTGTGAGCTAACACTTTCTTCAACTCCTCGTCATTGCTAGCTTGAACCCGTTCTTCATAAACATTAATTGCATCCAACTCTTCAATAAGCGACTGTCTGGCACGAGCCAGATTTTTGGCTTTTTCATCCTGTTTTTCGGCATCACTACCTAAATTATAAGTCATTTGTTTTCACCTCCTTCTGCCATAAACGAAGCAATAAAAGTTGTAATCGGCACGGCTAGTATCAGCCCAATACTACCGACTAATGTTCTCACTATTTCATCGGCGATGATTTCATAGTTAACAATCTCTGAAAAGGGATGAGGATTATCAATAAAAATGAGGAGTAAGGGTAAAGCAGCACCCGTATAGACCAAGACCAAAGTATTTACCATTGAAGCAATGTGATCTTTTCCTACAGCCATTGCTTTTTTATAAAGTTCTCCTGCTTTTAGCTTTGGGTTGGCAGCTTTTAGCTGTTGGACTATTGCCGATTGAGAAATGGTTATATCATCCAAAACACCCAAAACTCCAATGATAATGCCTGCTAAGAGCAAGCCCTTAATGTTAATAAGCCCAGGTTTGAATGCCTGTAGAAAGCCCGCCTCTTCTGAAGCAAAACCTGTTAGTTTAGAAGCATCGACAAAAATATGGGCTAAAATACCAGTAACAACAAGAGAAATAAGTGTTCCCACAACAGCTATTCCAGTTTTCTTGTTTACACCATGAGATAAAAGAAAAGTTGCGGGGATGATCACCAATGATCCTAGTATGGCAATCTGGACTGGATCACCTCCAGCATAGATTTTAGGAAGGATAAACTTAAAAATGACCAGAAAAGAAATTCCCATACCAATTAAAGAAGCCATCCCTTGCCAACGACCAATCGCTACAGCCATCACCACAAAAATTACAAACAACCAAGCCAGCGCACCTCGCCTAACATAGTCGGTAATATAAAACATATCATTACCTTCAAAATCCTTACTGAAGCTTATTACCAACTCGTCATCGACTTTATATTTTTGTAAATTGCTCATGGGCAAATTGCCATTCTCGATAGTAATCTTTTTGTCTTTCAATGATCCTTTTGTAACCAGGATCTCCAGTTTTTGATACAACTGAGGCTCTTTTACTCCCATAGGAGTAATCTGTTTCTCCTCTAAGATTTGACTAACTTGCCCTTCAAGGGTTTCTTCCTTATGTTCCTGTTCTGCTGGCGGTAGCTGTTGGTCAAATCCAACCTCATCCTGCATCATTTCACCCTGGGCATAAATTACGGGACTAGAAACAGAAGTAAAAAGAACTGAAAAACAGAAGAATAAAATAGCGATAAGATATTTTTTCATTGTCATATTTATTTTTGTTCAATACGAATTGCTTTACCCTTGACTAGAGCCTCGGCAATTTTTTTGTTGGCGCTATCTAAAATTCTAGCAAAAGTGGGCTGAGAAATCTTCATTTTTTCAGCCGCCTTGGTTTGTTCCAAACCATCCACATCATACAATTTTAGCGCTTCAAGCTCATCAGCCTTTAACAAAACCTCTTCAAGCATCCGTAAGGGGATGCCTTGAGGCTTAAAATAAATAACATCTGGATTAAACCGCACACAGCGGGGTATTTTATGTCTTGGCATAGTTTTAGTATAATGCTACTAAATCCCTACCTCGTCATTGAATGCAAATCTCGACAAGGTAGGGATTTTCTTTACTCGGACTTTTGCAAGTCAACAAGTTCCTTTTCCACATCTTCCATCTCTTCTTGCAGAGATTTTTTATACGCTTGGATGTCCTCAATTTTCTCTTCCTTTGTTTGAGGAGCATTCCAACCAAAATATCTGCCCAACCCTCTACCGTATCCACGGCATCTACCGAATCCCATTCTCATTCCGTGACCTTTTCCGCACGGTCCCATACCTTTTCCAGTCATTGGTCCTTGTCCTTGTGGTCCTGTTTTATCAAATCCTGGCATTATTATTCACCCCCTTTCATCTTATAGATCTAAATTATAATGAATACCTATTCAGTATATCACCGAGGTTTCAGAGTTGTCAAGCCGAATGGAGTGAAATAAAAACAGATAATAAACTACATGAAATTCAAGCTAAATGCCATAATCAGCATTCCAATCACTATGCCAGCAATTGCCGTATGTCCCCTGGAGTTTTCAAAACATGATGGCAATAGCTCATCAAGACTGATATAAACCATAATCCCCGCAACAAAAGCAAAGACATAGGATAGAAAGTTGGGGGAAAGATAAGGGCGAAGAATAACATACGCAACAATTGCTCCTAATGGCTCAGCAATACCAGCAAGAAGCGAAAAACTAAAAGCCTTGAGTTTACTCCTAGTGGCAAAATAGATCGGTGTAGCAACAGCAACTCCTTCAGGGATGTTGTGCAAAGCTGTAGCGAAAGCAATCAGAATACCAAATCTGGTATTCCCCAAAGAACTCATGAATACCGCAATTCCCTCTGGAAAGTTGTGAATAGCAATACCCACCGCTACCATAAATCCAGAAAGCATAAGTTTGTCGTATTTGATTCCATTCTTTGAACAGTAATTAATAAAATGATGAGGAGCAATAAAATCAATAATTCCAATGAATAAAATACCTAGGAAAAACATCACATTTGACATCCAGAAACCCAAAGCGTTGACAGAGGTTGGCATGAGTTCCATAAACGAAAGATAAATCATCGCACCAGCAGATATTCCAAGGAAGAAACTTAAATAGCTTTTTTTGAAATCCTTAATGAAAAAAAGGATAAAACAACCAAGAATTGTGCAGATACCTGCTAAAAAAGAAAGAAGTAATGGTAATCCGATATTGTTCATAATATTTTATTAGTCTTTCCATTTTACTAAAATCATCCGACTTATTTCGCCATAGCATATTTTGCATATCCTAATGCCAGGGCAAACAAGACAAAGTTAGCCATCACTACCGTTGCACCAGTAGGCAAATTGAAAATAAAGGAAATGACAACTCCTGCAATCAAAGAGACAACAGAACTCACTGAAGATAGTAAAAGAGCCTTTTTGAAACTCCTAGCGACTTGCAGGGCGGTTACGGCAGGTAGAATGAGAAAAGACGACACCAGCATTATCCCTACAACCCTTATTGATAAAACTACTGTGATTGCCGTAAGGATTACTAACATCGTGTTAATCTTTTCTGTTTTTATCCCAGTTACCTGAGCCAGTTCCTCATTAAAAGAAATGGAGAAAAGTTCGTAGTAAAAAAGATAAACAATCAGAAGAACTACTAAGGATAAAACAATAGAAACAACCATCTCAGCCTCACTTATTGCTAAGATGTTGCCAAAAAGGTAACTGAACAAATCAACATTAAAACCTCCTGAGAGGCTAGCTAAAATTACTCCTCCAGCCAAAGCTACTGAAGATACAATTCCGATGGCGGCATCCCCATAGACTCTTGCCTTTTGCGTCAGCTTCAAGATTAGAAGCGAGCTTAATACTACCAGTGGAATTGCTGCATATAATGGGTAGAATCCCAAAAACAATCCCACCGCTATCGCCCCAAAACTAACATGCGAAAGTCCGTCACCAATGAGAGATAAACGCCGAAGGACTAAGAAAAGACCCAAGGATGAACAAAGAATTGCCACAAATGCTCCAGTGACAAAAGCTCTTTGAATAAATCCGTATTGTAAGATTTGCCAAATATCCATAAGTTTTAATGTTGATGGCACATAATATGCTGTATTTCTGTGCCAAACTGTTCCTCCATTTCTTTGGAGATGCAAAACTCCCCAAACTTTCCATAAAATATAATTTGTTTATCTAAAAAGAGGAGTTTATTTGCATATCCGCCACTGTGACCAATATCGTGAGTGATAAGGATAATTGTGGTTTTCTTTTCCTTGTTTAAGCTGGCAGTATAAGAGTAAAAATCTTTTCTTGTCTCAGCATCGACAGCACTAACTGGTTCATCAAGGATAAGAAGTTCTGGCTGATTGACGATAGCTCTTGCTAAAAGTGTGCGTTGAATCTGCCCACCAGAAAGCTCACCAATGAGCTTATTACTAAGGGCAGTAATATCCATCTGGGAAAGAGCCTGATTGACACACTTTGCATCCTCCACTGTAAACCTCTTAGGAAACTTCTTTTGTGAGATTAACCCTAGTGATACCACCTCAGCAACAGTTGCGGGGAATAAAGGATTAAAAAGTCCGATATTTTGTGGAAGATAGCCAACTTTTTCCCAATGAGTAAAGTCATGTAAATCCTTTCCAAACAAAAAAACACTTCCAGTAGAAGGCTTCAAAATACCCAGAAGTAATTTTATGAGCGTAGACTTTCCAGATCCGTTGTGTCCAACAAGGGCAATATAATCGCCCTGTTCGACAGAGAAAGAGACATCGCTAACTGCTTCATTGCCACCATAGCGAAAAGATAGATCTTCAACAGATATAATTTTTTCCATAACATATCACTGGCACTCAAGACCTATCTTAAGATTAGCAAGATTTTCCTCCATAATCGAGAGGTATGAAACTCCATTATCTTGGTCTTGTTTAGTGACATTGTGAGCGGCATTAAGTAGTAACATCTGTGTTCCTGTCTCCTTGGCGAGAGTTTGAGATATTTTTGGAGAGGTTAGCTCTTCATAAAAAACATACTTAATCCCATTTTCTTTGATTTGTTCAACCAAACTTACCATGTTATTGGCGGTAGGTTCTGAATCAGGGGCAATGCCTTGAGCAGCAACATAGTTTAAACCATACCGTTTAGCAAGATAGCCGAAAGCATAGTGTCCACCGTAAACGACCTCTTTTATCTTGCAGGTGTTTAAGGTTGTCTTATATTTATCGTCTAAATCCTTGAGACTTTTCTTATACGAAACAGCATTGGTTAAATAAAAATCTTTATTACTGGGATCTTTTTCAACTAAGCCTTGGGTGATGTTATCAACCATAACTTGCGCATTGTTAAAATCAAGCCAGATATGAGGATCGCTTGAACCTGCTGGTTCGTCTTCATCATGAAATTCTGAAAGAATTAACTTAATACTTTCGCTGGTATCAACTGCTTTAAGATTTTTATTGGTTACACCTTTAAGAATATCTTCAGCCCAAACTTCCATGAACTTTCCCGTATAGACAAAAAGATCGGCTTGATTAATTACCATGACATCATTTGGTTTGGGTTCAAAAGCATGTGGCTCAACCCCAGGAGGAAGAAGAAGGGTTACCTCAACTTTGTCCTGCCCGATATTTTTAACAAAATCATAAAGAGGATAAAGAGTGGTGATAACCTGAAGTTTATTGTTGTTTAATGTTTGATTATATTGAGACGGTCTTTTACTA
Source organism: Candidatus Gottesmanbacteria bacterium RIFOXYB1_FULL_47_11 (assembly GCA_001779455.1). Classification (GTDB taxonomy): domain Bacteria; phylum Patescibacteriota; class Microgenomatia; order UBA10105; family UBA927; genus XYB1-FULL-47-11. Next base: position 8,508 of record MFKE01000020.1, on the reverse strand, counting down.
ACAAAAAAGACCGCTCCAATAAGCACCAAGATTACAGCTGCAAAATAGAGTAATTTTTTAGACATAGGCTGTTCTTCCTTTCATATTATTGGCAATTGGCACAAATACCAAAAAATTCTAATGAATGACTATTAACTTGGAAATCTGTTTGTTTATGAACTCTCTTGAGAAGAATGGAATCGTCTAGGGGTATATCTTCCACCGATCCACATTTATCGCAAACTAAGTGGTGATGGTGATTAGCCATTGTTAGGAGTTCATACTTGGCAGTTTTGTCCTTGAACTGGGTCTTACCGACAAGATTGAGATTAACAAAACAATCGAGTGTTCGATAAACCGTCACTCTATCAATGCTTATATCTTTATTTCTAAGTGAGGCAATAATCTCCTCAACGCTTTGTGGAGAGGAGGTTAGGGCATCAAAAATTTGTTGCCTTTGCTTTGTGAAACGATAACCTTTTTGTTGAAGTGTTTTAGCAATTTCTTCCATAGTTCTTGAGATATTATTGCAAACCAGTTGCAATAAGTCAACTAGATTTAGTATTTTCTCCACAATGTGGGCAACAAGAGAATCCATTAAAAGCCTCGTAACATCTGCCACAAACTTTACAGGTAATTTCAGTGAAATGTTTCATCTCCGTAAATCTATTAAATACAGGCAGAATTGACAAAACTGGAGAACTTGATATTACTTCAGCTTTTTGTTCATTAACTTTTATAAATGGGCAACCGCTACATGCACCACCAATGCAACTAGCACAGCCACCTCCAGCCTTTCTCATCTTCTCCATCAATATTCCTATATTTTCAACAGACATTTTTATCCAGTTATCTCACCCCACAAAACACAACATATCTCATTAGCTCCTGAGCTAATTCTTGAAGTTCTCTATCACTGTAAGAGACTTCGTTATTACAACTACTATCGACCAACTTTGCGGGGATAAACTTTTGCAAAAAATATCTCTTAGCACCCTTGATAGTTTTGGCTATTTCCCTGAGATCATCTTTGCTTGTTAAGGATTTGACGATAGTGGTCCGAAACTCGTAATCGATGCCGGAGTTCATAATAAGGGAAATGCTCTGTTGTAATTTCTCAGCGGGCACTTGCCAACCCATTATCTTGACATAATCTTTCAGTGGAGCTTTAACATCCATTGCCAGGTAGTCAACCAATTTTTGATCAATGGCAGTTTTGAGAACTTCTGGTCTACTCCCATTGCTATCCAGCTTCACCAAGAAACCCATGTCTTTGATCTGGCTAATTACCCCAATGAGATCGGCATGTTGAGTTGGCTCACCTCCAGTAATCTCAACTGCGTCAAGTTTTCCTCTGCGGGTCTCCAGGAAGTCAAAAACCACTTTTAATGGAATCTCTAGAGTATATTGTTCGGGAATTACTAACTCTGGATTATGACAGTAACGGCAACGAAAATTACAACCTCTGGTAAAAATGATTGCACAGGTTTTACCAGGATAATCAACTAATGAAAACTTTTGTAATCCTCCTATTACCATAACTATGTTTGAACTCCATATGTCTTCCTCATACTGAACTCTGCTCGTTTACCATCGTTCCATTGATCAATTGGTCTTAGATAACCCACGATCCTGGAATACACCTCGCATTGAGTGCCACATTTATCACAAACAGGAACTTCGCCGATCAAATAACCGTGTGTAGGGCAAACACTAAAAGTGGGTGACAAAGTAAAATAGGGTAATCGATAATTCTCACAAACTTTTTTGATTAGGTTTTTTACGCTCTCACTATCATCTATTCGCTCTCCCAGGAAAAGATGCACTACCGTCCCACCCGTGTATTTGGTTTGCAAGTTGTCTTGTAAATCCAATGCGTCAAATATGTCGTTGGTGTAATTGACAGGTAAATGTGTGGAATTGGTATAGAAAGGACTAATCGCGTTTTTACCTTTACCGTTTGCAAAATTACTATTTTTAAGTTTTTTCTGATCAGACAGAGCCAGCCTATACGATGTTCCTTCGGCTGGTGTAGCCTCTAAGTTGTAGTTATTTCCCGTCTCTTTTTGAAAAGTAAGTAAAATGTCCCGCATAAATTCCAAAACCTCTTCAGCAAACTGTTTACCCTTATCCGAAGCAATGTTTTCCCCAAAAAGGTTAAGGATAGCTTCGTTCATTCCTATAATTCCAATGGTAGAAAAGTGATTTCTCCAGTAACACTTATGACGGGCTTTAATACCTCTTAAATAAAACTTTGTGTAGGGATAGAGATTCGCCTCGGTGAATTTTTCCAGCACTTTTCGCTTGATTTCCAAGCTATCTTTTGCTAACACCATCAACTCCTTAAGTTTCGCCAAAAACTGTTTTTTAGTTTTGGTTTCATAGCCGATACGAGGAAGATTAACGGTAACTACTCCAATCGAGCCAGTTAATGGATTTGCTCCAAAAAGTCCGCCACCTCGCTTTTCCAGCTGTCTATTATCAATTCTTAATCGACAACACATAGAGCGGGCGTCCTCTGGGTTCATATCAGAATTGATGAAGTTGGAAAAATACGGCAACCCATACTTACCCGTCACCTCCCAAAGTGATTTACAAATCTCATTGTCCCAATCAAAGTCCTTGGTAATGTTGTAAGTAGGGATAGGGAATGTAAAAACCCGACCACTCGCATCGCCCTCTGCCATAACTTCTAAAAAGGCTTTATTAAGCATATCCATTTCTTTTTGAAATTCCTGATATGTTTCTTTCTGTGGTTGTCCACCGATAATGACGGATTGAGAATCATAGTGCTTGGGGACGGTCAAATCAAGCGTGACATTGGTAAACGGAGTTTGAAAACCAACCCGAGTTGGCACATTAATATTAAAGAGAAATTCCTGAAGAGCTTGTTTTACCTCTTTATAGTTGAGTTTGTCGTAATGGATAAACGGAGCAAGTAGGGTGTCAAAATTACTAAATGCCTGTGCTCCCGCAGCCTCTCCTTGTAGAGTGTAGAAAAAATTAACCACCTGTCCCAAAGCTGATCGAAAATGTTTCGGAGGTCTACTGGAAATCTTGCCTGACACTCCTGTAAATCCTTCCATCAATAAATCAAACAGATCCCAACCCACACAATAGACAGAGAGGATATTAAGATCATGAAGATGAAAGTCACCTGAGATGTGCGCCAAGCGAATTTGCTCTGGATATATCTTATGTAGCCAATAATTTTTACTTACCTCACTTGATATGTAATTATTCAGTCCTTGCAGGGAATAAGACATATTGCTGTTCTCTTTTACCTGCCAGTCTGTCTTGTTAAGGTAATTATCAACTAACCCGTTATTAACGGCATTGGTGATCTTGCGCAATTGCTTATGTTGATTCCGATAGAGAATATATGCCTTGGCTGTTTTCTTAAATCGGGAGTCCAAAAGCACATCCTCAACAATATCTTGAACCTGTTCGACAGTTGGGATACCAGTAACGACTTGGTTCAGTTTTTCTACAACTTTGTTGGAGAGTTTTTCTGCTTGAGAAAGATCAAATTCACCAGTTTCTTTACCCGCCTTGCTAATGGCTGAGGTTATCTTTTCTTGTTTGAATGAGACAATTCTACCGTCTCGTTTTTTAATTTTATTCATATGTGTTTGCGCATATCCCTTATTAACAAAAAACTTGGCTCGAAAAGCCAAGTGGATATATGCATTCACATAACGGCTTGGCGCGAGCCTAAAGTTAATCCTTTCGGATTTGTTACACAGGATCGGACTATACCGTTGCGCGACAGTGCCAGAATTTCACTGGACTTCACTATGTAAACTCTTTATATAACCATTAAACAATAAACCACTTTTTATTACAAGGCATTTAACAATATCAAACCAAATCAAAGTAAAGAGCAGTGTAACCCCGTGTGTTGACCCGTGCGAAGCTTTCATGCCTGGGGTGGCATAAGTTCACCTCTGTTTAGTCTTAGAAGCCTCGTTGGGGATTTGTTGCAGGAATCTGCAGTAGTTCTGGGAGGACTCCTTAACCTCCATACTTATGTGGGCTAGCCTGGAGAGTTTCCCATTCAAAGGTGTATTTCTAGCGTCAGAACCAGTGAACAATTTAACTCTGTCTTGGTAAAAATTCAACTTAACTTGATATTTACTCCATTTTTCTTTATGTTTCAGTGCTGAGGTGACAATTATGGAAAAGAAACCAAATAAATACCAGGAGAAAATAAAACAACTTCTAAACGAAGATCGTAAGAAGAAAATATCCGAGTGGAAGAAAAACAGCAAGGCAAGAGCCAAAGCCTCCAGGCGAGCATTTATAAAGGGTCTTAAAGCAGGAGATAAGACGGAGTAATCTTAGTAACTGCAATCCTTGATGTTTGCCCAGTCGACAGAAATACCAGAGTTGATTCTGTTAACTACGCAGTCAGCGGTAAGCAGAAACCAAATAAAAATGACTGCTAAAAGAATGGCGATTATAACCCACTGCTTTTTCATACTTTTTTATTATAGCTTTTCAATATTCTTGAGCGAGATAATAATTTCCTCAACGCTTTGTGGAGAGGTGGTTAGGGCATCAAAAATTTCTTGCCTTTGTTTTGTAAATCTATATACTTTTTGTTGAAGTTTTTTAGCAATTTCTTCCATAATTCTTGAGATATTATTGCAAATCAGTTGCAATAAGTCAATCCACAGAAAACTTAAAAAGGAATCACCGAAAAGATTCTGGAGGTACTAAAAAAAGAATTTAGGTGAAGTCTTCAGTGCTTTTGCAATCTTATTTAAAACTTCAAGCGAAGGAGATCTTCTCCCTTGTTCTATGTGACCCATGTGTGTCCTACTCAAATTCAATCTGTCGGCTAATTCCTCCTGGGTTATACCAAGCTCCTGACGTCTTTTTTGAATTCTGTGTCCAAATTTGACCTGATTCTTAGTAATTTTCCCCATGGTCTAATTATTGATAGCCAGAAGCTAGTACACCACTAGCTTAAAGCGAGCATTCAGCCTTGAAATATGCTTAAATGTAAGTTAGTATTACAACATCATTGAAAGGAGGTGAAAACATGAAGAAATTACTATTAATTATCGGAGGAGGATTCCTCTTAATAATCTTTCTAGGCGTAGTTGGTAAGAACACTCCAACTAAACAGCCAACTAGCCAAGTGAAGGTCGAAAAACAAGAAGAAGAAAAAATAGCCTTTGTTTTCGATATACCAAGCCTTATAGGCAAGAATATAGATGAAATCAAGAAAGATCTTGATTCTTATAAAAAGAAGTTCTTGGAACCGACTTCAGATCAAATAAAGCTGGGAGTTAAAGAGTGGGAGGTTGAGTTTGAGAAGGACGGAAAGAGCCTATTGGTGACGTACGACATCGCGACTAAAAGGGTTAAAGACTTTTTTATTAGTTCTGATGATCCCTCTGGGAAGACTAAGGACAAAAACCACTTATTAGAACTTGGAAATCTAAAAGAGAATGATTCAAGATACAAAATTGAATTTGTTAAAACTCTTAAAGATCCTTCATCCTTTACAGGAGTGAAAATAAGCCCGACTCTAAAATATGAATATGAAATACTCTCACGGGTTGAAGGCAAAACGGATGAGAATATTAGTATTCTCATCAAAGTTGGAGAGGCTGACCCACAAGGAATCGCTAGTGAGGTTCAGAAAAGTTGTAAAAAGCAATGCAACATAAGCCTTTTTGATGATAAAAAGGCATTCGAGTTAGATGCTGAATATACTAACAAGATGATGAGCTACAACGTAACCGTAGCCGAAAGAGAGGCTTGGAAAAAAAAGAACACAGTGTTCCTAGCTGATCACCTAGTTGCAACCGTCGGATACAGTTTTGGGCCTTACGCAGAATATCCACTTAAAGACTCTTATTACAGAGAGCTTAAGAGCGAGAAGTAAATTACAACAGAAAGATCGAGAGGTCTTTCTGTTGTGCCTAGAACTTCATGTCGAGCATTCCAGCGGTGATGGGAGCTGATAGGTTGCGATATTCTCCTGTAAAGGAGTCGAATCCCCAATGATCTACGGGTGGCTTAGTAGGTCCACTCGATTTGTATGTAGGATAATCAGATTCTAGGATCTTCAAACAGATAATTGTGAATGCATCAACTAAATCATCATGTTTTTCGATACCAAAGTTTACTATCTGGCTTATTAATTCTTCCGCTCCTTTCTGAGGAAAAAGTACTTTCCCTAACCGGATATATGGAGTTGCCGCTTCTAATCTTGTTTGTTTATTCATTCCAGAAATCGAAACTGGTTCTGCTACGACTTGCTGAACATTGAGATGCTGAACGACAGCTATCTGATACCCAACATTTTCTACATAAACGATAGGAACTCTCTGAAAGTCTTTTTTTAGCAAATCGCATAGTCTTTTGATCTCACTAATCGTGTCGGTAAAATTGAGTCGTTTATTTACTATGTATGGCAGAATATATATTTTTAAATTATCTCCACCCCCAATGGCAATAAACGGAATGAGGGAGGTAAAATCTGCGGTAGTTTTTTCCGAAATCGCAAGGTCGACTCCAATACCAATAAATCGTGGAGGGAATCGTTTCAGATCTGGCAACTCATCATAATACTTGGGCCAGCTTCTTTGGACAATTCGTTTGTCATCGGAAATAAATTTCAATAAGTACTCTCGGTACCAGGCCGATTCGTCAGCTACCTGTCGTCTCTTGGTCTCTATGTGCATCATGGAAGGATACTTGCCTGGCCAGGCGATATTGTCGTTTTTGTCCAAAAGAGGATATTCTCGATAAACTCCATCCATTTTCCCAAAATTAATACTCTCTTTAAGTCGCATCATCAGGGAGTCTTCGTGCAAGAGGTTTCCCACGATAACTATTTTTGTATTCATTTCGCCAATAGGCATGGCTTCTCCGGTATACCAGTTCCAAAGCTTATCTCGACCCTCTCGGGTTTTGACCGATTCTAAGTCCTCTACATCATCAATGACGATGAGATCAGGCCGGTATTGATAGTGGCGAAGTCCCCGAATGCTTTCGCTTTGGGAAATAGCTGAAATTCTGGCGTTGTATTGAGGAATAACAAACGAGTTAGATCGCCACTCATCGGCAACCTCAGTAAATGGTCCGAAATCCCTAATAAGTAACTCATTGGAAGAAAGCTCCTGCTTAATGTTAGTCAAGATTTGCTTTGAAAGATCCTGGGTTTGACTCACAACCAGTGTATATTTTTTGGCTGGCCTGCCAAGCATCGCCCAGATTGGGTAGGCAAGAGTCGCAATGGTGGATTTTGCTGAACCTCGAAAGGCAGTTATCACGACCTTTAAGATTCCTTCATTCTGAAGGAGATTGAATATTTCCTTTTGGAAAGGAGCTGTGGGACAGGTTATGTAGTGGGTAAAATATGTGACAAAGAACCACGAAAAACTTTCTCGGGTTAAGGCTCTCCTAAAATTAGGGTCACTTTGGATTAAGTTGATTATTTCTTGATGGTCATTCATGAGTCTCCTTTTCTGGTGGGGCTAGTGCCACCATTTCTAATGCTTTGTTTAATAATTCTTTCTGTTCATCGGTTAGCTCAATATCTTGGTTTTTGTTATTTGTTGTTACCTCCACACGAGTTGCATAGGCTGGATGGTGGTGCTTGAGCCAGAAAATTATTCCGGTCATGTTTTTGTCTTTGATAGCACTCATCAGTTGACTCTCGGCCATATCATTTACGAGAAGGCTCCCATCAAGTAACGCTTGGTCACTTTGTTTGGCAAATTCCACACTTTCTTTTCTCCAGCGGTAGTAGGTGGCTCTGCCAACTCCGACTTTTTCGCAAGCGATTTGAACGATAGGAGTTTTTCTAAGTTGTTCTAGCAATAAAACCTGATCATTTTTAATTCGATCTTTGACTGTAATTTGGTTGTTTTGGTTTTTCATAATTTCTTAGCTTTCTGCCCAACTAATTTTTCCCAGCGCTTAATAATGACTTCTGTGTACACGGGTGACTTTTCCATGATGTAGCATCGTCTTTTCATTTTGGTGGCGGCGATCAATGTGCTTCCACTGCCTCCAAAGGGCTCGATTATGAGATCGCCACGTTTTGTAAGCATCTTAATATAGGGGATAAGAATTTCTGTGGGCTTACAGCCAAATACAACCCCTTGGCCAGAATGTTTCTCGTCCGAAGCATTAAACTCTATAAAATCGGTTGGTTGATTCTTCTTTCCGTGTTCATATCCTTCCCAGTGGGATTTCCCCGATGTCGCATATAACGCAGTCTCATATTCGTTTTGCAAAAGTTCTTCTTCAACCTCTGCATTTATTTGTTTTCCCTCACTCGTTCCAACCATAGCTATATCGTATTTTGAGAAAAATTTATATTTAGCTGAGAACCCCTGGTGCCTGTTGGGTAACCTCCATATCAACATGTTACGCACCTTCCAATACTTCTCGATCTCGTCCCACATGGCGCGGGTGTTCTTCCAATTTTCGTACGAGATGATACTGAAATCTGGTTTTGCTACCTTAGCGATATTTGCCATCCAAAGGGATATGAAATCGTCT
>MFKE01000019.1:78795-78889 GCA_001779455.1 Candidatus Gottesmanbacteria bacterium RIFOXYB1_FULL_47_11 | reverse complement strand
GCCGCCGGCAGAGTGTCCGACAATAACAGTTTCTCCTGTATACTTCCCCTTGAGGGCTACCGGCAACCATTTTTTTAGATCAGGTTTATCGGCT
>MFKE01000019.1:33200-78785 GCA_001779455.1 Candidatus Gottesmanbacteria bacterium RIFOXYB1_FULL_47_11 | reverse complement strand
CCGGAACCCAAACCTTATAGCTCTCTCTCTCTAATTCCCGCTTTAACCATGGGAACCAGTTTCCTGTGTGATTATTACCAGCCCCGTGCAAAATAAGCGCATTTTTCATTATTCCTCCAATTCTTTTAATCCTTGTGTTTTTGACAATTTTTGCCCCAACACATCAAATGCGCCGGAGACGGAGCTCATGGAGTTGTATGCGTTCCCGATGTGGCGCCCAAGAACCCCGAGCTGCTCACCCGTCTTTTCATAATCCTTCTGTATAGCTCGGAGTAGCCGGAACACTTCCCGCGACTTTTGCTCCAGCTCTTTCCCCTGAAAGCTAAGAAGCAGTACCTGCAAATGTGCGTAGAGCGTATTTGGCGAAACAGGGTATACCCTATTCTTTCGTGCAAACTCCATGAGGTCTCCCATGTTGGCAATCTCGTAATACACTGATTCCGAAGGAATATACATGAGGGCAAAATCCATCGTGCCTTCTTCGGGAAGAATATATTTTTTGGAAATATCCGTAATATGTTTTTTCACATCGGATATAAAATCGCGTTTTGCAGCTGTCCGTACCGCTTCCGTTTCCCCTTTGTGCATCAGGGTAAAATTTTCCATCGGAAACTTGGAGTCTATGCAGAGAAGTCCGGCGTCAGTTTTCAAAACCGCGTCCACCTTGACCCCGGACCTGAACGAATACTGCAAATGAAACGAGTTTTTCGGAAATGTCTGCCCAATCATGTCCTTCAGAACCTGCTCACCGATGTTGCCGCGGAGCTTCGGAGACTGGAGAAATTCCTGCAGACTCCGGATCCCGCGCCCTACCTCAGACATTTCTCCTACATTCTTGTTGAGTGCTCCGATTACCCGCGCCGCCTCATCCATCCGTTCATTAAGCTGCCGGGTATTGGACTGAAGTGTGCGCGTCACTTCCGAGGTCTGTCCGTGAATCGTATTCTGCATGCTTTTGAGCCATTCGACCAGTGTGGCGTCGCCCTTCTGGTTACTCACTTTAGATAATTCCCGTTTCACAACCCATATGAGGATAGCAAAACCTAAAATGAGGATAACAACTGTCGTGAGTAAATCGGGGCTCATTGTATGAGACACAATAGCACAAGTTGTATACCCTCCACAATCGGAATTGTTCCGGGTATCCTCCCATCTAATCAGTTTTTTCGCCCTATCGGGCTGCAAACCTGAATAAGATGGTTGTATACTTATTCCATGTGGTGTCTCATCATCGGCATTTCGTTCTTAAGCGTTTTAAGCTGGTTTGTGAACACATTTCCACCGGAAAATATCCCGTTCCTTATTCTTTTTTTTGTCATTGTCGGCACGACCACGTTTTTCTTTTCTCTCTTTGTATTTAAAATTGTGCGGCGTGCACTCCTGGTAACACTCGGGGTTATCATTTGGCTTCTCCTCCGGCTCCTGGGACTCCGCGACTTTTACTATCCGCTCCTTCTTATCCCCATCCTCATTTCCCTTGAGATACTGTTCCAAAAAAGATAGAATCAGCTCATGAGTACATTCTACGTTACCTGCGCTATCCCCTATGTAAATGCCCCTCCTCACGTCGGACATGCGCTGGAATTTGTGCAGGGAGATGTCGTTGCGCGCTACCATGCATTGCTTGGTAAAGACACCATGCTTCTCTCCGGCGGGGATGAAAACGCGCTCAAAAACGTACAGGCGGCAAACAAAGCCGGTATTCCGGTAAAACAGTTTGTCGACACCAACACGGAAAAATTTCTGGAGCTGACCAAGGCGTTAGGGTGCCGCTTTGATGTCTGGCAAAAAGGGAGTGACGAGAAGCATAATTTTGTCGCCGCGCAAAAACTCTGGGAACTCTGCAAAAAGGATATATTCAAAAAATCCTACGAAGGACTGTATTGTGTCGGATGTGAACAGTACTATACAAAAGAAGAATTGGATGAAAACGGACAATGTTTAGAACATCCCGGAAAAAAACTTGACGTGGTTAAGGAGGAAAATTATTTTTTCCGGCTTTCCAAATATCAGGATCAACTGGTGCAACTGATTACGAATGACACGATCAAGATAATCCCGGATTTCCGCAAAAACGAAATGCTTTCGTTTCTTAAGCAACCGCTCCAGGATATCAGCATCTCCAGAAGCAATGAGCGGGCAAAAAACTGGGGCGTGCCGGTGCCGGGAGATCCGTCGCAGCGAATATACGTCTGGTTTGATGCGCTCAATATTTACCAAAGCGGCGTCGGGTTCGGATGGGATGAAAAAATGTATGACAAATGGTGGCCGGCAGACGTCCACGTGATAGGGAAAGGCATTACGCGGTTCCATGCTATTTACTGGCCGGCATTTCTACTCTGTGCAGGGCTCAAACTGCCAAAAAGTATTTTTGTACACGGATATTTTACGGTGAACGGCGCGAAGATGAGTAAAACCGTCGGCAATGTCATCGACCCGTTTACACTTATTGAGAAATACGGCTCGGATCCCCTGCGCTACTATTTCCTGCGCGAAATTCCGTCCACTGCTGACGGCGACTTTTCGGAATCGAGATTTAAGGAAGTATATAACGCGGATTTGGCCAACGGGATAGGAAATTTGACCGCGCGTATTGCAAAACTCTGCGAACTGAATGCCGTTCACATAAAAAATACACTCCCTGCATTTTCTGCAAACAGCCATGTGGATCAGTATGAATTCAGTTTGGCGCTGGAAGAGCTGTGGAAGGATATAAAGAAACTTGACGTGCAGATTAATACTGATAAGCCGTGGGAAACAAAAGATGCAACTCAGATTAAAAAATATATTACCCAATTAATACATATTGCCGTTGCATTACAGCCGTTCCTTCCCGACACCGCACGAAAAATTCTTGACCAGTTCAAAGGGCCGGCAATACAATCAGCCGTTCCCCTTTTCCCGCGGCTTATCTAGCGTATGTTTATCGATACCCATTGCCACCTGACATTTCCTGAATATGATGCTGACCGCGCAACGGTCATCGGCAATGCAAAAAAGGCGGGGGTTAAACAGTTTATCTGCCCCGGTGTAGACCCGTTTTCTTCGCAGAAAGTCATAGAGCTTGCCCAAAAACATCCGGGAGTGGTGTTTGCAGCCGTCGGTTATCATCCGTATGAAGCCCAACATAACCCTCCTGTGGGAGATTTACCGATCCACCAGGCTGTTGCCGTCGGCGAAATAGGTCTGGACTATCATCAGTACAAAGGTGAGGCGGCAGCCGGGAAAAAACAGGCCCAGAAAATACTATTCGAAGAACAGCTCCGCCTTGGGCGCAAACATAACAAGCCGGTTATCATGCATTGCAGAGAGGCTTTTGAGGATTTTTTCCCTATATACGACACGATTTCCGTGCCGGGCGTCATCCACTGTTTTTCCGGAGGACTTCAGGAAATCCGCATGGCAAAAGATAGAAATTTATATATCGGATTGGACGGAAATTGTACGTATTCAAAACAACTGCAGACTATTATTCCGGGGATACCCCTATCCATGATTCTTCTTGAAACCGATGCTCCATATTTAACCCCTATACCTCACCGCGGCACGCGTAATGAACCCAAATATATCCCGCTTGTTGCCGCAGAAATAGCGCGCCTTCAGGGGATACCCATATCAGCAGTTGAGGAACAAACGACAAAAAATGCGCAATCTCTTTTTACCTTACTCTCAAGAAAGCAGTAAGGTCATCAAAATTTTTCTCCGTAAATACATTGTAATGTCCCCCGCGCGTCCGAATGAGTGTGGCGTGCGATAAAAGTTTATGGAGCGGATAGTCAGATGGTGACGGCATCAAGTCATCCCGTGCTCCTGAAAACACCAAACAGGGATTTTGGATTGTCCGCAGTAACGGTGCATTGTCAGTTTCACAAACAAAACGGATAATTTCCGCCTCCTTACGGACGGAAATACTTCTGATACACTCAATATTCCGTTTCATATCATCCAAATACTTTGCGCGGCTACCTGTGTTCCCGTCGAATTGATTGATAAACTGATATATCTCAAAAAGAACCGGCGCCGGCAGCCATCGAAATATTCCCAAGAGCCGGAGGAATACCGGATTGTTTGCCCATTGAACAGCTCCATAAAATAGAGACCTGCTGTTTACTAATTTCGCGTTACTTGCAATAAATACCCCTTTTACTCTTGGATACTCACGCAAGAGAGTCGGTGACAACAATCCACCCATGGAAATGCCCACGATAACATGTGGTTTTTGGCCGGCCAACAACCGGCGGACCCGAAGCCGTACTGATTGCAAAGAAAATACCGTGCGTTCGTCAAATAAAAACGGGGATATCACGCGATACCCATTTTGTCGGAAATACTCATGATACATGCTTTGCCGACCCTCAGGCTGCGGCCACCCGTGTAAAATAACTGCTATCCTGTGTTTCATGCGTATGTTCTCCACGCTTCGTTCATCCGTGGTATAATCGTAAGTACGTTATAGGTCATTTAGATTGATCCCATGCGCCAATTATTTGTCCGATACCCGAATCGCGTACAGCGCCTGCTGGAGATCCTCGTCCCCGGACTCTCGTGGGCGCTTATCACCATGCCTGTGTGGCTTTCATTTTGGCATCCCGCTATCGTCGCGTACCTGATTATTTCATTTGACATTTACTGGTTTTATAAGTCTTTCACCCTCGCCCTTTATGCAGTGCAGGCTTTTGTCACGATGAACGCCCATATAAAAATTGACTGGGCGGCCTCCGCACGTGCACTCCCGCATTTTGATGAATTGTATCATGTCATCATTATCCCCGAGTACCATGAGCCCATCCATATTCTCCGGCGGACGCTTGAGAACCTGGCAAATCAGGATTTCCCCAAAGAAAGACTTGTTGTGGTGTTGGCTACAGAAGCGAAAGACCCGGATGCCAAAAATACTGCGAAGCTTCTGAAAACGGAATTTGAAACGAAATTCGGGCACATACTCATTACCCGACATGTCCTACACAACGGAGAGGTTGCCGGCAAATCAAGCAATATGGCATGGGCCGGAAGACGCGTTGTCCGTGCACTGAAAAATCGGCATATTCCGCTTGCATATACAACGGTCACATCCTGCGATGCGGATGCGCTCTTACATCCAAAATATTTTTCGTATTTATCCCACTCTTTCCTAACTGATACCGGCCGGCAATATCATTTTTATCAGGGAGCAATTCTGTTTTATTCCAATATCTGGCGCATTCCGCTCCCCGGCAGAGTGTTAAATACGATCTACAGCATATCGAATTTGGCTCTCCTTAAACAGCGGCAGCGTCTCATAAATTTTTCGACCTATTCCCTTGCTCTCACCACTGCAATAAGCGCAGGATATTGGTCGGTAGACGTCATCCCCGAGGATTATCATTTGTTTTTTAAGGTGTATTTCCGGTTCGGCAAAAACGTCGCCACCAGAAGCATCTTTCTCCCAATTCTTGTTGACGCCGCGGAGTCTCACGGATTTTGGCGTACCATGATAAATCAATATGAACAATCCAAACGATGGGCATGGGGCATTTCCGATATCCCGTATGTCATCCGGGGCGCCGTAATGCATACGGAAATCCCTCTCTGGGACAGAATACGCAGACTCCTCATTCTGCTGGAACAACATGTGTTTTGGTCCTCAAACTGGTTTATCCTCACCCTCGGCAGTTTAATCCCTCCGATCATCAATCCTGCATTCGGCAGGACGGTGCTGGGACATAATCTTGCACAGCTTTCTTCCGGCATACTGACGCTTGCCATGGTGTTCCTTCTTGTTGTCCTGATCATTGACTGGCGTGTCAAACCGCCACGCCCAAAGGATTTCAAAACGTGGAATTTGCCGTTCCTTTACATCCAGTGGCTCACTCTCCCCATCGTTTCATTCTTCCTTGCCGCGCTTCCGGGGCTGGACGCACACACCCGGCTTATACTGGGAAAACGATTGGAATATCGGGTGACGGAAAAGATATAATAAGGTATGTTGAATTATTTAATTGCGCACTCACCACTCCTGTACTTGACCCAAAGTCTGTGGCGCGACGAAGTATTTTCCGTCTATATGGCGGCACGGCCGATCTCATTTTTTGTAACGCATTTGGATTTTGAACCACCGTTTTATTATCTGCTGTTACATTTCTGGACTAAAATTTTCGGCATGAGTGAAATTGCGGGCAGAAGTCTATCGCTTCTGGCGTTTGCCGGAGCCACGGGAATCATCATCTTCTGGTCGGAAAAAATGTTTAAAAAACACTGGCTCGCGTGGTGGCTGCCTGTTTTTTTCTTTTTCAATCCTATGCTTCTGTATTACGGTATGGAACTGCGTACGTATGGGTGGTATATCTTTTTTGCGACACTTGCGCTTTTTGCGTATGATCAGCGAAAGTGGAAGCTCTGGACCGCCGCCACGGTTCTCGGATTTTATACGCACACGTTTCTCGTCATAGTCCCCTTTGCGCTGATCTCCCATTATCTCTTTTCACAGCGGAAACAACTTTTTAGCCGCGGCTTCCGGTCATTCTGTGCAGATCCAATGATCCGTGCCATTTTTGTAGTGGGACTGTGTATCGCGCCGTGGCTCGTGAAAATCGGCGTTGCTGCTACCAAACTCCGGCAGTCATGGTACTTTCCGGTCGATAGTAATCTGATAACGTCGGTATTGGGTAATTTATTTTTGGGATACGAAGGCACACCGTGGTACCTGTGGACGTTTACAAAATATTTATCTCTTCTCATCCTTGGGGCAAGTATTGTGGCACTCTTGTCCAAAAAAGTCAGCCGTACTGCCGCGCCCCTTTTTGTCCAGGTGTATGTGCCGCTTATCGTTATCATCGGCATTTCGTTTTTCAAACCAATCTACGTGAACCGGTATATGATTGCGGTAACTATTGCGGAAGTACTTCTTATAGCCATCGCGATATATGCAATACGAAATGCTATTGTCCAAAAAATTACGGCAGCGCTGTTCCTGCTTTTCGTTTTGGGTTTTAACGTGTGGTATCCCAGTCTCCATGCCAAAACCGATATCCGCGAAACAATGCGCCAGGTGAAAGCACTCACGTCACCGACCGATGTCATTATGACAGACAGTCCTCTGGTGTTTTTTGAAACGATGTACTATAGCGGCGACCCCGCGCATGTCTATCTGTATAACCCGGAGTTGAATGAATTTCCGTGGTATGTCGGCGATGCGATTGTCAACCCTAAACAGATAGTTGCTGAGTATCCTCCGTATCCCATCCGGGCCTTTGTCGTTCACCAAAACGGAAAGTTTGATGTTACATATAACGCGCCGATTCTTATAAAGCCGGCAAAACAATAACCATGAATATATTCCGTGGGCACGCACAAACCGTATGGCGTACACTATCTGTCAATTGGGTCGTCGGCCTCTCACATAAATTTGTGCTTATATGCTTTGTCCTTTCTTTGGGTATTCTTCTGTGGCGATGGAGGCTGCTTCCTCCTATGGTACCGCTGTGGTACTCGCGCCCATGGGGTGCGGATCAGATGACTGAACCTTATTGGCTTTTCCTTCTGCCGATGGCAAGCATGTTTTTGTATATCGTCAACGTGGTTGTCAGCATCTATTTCACCGCGGAATATCTGATTTTCACCCAAATGCTTTTTTTATCTTCGCTTATCGTAAGCCTTCTTTCATTTATTACGCTGGTTAAAATTGTGTTTCTCGTCACATAACCGATATGACCATATTTGTTCCTTTTTTTTTCGCGGCATGTACTACTCTTGCCGTCACACCGCTGGTTATCGCCATCGCGAAAAAATACAAACTCGTCGATAATCCCAAAAAACGGTATCACCCCGCCCACACCCATACCGGCATCATTCCGCGGGCGGGAGGGCTTGCGCTGTTTATCGGATTGATTCTGACGACAGCTATATTTATTCCCGTCTCCAAACTGTACGCAGGCATGCTCATTTCCGCAACCATCCTGGTTATTGTCGGACTGCTTGATGACCGGCGTGATGTAAATCCATACATCCGTTTCGGCACAAACGTACTGGCTGCGCTTATCATGGTCTTGGCCGGCGCCGGTATCCCGTATATCACTAATCCATTAACCGGCGGAGTCATTCATCTGGATACATGGAGGGTAACCTTTACATTTTGGGGAACACATTCCATTCTCGTGTGGGCAGATTTATTTGCCCTTCTCTGGATTATTTGGACCATGAATATCGTCGGCTGGTCCGCCGGTGTCGAGGGTCAAATGCCGGGCTTTGTCGCTATCGCGGCCTTTACCCTGGGGCTGTTATCGCTCAGGTTCACAGCTCTTGATCCGCACCAAACGACCATTACTATCCTTGCATTTATCGTTGCCGGCGTATTTGCCGGATTTATCCCCTGGAATTTTTATCCGCAGAAAATCATGCCCGGCTACGGAGGAAAAACGCTTGCAGGATTTTTACTGGCGCTTTTGGGAATATTATCCTACGGAAAACTTGGGACTGCGCTCCTGGTGCTTGGAATTCCGATGACAGATGCCGCCTATACCCTGCTTCGCAGAATCGGAAAACGGAAATCCCCGGTTTTGGCAGACCGCGGACATCTGCATCACCGGCTTCTTGATATCGGCTGGGGTAAGCGCCGGGTAGCCTTGTTTTACTGGGGGGTCTCGGCTATACTTGGTGTGGTAGCGCTTTCTGTCAATAGCAGGCAAAAATTATTCGCATTGCTGATTGTTGCCGTAAGCTTTACCGCGTTTCTTCTATGGGTACGATTCTTTACGGAATTCTCAAAACCGCGAGACCCAGACAGTGGATAAAAAACTTCGCGCTGTTTACGACCATCCTGTTCACTGGACGGTTCTTTGACCCCAAGGCGATGACCGCTACGCTTTACGGATTCGTCGCATTCTGTTTACTGTCATCATCCAACTATATCTTTAATGACATCCTGGATGCGCAAAAGGACCGCAAGCATCCGTTTAAAAAATTCCGTCCTGTCGCAAGCGGAAAACTCCCGGTTAGGATTGCACTCCTGGTTTCACTTATCTTTGGCATAACAGGGCTGACTATTGCCTATATAATCGGAGGCTCGTTTTTTATACTCTCAATATTATTTCTTGCACTCCAGTACTCCTATACCCTGTTTTTCAAGCACATCAGCGTCATAGATATCCTGACGATAACGACTGCCTACTTCCTGCGCGTCTACGCAGGCGAAGCGGCGACAGGCTACCATATTTCCATATGGCTTGCCCTTGCCGCGCTCTCCCTTGCGCTGTTTTTGGCAATCGGAAAGCGTCGGGCAGAACTCACCCTGATCCAGAAATACAAAGGAGTCGTCCCGCAGGATACGCGGGAATCCCTGTCTCACTACTCCGAAAAATTACTGGATACCTATACGGCAATGTTTGCCAACAGCACTTTCATCACATACGCCTTCTACACATTTCTGGAGCGGCCGTCTACCCCTGGATTATTTTTCCGCAACTATAACGAATTTACGCTCGATATTTCCGGCCGCAAATGGCTGATGGCCAGTGTTCCGTTTGTACTGTTCGGTATTATGCGGTATATGCAGCTGATTTATGAAGGTAAAGGCGAATCGCCGGAAAAAATACTCACCTCGGACGCACCGCTTCTGACGACCGTGATTCTCTGGATAACGAGCATCTTCATTGTTGTCTACGGAATCGGAGGATGAGGGTTATTCCGTCTTCGTGGTGTATTGTCCGCTCACCCAACCGGTATTTGTCCCGTCATATTTAATCTGGTACCAGGGGGTGTCGCTCACCGTGTGGGTTTCCAGAATCGTAAACTTATCGCCCGGATTCACGCGTCCGGCTTCCGTAGCGCTGGTTCCGGCTTCCATGCGGACACGCAAAAATCCTGTCGGCGTATCTTTAATGGTGATAAACGGTTTCGCCGGATCCGGAGCGGTGGCTGAAGATGTTGCCGTCTTTGGCGTAGGGGTCACGCTGCCGGTGAGAGTCAGGGCAGCCGTCGGGCTCGCAACAGGCGCCTGCCCGCCGGGGGCAAGTCCCATCCTCATGGTCACGATGAGCCGGTAACCGGCAGTTAACTTCACCTTCAGTGTACGGGTAAGAAACCCGACGCTGGTAATCGTCACCGTGTGATCGCCCGGGGTAATATCCGCAAGAGTCAGCGGTGTAATCCCGCGGGTTGCATCGTCCACCATCACGGTTGCGCCGTCAGGAGTCGTGGTCACCGAAAGCTCAGAGTTTTTACTAGAAATCTTTTCAAGCCACAAGATGTCCACAGCGGTCGTGAGTTCTGACTGGGCCAGGGTCGCGTTTACATATGTGAGAACATTTTGTCCGACGACAATCTGACCTTCCCATGGGGAAAGTTGTGTGGATACCGAATCCGGAACAAGTTTGAGGGTGTAGGAACCCGCGGTTACTTTGTCCGTAAATGGGCTTCTGCCAATATTTTTGTTGTTCAAGAATATTGACGCGGCCGGTGAGCTGTCGACCCGAAGCTCTCCCTGTTTTGGACTGCGGTTCGTCAGGGTTTTCACTACCAATGCAACCACAATGACGAGTCCGACTAAACCGACTAAAAAGAGGATTTTGCGCTTCATTACAATACGATCATAGCACAGAGGGTCAATCCGCAGCAACTCAAACGTTAAATCGTTTTTACCCAGTCGACAATGGCGGCGACGGCCTCCCGCTCATGACCGGTAAACCGGTGAAGAGCGCCCGGGATAATCACGCTTTTATATTTCGGAGATTTTGACTGCACATCAAAGGCTTTTTGAATTTCTTCTATCGGCCGATCTGCACCCTCATCTTTCCCGGCTAAATGTACAAGAAGCGGAAGGGTAATTCGGGAAAAATATTTGAGTCTCGGTTTCGGTTCCCCATAATCAAACACGTCTTCACTTGATTGTGGTTCAAATAAACTGAGAAACCGCTTCGGTGTAATCGGGAAAAAGAAATACCCCAAAAGAAGCTCATTGCCTCTCCCAACATCCGCCAGTTTATGCATGTACACAAGGTCTTTCCTAAACTTTTCCCAGTCTGTAATCCCATGCAGCCGGTCGCTCATCGGGCCGGACAACACGACACCGATAACATGCGGATTCTTCTGTGTCGCAGCGTAGTAGCAGGCTTTGTTGGCGCCGGTGCTGTGACCGACAAGCACTATTTCCGAGTAACCCTTCTTCACCAAAAAATCTATCCCCGCGTCGATATCCAATACACTTTCTTCAAATATTTCCTGTCCGGCCCCGGCCTGATAATAAGAATACCCGTATGGCGGCGTGCCGTCCTTCTTGCGGACACCTGCAATCAGATCATGTCCCCGGTTATTAAATAGTGCAAATCCCCACCCTTGTTTCTCCACAGCGGAAGCGACTGCTTCGTATAGACTCACACCGCTATGAAAGGAGGCGCTCAAGCCGTGCATCCAGAGAAGCGCCCTCTTCTCTTTATTCTTGGGTTCATAATAAATACCCTCGTGAATGAGTTTGTCTTTCGTCACAATTTCCGCCAAATAAAATTGCTTCATATATGATTTTTAAAATAAGTAATCGCTTCTTTTGCAATATACCGCGTATCTTCCTGCAGGTCCACTGAATCTAAGTCACCCATGGAAAACCATTTATACTGCTCTAGCATCTTCACTTTATCTTTGCTCGTTCCGACATATATACAATCGATATGCCGATGAGTGCCGTCTATCTCCTGATCAAAAATAAAAAGTGGCGGAGTCACTTCATCCGCGTGTTTGAAATGATGTAATTTTTTTGACGGGAGAATTGTTATATTAATCCCGGCCTCTTCCTTGACCTCACGGATTGCTGCTGCCATGGGATCCTCATCGCTTTCTACGTGTCCCCCGAGTCCATACCAATTGTTATGTTTTTTATGCAGATGCAAAAGCACCTTCGGCTCTCCACCCATTACTCTCACCGCATACACCGTCGCGGAAAAATGTTTAAGCATAAATTATTTAATAAACACATTAGAAAAATTCCAGATAGCATGAGCAATGCTAGTCGGAATGATGCTTTTAACGCGTGCGAAAACGAATGCAAAAATAGTCCCCAGTGCATAAATTTGCACACAATACATAAATAAATCTTTGCCAGAATAATGAAGTGAAAATATCGCTAAAGGCAAATGGATAATGGTAAACATAAATGAACTAATAATGTTTGCTAACATCTCATTTGTAAAAACCCCCATGAATCGTTGAAAAAAATATCCCCGGAATACTGTTTCTTCTGTAAAACCCGTTGCCAGCGCAATACAGAGATTAAAAAGTAAGCCCGATGGAGATACCGTCAACATCTGAATAGCTCCGTACTTAAAAAATTTCACCAATATGGATTCAATCAAAAAAAGTATACCGAGGCCTAATCCTAATAGTACATAGAACCAAAATTTGTTTTTTGTAATGCCTAATCCAGCAAACGAATTTTTGACTATAAGAAGCGGTAGCAAATAAATAAGCGGTTTTACGATAAATTCATCAGCCCATTCCGGTAGAATAAAAAAATACCGGTATCCGGCCCAAACGATCATAATAACCAAAAAAACACAAACCATAGAACCAAGTGATTGTTTCTGCATGGACTTACTATACCAAAAAGCCCCCGATGACTCGAGGGCTTCTTGTTTTATATTATCTATTTACTCATTTAGTAATCCATTCCACCCATGCCACCCATGCCACCCGGCATGCCGCCGCCTGGTGTAGAATCTTTCTTTTCGGGAAGATCCGTGATCAGGGCTTCGGTTGTCAGAACCATCATCCCGACGGATACAGCGTTTTGGACAGCCGTCCGGGTAACTTTGGCCGGATCCAGAATTCCTGCAGAAATTAGGGATTTGAACGTCATATCCATGGCGTCAAACCCGAAATCGGCAGACTTACTTTCCTCGACGGTTTTGAGAACCCATCCGTCATCTGCCCCTGCATTTTTGGCAATCCACCGGATCGGCTCACCGAGCGCATGGTACAGGATATCCACACCGACTTTTTCATCCTGAGACGTAAGCGTGTCTTTCAGTTTCGGCAGCACCATACGCGCACGCAGAAGTGCTACTCCTCCGCCGACAACTATACCCTCTTCCAGAGCAGCTTTGGTTGCGGCAACAGCATCATTTACCCGCTCTTTTTTATCTTTCATCTCAATTTCCGTCGCGGCTCCGACATTGATGACGGCAACTCCTCCGGAGAGCTTTGCAAGCCGTTCCTGCAATTTCTCCTTGTCAAAATCGCTGGTTGTCTCGTCCAGCTCGCGTTTTATCTGCGCAACCCGGGCTACAAGCGCTGCTCTTGTTCCTTTGCCACCGATTATCCGGCAGTTATCTTTGTTTGCCCAGACTTTGTCTGCGCGTCCGCAGTCTTCGACGGTTACGTTTTCAAACTTACGTCCGGTATCTTCGGAGATCACGGTGCCTCCGGTCAACACGGCGATATCCTCAAGCATTTCTTTGCGGCGGTCGCCGAATCCCGGCGCCTTTACGGCAAGCACATTAACGACACCCTTCAACCTGTTCACAACGAGCGTGGCAAGTGCTTCACCTTCGATATCGTCGGCGATAATCACCAGATTTTTACTGACTTTGATTAATTTTTCCAAAAAGGGCAATAGATCGCCGATGGCGGAAATCTTTTTGTCGGTGATCAGGATGTACGGATCTTCAATTTCCGCTTCCATTTTGTCCGCGTTGGTTACAAAGTAGGCACTGGCAAACCCTTTGTCAAACTCCATGCCTTCTTTGTATTCAATTTCCATCGTCAGGCCTTTACCCTCTTCAACGGTCACCACGCCGTCTTTGCCTACTTTCATAAGCGCCTCTGCAATAAGTGCGCCGATTTTCCCGTCCTGCGCGCTGATGGTTGCCACCTTGGCAACATCCGCATCTTTGACGGTTTTACTCATTTTCTTAATCTCCGCAATTACTGCGTCCATAGCCTTTTCCATACCGATCTTGAGTATCATGGGGTTGGTTCCGGCCGTGACATTTTTGAATCCCGCGTTTACTATGGACTGTGCAAGCAGAGTAGATGTAGTCGTCCCGTCACCTGCAACATCATTGGTTTTACTTGCCACTTCTTTGACAAGCTGTGCGCCCATATTCTCAAACGGATCCTCAAGGTCAATTTCCTTGGCTACCGTTACGCCGTCATGGACGATATTCGGGGCACCCCACTTTTTATCAAGCGCCACGTTGCGGCCCTTGGGGCCGAGCGTGGTAACCACGGCTTTAGCAAGAATATTTACTCCGCGGATCATCGATTGCCGCGCTTCTTCAGAAAATTTAAGTTGTTTTGCCATATATTCCTCCTTTGTCCCGATCAAATCGGGATTATTTTACAATTGCTAATATGTCTTTTTGTTCTACGATCGTCCATTCCTCACCACCGACTTTTACTTCGTTGCCTCCCCACTTTTTGTACATAACCTTGTCTCCGACTTTGACGACCATACTACAGTCGCAGGATTTTTCATCCCCATCGCTGCAACAGGACTTACCGGGGCCGACCGCCATCACCTGACCGATTTGGGGTTTTTCTTTCGCACTATCAGGGAGAATAATACCGGATGGCAGTTTTTCCTCTGCCTCGAGGGGTTTAATCAGAACATTATCAAATAAAGGCACTATTGTTTGTTTTGTCATGGGTCCTCCTTTTATCACTCTTTTACGATGAGTGCTATTTTAGCTTGCGTAGAAAATCTTGTCAAGGGGGATATGATACCGTGCCAGGCGCGCGGCAAGCTTTCGTTTGATCCAAAGGCGTGCATCATTGGGATGAAAACGGAGAGTTGTATCGCTGATTACCTCATTTGTGCGGTGCTTTTTCATATACCAAAGCTGCGCTTTTTTCGCAAAAGGTTCGAGAATAGAAAATAGAATATTTGATTGATCCTTCCTGTGTACCGGTAACCATTTACTATTCCCTCTTTCCTTCCACGCATTCGGTAAGTACATCTTCACCCATCCGTTTGCTTTCAAAAATCTTTTATATATATTTCCCCGTTCCCACAGGGGCCGCATCTGCAAGACTTCGTGTGCCGAAAAACAATCACGTTCTCCCATAGAAATCGCTAGGCCGCATTCCGTCATAAACATATTGAGACACACTTTGTTGGCTACCGAGGTATCATTTGGCCTCCGGCGTATCCCCAACAACTCAATCAATACCGTTGCCAACAACCGGCTTACCCATAAAGTGCCGTCAGAAACTATAAAAAACAAATCGACATCGTCCTGTTGGCCGGCATTATCCATCGCAAGCCCGCCGGTAACACCGATAAGCTGCAGAGTGGGAATTATTGACAATATCCTAGCTACGCGCTCGGCAATACTCCATTTCTCCTGTTGCCACTTTGCCCGCTTACGCCGTATCGCAATGAGATGAGTCCGCCCGGGTAAATAATAAAAACGCTTTTCTTGTTTCGGAACCTTTCCGTCAAACATCATCCATCGGACCAGTTCATCGCGCCTAAGCGGATAGTCAAACACATCTGCGTATGCGATAGTAGCAATCGCCGCATCGTCCATGCTATGGAGTTGTTGCCGGGGCAGCTCCGACTGATAATCCGTAGTCTCCTAAAACTTGAGCAAATCCCTGTGACATGGTTTCAAGCGCTTGTTGCGGAGCAGTCCCCGCACCCACAGCATTCACCGCGTCAGTCAGATATTGAATCAATTTGTCATTTAATCCGTTGTCAAACGTGCGCGATGCCAATGGAAATGACTTGGCAGTCGGTGCGCCCTTCATGTACGCACCGACATAGGGATCTTCCGCGAGTGTTGCTCCCAATTCCACCCGTGCATACGGCTCTCCGAACAACCGCGTTTTGGATGCTTCTTCGTATAGCTTCATCACTGCATCGCTACTCGTCAGATACTTGACGAATGTCCAAGCTGCAGTTGGGTCTTTGGATTTGGTCGATACTCCCTCAACCCAATAACTTGCCCAGTTGACGGTATTACCCGGCAATTGCGGAACGGGTCCAGTTCTGAAGTTGATTGACGGGTTAATTTGCTTCACGTCAAATACCCGCCACGACGGGGCAAGTATCATGGCGACCTTACCAGTGGCAAACGCATAGACGGAATTATCCATCGCGTCATTCCATGTATATACCGGATCGGACGGATTGGAAAATTTACGGTAAAATAACAGTGTCTCTTCCGCTTCTTTGCCGGTCGGAGCGATCAACCGGGCGCCATCCTGCATCATCATAAGGGCAATAATGTCGCTGAAGTGCTCAATATTGCCGGTCGTGCCAAGTGCAATTGCGGATTTTTGTATTTGCGTATCGGTTTTAACCGTAAGCTTGGGGACAACTTCCAACATCTCCGGCCAGGTTGTCGGCGGATTAACGCCTGCCGCCGACAAAAGATCCGTATTGTAATAGAGAGCCAAACCGTCAAACATCATGGGCATCCCGTATACGGACGATCCGCCGACCAGATCCGCTGAGGCCACCGGATAAAATATCGTACTAAACTCGGCGGGCGTCATAATGTCGGGCGGCGCGGCCATAAGTTCATTCCGGAACATCGGCACCCAGGTATTATGAAATTCAAACACGTCCGGCCCATCTCCCCGGGCGATTGCAGCCTGCAGACGCTCACGGTATTGACGTGGCGATTGTTTGACATATTCGACTTTAATATTCGGGTTTGCTGCTTGGAAGTCCGCAATCACTCCTTGTGTAACCGCACTTGTCTCCCATAGGCCCCAATAGACGAGTGTCGCCCCTTTTGCAGATGGCGCGAAAAACTTTCCATACACGAAATATCCTACTCCCGCAAGAAGAGCCAGTACAATGATTATCATAAGTAGGGACAGAATCCGCTTCCCGAAGGGTTTTTTGCCGGAAGTTGTCGGCCCGGCCGCAGGCGCATTTTCCTGCGGAATAAACGGATTATTTGGAGCTTCTGTCGGCGGAATAACGAGTGTTTCCCCGCCCATTGCGCCCGGTGACGGAGCGGCCGGTTCCGGTACGGGTGCAGTCGATTCCGGGGTCGGCGCGGCCGGTACCGCACCTATACCCCAATCCTGCGGAGGATTTTCCGGAACATCTACGGCTACCTGATCCTGATTGGGCAAGTCCTGCGCAGGGGGCGCAGCAGGCATGGGAGGTTCTAAAATCGGCTTCACCGAAGACTCCGCCGGAAGTGCCGGGGAGGTTGGAGATGGTGATAGTGGATCACCGGAATCGGAAGATGGAGTTGGCGAGGGCAACAGGTCGTCCATAAATAAAAAATATTCGGTATAATTATCATATCATGCACCCGGTAAAGCACAAGACGAAAACCTTCGCCATATATGCAGCCCTTATTGTGTGCGCAACTATAGTGATTGTATGTTGGGCATTTGAACGCCGCTATAAAGGCCGTGTATACCCGCATGTATCTATCGATACCATCTCATTTTCCGGTCAAACTCCTGAGGAAGTGAAGACGTATTGGCTGACGAGAAACACGGTGTTTTCAAGTACACAGCTTGAACTCAGTTACGACGGCGCCATCGCCACCATTTCCGGCACGGATTTGGATCTTGGATATGATGCCACGCTTTCGGCCACACAGGCATATCTCGTCGGCAGATCGCCTTCTCGAATAAGCAATGTTGTCACCAAGCTCACTCAAACGAACGTGAACCTTCAGCCATATTTCCGGTGGAACACCGACCGCATCAGGACAGCTCTTGATACGATCGGAAAACATGTAGACGCACCTGCGGATGAGGCGCTGTTCCAATTTGAAAATGGGAAGGTGAAAGCATTTCGCCCGTCCAAAGAAGGAAGGCGACTCAACAGGACCGAAGCGGAAAAAAGAATTTACGAAGCATTCTTTTCTGCCGCAAAAACCGGCTCCCAGAGACTTACCGTCCTTATACCGATTGAGGCCGTCTACCCGTCAATTACTACGGACCGGGCCAATACGTTTGGCATCAAACAACTAATCGGTACCGGATATTCCGAATTCAGCGGATCCATCGCGGGGAGAATTCACAACGTACGTCTGGCAGCCTCACTCCTAAACGGGATTCTCATAAAACCCGGCGAAACATTTTCGTTTAACGATGCAATCGGCGATATTTCGGCCGCCACGGGCTACCAGTCTGCCTACATTATTAAAGAAGGCCGCACGGTGCTGGGTGACGGCGGCGGCGTATGCCAGGTAAGTACGACCCTCTTCCGCGCCGCCTTGGCGGCTGGACTCCCAATAGTTGAACGCCACCCGCATGCATATCGCGTGCATTACTATGAAGAAGGCGGGTACAAACCCGGGCTTGATGCAACCGTCTTTGGTCCGACATATGATCTGAAATTTACCAACGACACTCCCGGCTATATCCTTATCCAGACTAAAATAAATCTCTCCGTGCCGTCCCTGACGTTTTTATTGTACGGCACAAGTGACGGAAGAGTTTCTTACATCACAAATCAAAAATTGTGGGATGTTGCTCCCCCGCCGCCGGACCTCTATCAGGATGATCCGACACTGCCCAAGGGGACGGTGAAACAGGTGGATTTTGCCGCCTGGGGAGCCAAAGCCTCGTTTGATTATTCGGTTATCCGCGCCGGTGAAACTCTTCAGAAAAAAACTTTTTCATCCACATACCGACCATGGCAGGCTGTATACTTAAAAGGAGCGTTATGACAAAAAAAATTGTCCTCGTCGGCGGGTGCTTCGATCTCTTACACTACGGCCATATATCGTTTCTCAAACAAGCGAAATCCTCGGGAGATTATTTAGTGGTTGCGCTTGAATCCGATGAAAACGTACGACGGATGAAGGGCGACACGCGCCCCATTCATATACAGAAGGAACGTAAGGAGATGCTCGAAGCTCTCTCATTCGTTGATGAAGTGATTGCATTGCCCCCAATGGCCGGCGACCGCGATTATTACGAATTTGTCCGCGCCATGCGCCCTGCCGTTATCGCGCTTACCGAAGGAGACCCTCAAAAAGGTAAAAAATCCCAACAGGCAAAAGAAATCGGTGCAACGCTCATTGAAATACCCAAAATCCGCACCCCTTCAACCAGCCAGCTGGCGAAGCTCCTCGGATTGGAATAAAATGACTCCATGGAGCGGAACATCAAACTGCTTGCGCTGTTTAATTTTTTTACGGATTTAAAATTCCATAGTGCTGTCCTGGTTATTTATTTTGCACAAATAACCGGATCATACGCACTGGCGATGAGTTTATTTTCCGTGACTATGGCCGCCAACGCAATTTTTGAAGTTCCGACAGGAGTATTTTCTGATCTGATAGGAAGGAAAAGAACAGTGCTTTGCGGTGCTTTTTTTGCAGCACTTTCCGCAATTTTTTATGCGATCGGTCAATCATATTGGATACTGTTTACCGGAGCGATCCTTGAGGGAATATCCCGTTCCTGGTATAGCGGAAATAATGATGCGTTTCTCCATGATTCTCTCTCTCAGGTAGGCAAAAAAGATTTGTATGCCCACTATTTAGGGAAAACAAGCGCCATGTTCCAGGGTGCGCTCGCCATCGGCGCGGTTATCGGAAGCATCGCTGCTCAGTGGTCTTTCCCTCTCATCATGTGGGCGTCCGTCGCGCCGCAGGTAGTATGCATGATTATTTCCCTCTTTCTTACAAATCCAAAACGGTTGACGAGGGAAAGCACGAATATTTTTTCCCACATTAAAATATCCGCATTGCACCTATGGAACAATAAAGTTCTCCGGCTCCTCAGTCTCCAGGATATATTAGGTTTCGGAATCGGCGAATCTGCGTTTCAATTCGGAGCGGCATTTATCGGCACAATCTGGCCGCTTTGGGCAATTGGATTTTCTAAATTGATTTCCTACGGCGGCGCGTTTATCAGCTTCTGGTTCAGCGGTAAAATAATCCGGAGGCTCGGTGCGTATAATATGCTTATTATCGCAAATATATATACGCGGGTTGCCAATTTTATCGCATACGGAGTCCCTACTTTATTCTCACCGGTACTAATGTCTTCCTCATCAATTTTTTACGGAGCGACGTCTGTCGCCAAAAACTCGCTTATGCAAAACGAATTTACCCAAGAACAACGGGCGACCCTTGGATCATTAAATTCCTTTCTGGGCAGCGTGTTCTTTGCAATATTTGCGCCACTACTAGGTATCATCGCCGACGCCTACGGACCGGCCAATGCTTTAATTGTCGTTCAGTTCTGCATGCTATCCGTGTTATATATCAATTTCAAATTAAAACAAATGCAGAAAGCATAGTTTATGAAACTAAAACCTGTGCAACGATATTGGCTATATTTTGTTCTATTTTTATCTGGCGTTCATATGATGCGTGATATTTTTCAAGATAGTGGAATTATAAATGTCCTCTCTTCTGTGTTCGTTAAACAATCAGGATACCGTTTGCCGTATCCATGGCGTTCGGGAGTCACATATGCTATTGCGGCGTTGGAAATCGTTCTGGCTATGTATTGTTTAAAAAAAAATCGCTTCGCAACAATAGGGACTATCACAGTACTAATTTTTGTGTTTAGTATCTTATCGTGGTCATACTATTATTTCTTTTTATGAAAATATTAGCTATTGAATCGTCGTGTGATGAAACTGCGTGCGCTGTCGTTGATAATGGTACAAAAGTCATAAGCAGCGTCATCGCGTCATCAGCGGCAATGCATGAAAAGTATGGGGGAATCGTCCCGGAGGTAGCAGCGCGGGAGCAGCTCAAAGTAATCATTCCTACGATAACAGAAGCGACAAAAAACGTTGAATACGATGCAATTGCTGTTACCATCGGGCCGGGTCTCATCGGGTCACTGTTGGTCGGTGTGGAAACAGCAAAAACCATGGCTATGGTGAGCGGTAAACCGATAATTCCGGTGAACCACGTGCTGGCTCACATGTACGCGAATTTTATAAATAACAACATTATTTTTCCCGCTATCTCTCTTGTTGTTTCCGGCGGCCACACCGAATTATTTCTTATGTCATCGCCAAAAGATCTCAAATGGCTCGGCGGCACGCTGGATGATGCGGCGGGTGAAGCGTTTGATAAAACCGCCCGGCTATTAGGTTTTGGCTCCCGCGGCGGAGTCGCTATACAAGAAGCTTCAATGCGTCAGCGCGTCAATGCGTCAGCGGTCAAGCTTCCCCGACCACTGATGTATGACAAGACACTCAATTTTTCCTTCTCGGGACTCAAAACCGCAATATTGCGCGCATGGCAAAAAGAGGAAAATCATTCTGAGGAATTTATTGCCGGGCTTGCGTATGAAGTACAGGAGGCAATTACCGATGTATTGGTTTCCAAAACCCGAGCAGCCGCCCGACACTATCACGCAAACACGATTATGTTGTCAGGCGGTGTATCTGCAAATTTACGTCTTCGCGAAAAAATCCCTGAGGCAATTGCTCCGCCAATTCCGCTGTGCACCGACAACGCCGTGTATATCGCTTCTTACGCCTTCTTTCGCGGAACACCCATTGACTGGCATACCGTGACGGCCATTCCCGACTTGTCTGTGGAGGTTTAATAAATACCCAGAGTTCTTACTCAGTATTTTTTAACTTATTGAGTGCTGAAAGTATCTCAGCCGATCGTTTTTTTCCTATCCTCTCGATACTAGTCACGAAAATCCCGCGTGTATCGGGTTTGCTTTTAACGGATTTCTTTAACTCCCCCCAAGTTGTTATTTGTTTACGGGCAAGCGCATTCAGAGTGCCGGTGTCAAAATCCGGAAAAAGATCTCGTAATTTTGTTGTTTTCGAAATGCCTTCAAGAAGATCATCTTGTTTTACATCTGTATTTGGCGGAAGACCAAATCCATTCTTAAGCTCTTGGTATTTTGTGAGTAATGTTTGTACGTCTCCGATCACCTCTGGGCTTCCGATTACTTCACCTTCCGCAAGAACTACTATGTCCTGTTGGCGATCTGACCTGGTAACCAAAAAAACGTTTGCCTGCGCTAACCGTTCACCAGACGTATTTAAAGCGTCACGTAAAAAGATGTGCTGATCATAATGTATTTCTAATTTAGGCGTCATACTATATCCCCCTTTTTATGTAAAAGGATACTACCTTCTCTTTCCGGAAAATGCAAATTTGGGCTTTGCGAAAAGAAAAAAACGAGTAACTATTTTCTAAAATAAGTACTTTGAAGTATAACCGCCTCTTCTATACACCACGGAGAATATTCGTCGGGTAGATTTGCCGTCTCCGTCAGGAATTCCCGCCACGGCATCCATTTCCACTGCCCTACTTCTGCTATGTTTGGGTGCGGATCATCGTTTGCATACCCTACAAGGATCGGACAGATTTCATTTTCCAGAATACCGTGAATATCGGCAACCTTGTACCGGTACGGAGCAACAACCCGGACACTCCCCGCCGTCATTCCCAGCTCATCTTTAAGCCGACGCAGCGCGGCCGCTTCCGGCGCTTCATTAAGCTGCGGATGCCCGCAGACGGTGTTGGTCCATTTACCCGGGAAAGTTTTTTTGGTGTACGCGCGCCGCGTGACCAGAAGCTCTTTATCCCTGTTAAATACGAACAGTGAAAATCCGCGGTGAAGCGGTGTATCCGTGGTGTGCACCGTATCCTTCGGCGCCGTCCCGAGAACCTTATTATAATCATCAACGAGTACAACATGTTCCATAACACTATTCTTCTTTACCTAATTTTTTAATAATGTTTGTATACTTTGTGAGATAGCGATGAAAATCCAAAAATTCTTTTTGGATACCCTGTTGAATCCCATAATCCACCGCATCATGATATTCTATCTCTAGTGTTGTGTAAGAAAAAATCTTATTGTTGTAAATTATTTCTATTTCGTTCTCATCGACACAGAAAGCATACCAACTATGCTTTATTTCTTTTTGTAGTTGACTGATCAGTGATTGTTTATCTAAACCGTTAATAAAAAACACATGATGATATATCGATGCGCTTGATTCAGGCTCATATTCTATCTCTATATGAATCTGATCAAGAGAGTTCAACCATAACGGGTTAGCTAAAGACTCCGAATCTATGATAAATATTGACATAGTAAGTGGGCCCGCTTGGGGACGATCCAAGTACCTGTTGTTTATAAGACAACCGCTCTACCGATGAGCTACGGGCCCCACTATTTCAGATTATATCAATTTAGAACAGCTTTCTCACGTAATGCTGTGCAATAACGTCTATCCCTATTAATATATTATCTTTAATGACCGTATTATATGCACACACTCCACAAGTACCATGGCCGAATCCTTTTTGGTCAATGTCACTTCGCTTACTGTCTTTTATATAAGGTTTAGAAAATTGAGACAATGGGATATTCAACATTTTACTCCAATATCTCATTTCTTTTTGTATATTCATGTCTTTATATAAATGAAGATATACTCTAATATTATTTTTTGAAATATGTAATGCCCGTGTCATCCAATATAACGAAAACTGTACAAGTTTAGGATCCGTGTTATTAATGCTGATCGTATGACGCGATGCTTTACCTCCCTCTCCCCAATAAAGAAATAGCCCGGCAATAAGCAATTCTCTTTTTGATAAAGGTAATAGCTTTTTCTTTTCCTCTAGACGATATAGGTCGAGTTTATCTTGTCTTTTTTTCCTCATTGTTTCCCTATATTTTTCAATCCGTATCTCGCTATTAGCCCGTAAATTATTAATTTCTTCTCTCGTTAATGGATAGGCGCGCAGCCATTCACTTAGGGTGCTCTTACTGACACCTAAAATTGCCTTTATTTGACTGTAACTCTTCTTTTGCTTACGCAAAATAAGAGCCTTTCGGTGTAATAAAACGTTGCTCATAGTGAACTAGCGAAATATATTCATGGGATAGTAAATCAATGGTACGAGTAATATAGGAGAAAATCAAGCGCGGAGGAGCTGTTCCATCTTCGCCTCAATTTCGAAAGCGCGCCGACGCGTGGCACCGAAGATGATGTAACCGAAACGGTTGGTGGCAAGGGCAGACTCACACGTGACAATCAGTCCTTCTCCGGAATCTTTATTAAATAATATCGGCGTCAAAATCTCCTGCAGACACTCAAATGACTTAATGTTTTTCTTAGGCACTTCGAATAAATTATTAAACAGGATATAGGTGTGGTAGAGAAAATCTTCGCCGAAAAGTTTCTTGGCCGTGACATACACATGCGTGCCGCCGGTACGCCTCGCATTACTCTCCGTCACATATAGCTGTCCGTTTTTGGCTGCTATAAAGTCAACATCAAAATACCCGCGGTATCCTGCGGCACGGTACTTCTCGCCGATATAAAATCCGGTATCCGTCATACGCGCAAGAAGCTGATCAGACACCACATCGTTTCCTATTTCCATGCCTTTAAATACTCCCTGTGTCACCCGCATACCGCCGTAGTAAAGATATTCCACCCGCCCGTTTTTAAGAATCTGAAACTCAACATTGGGAAACCCGCCGGCAACGGCAGGATTTACGCTGACAAACGATTCGATAATAATCGGGAACATGTTCCAGTAGGCATCTTTTTTGAGGACATCAAGAATCGCCTGTTCGCATACGGGATATTCATTGGGCAAATCCCCTTCATCAAACAACAAGACACCGGCTCCGGAATGCCCTTTGTTTGTTTTGATAACCACCCCGTGCTCCTTCACATATTTTGTCGCTGCAATTTTGGCCGCATCTACAATGCCCGTACAAATTAACCCCTGCGGCATAATGAGGTCCGGCTCCTCCATGCGGCTGAGGGCCGCAAGCTGACGGATACCGGATTTGCTGCCGTAAAAGTTTACTGTCCAGGAATCTTCTTCTTCCGGCGCGTCCGGGGTAGAAATCTGTAGGCCTTTCCCCCTGAGCTCTTCAACGAGGTTGATAAACTGTTGTGAGGTTGTATAACTGGTCAATACCAAACGCTTTGACCCGTTTGCTGCGTTCACGAGCTCGCGCATAATATCGTCATCATCAAGAATATCTTCACAAATCACGCCTGAATGTTTTTGGGGAACCAAAATGCGGATATTACGCTTCCCGAAAAGCTCGGTGTAATACCGTAAAAAGGATTCATCAATTTGTTGGGGGAAAATATAGAGAATGTTGTCCTCATCCGCACAGGAAAACAGATCGCGTTCACACAGATCGGCATTTTCTTTAATCTCAAACAGTTTTGCCTTCGCATCCGACATGGCGCTGATGAACGGCCATACGTCTTCCGACAGGTTAAAAATGTAAACGGTAGTTTCCGGAAGTTTGGGTAAACTAAGCGGAGGCTCTTCTGTGTCCATGAAATTTTAAAGCAACATACACAAGAATACCGCGACTGGCAAAAATGTAAAGGGGGAAAATATTTCGTATACTATGCGTATGACAACATATGTTCTGCATGGAGGTGAGTCTTCAAGAAAATCAGCGGACAATGAATTGTTTTTCCGACAATTTACTGCACTCGTCAAAAAAGAATCTGTAAAAATTCTTATCTGCTATTTCGCGCGAAGTAAGGAAAAATGGCTAACACAATTTTCAATAGACAACAATAATATTTCTCTCCAGACAAACAAAAAAACTTCAGTATCTATGGTAGATGATTCGGATGATCTTATGAATAAACTTCCTTATGCTGACGTAGTATACATATCAGGCGGCGAACAAGAATTTATCGAGCCGTATATACCAAAGTTGTCTATGTTAAAACAGTTGTTGAATCAAAAAATATATATAGGTAGTTCACTCGGGGCTTTTTTGATTTCTCCGCATTATGTTTTATCACTAGAAGGTCAGGATACCAAAACTGTATATACCGGCTTAGGAATTATTCCATATAACGTTCTTTGCCACTGGAATATAGAAAAAAATAAAGAAGAAAAGGTAGCTATGTTGAAAAAAAAAGATCCTGAAACGCCAATACTGCTAATTGACGAAGAAAAATTCAAGATCATTACAATCTAGCGCGCTGGGAGATTTCGGCTTCGATAAGTTCACGCGAGCGGCCGTACTTCAGGCGCGAGAGCTGGATGATCGCTTCGGCGACTTTCATATTCCGCGATGCATTTACCTCCGTCATATTTTTTGTCAGATCCATACTAAACGGTTTTACCGGTTCATTGTGAACATTTGTTTTTATGTACGCGTTAAATTTATCGATATTGATGAGATCCGATTCATTAAACGTAGGCTGAAACTCGTGCTGCAGGTAATTGGCATCCGTTACACCCACGCGGAACGCGATAAGGGAGCCGACGTTGCCGAAGACCGCATTTTTCACTTCCTCTTCCATCTGTCCGATAAATTGGTTGGCAACGATAAGGTTAAGACGATATTTCCGTGCCTCCGATAATATCTGAGCAAAATCGGGAGTAGCGAAATTCTGGAACTCATCAACATAGAGATAAAAGTCGCGCCGCTTCTCCTCAGGCATTTCCTGGCGGCTCATGGCTGATATTAATATTCTCGGAACAAGGATAAGTCCCAAAAAGTTGCTGTTTTCTTCACCGACTTTGCCCTTGGCCAAATTCACGAGGAGTATTTTTCCTTCATCCATCACCTTACGAAAGTCAAATGACGATTCCGATTGGCCGATGATATTGCGCATCAGCTTGTTGGTAACAAACCGGCCGAATTTGGATACGATATAGTCCAGCACTTCTGATTTGTGAAAATCCGCCGTCTGTGCGATCTGGTCCGTCCAGTACCTGCGGATAATCGGATCCTGAAGTTTAGGCAGAAGCTCCTGAACAAACGAGCTGTCTGTGAGAACGCGTACAACTTCGACAAAAGTATTACCGGGTTCAACCATGACGGTGAGCATGGCATTCCTAATCGCGTGTTCAAACCGCGGTCCGATAATACCGGTTTTCATCGGGTCATACAGCTTGTACATCAGCCCGACAATTGATGTCACGACAAAATGTTTCTGTTCCTCGGTTTTTGCCTCCAGCATATTAAGTCCCATGGGCCGCTCCGTGTCGGACGGATCAAAGTAAATGACGTCTTCTGCCCGATCCGGCGGAATACGGGATAACACTCCGTCGATGAGATCTCCGTGCGGATCAACGACCGCACAACCCTTGCCGGATTTGATATCCTGCACAATCATTTCCTCCAGGAGTTGTGATTTACCGGTACCGGTTTTCCCGATGATATAGACATGACGCCTGCGGTCTTCCTCGCTGATAAAAATAGGCCGCTCGACACCCCGGTACCTTGATTTCCCCAGATATAACCCTTCCGTGGGTATCTGAGACGGGGCCGGCGCCCGTTTGGCATTAAGCCAAAAAATATGCGCCGTCTCAACGGATTTATTCGGCAGATGAAAAACCGTCGCAAGCTCATCACTGTTAAGAACGCTGTATTGAGGGAAAAACACGATGTTGAATACCGGAAAATACCGGTAAATAAAATCCATCATAAACAGTTTTTTCAGGAACAACGGGAACTTCACCTTGGTAAAATGGTTGTGATCGCCGGCAAATTGGCCGAAGCTGGCAAGCAGATTGTCCAGATGTATTTTGGCATCTTCTTCTGTCCCGGCGGAGACTACCATGCGCACGACTGAGTTAAACCCGGGTTTACTGGTTTTCTGTTCGATCGACTCCAGAGACTTCGGATCGACCTTAAAACTTGCTTTCTCCGGATTTGCTTCGTCTTTTTTCACCTTGGATATATATGACCGGCCCAGAGACCGCCAAGACCCTCCTGTTGGTTGAATCAACACCTGAATGACTGCCCCTTCCCCTTCCCGCATTTTGGCCAGTACCGAGGTAATGGATGAGAGCGGATCCGTCGGCAGATCGCGGAACACCCGGATGGGCATATAATTGGTATTTTTCAGACGAAGCGAGGCAAATGCGACCTTGCCTGTTTCCGTAAATATGGAATATTCATCTACCTCTTTTATGTCCGCTCCGGGGTACGCACCGTGGATCTGCTTCTCCACTAAATCCATAAGACGCCTCGGGACTGCCGCATAAAAACGTATGTCCTCCTGGCGCGCAACAATCTCAAATGAAAGATGCTGTTGCGGGGTGAGAAACGACCAAAACCCGCTTTTGTATATGGTATACAGACTCGTAAACATCTGTTCCGCAGCATCAATCTTTATCTCATTTTCGCGGGGTACCGCAAGCTGCAGGAGCACATACTCAAGCGATCGTTTCTCCCGATCCCGGTATTTCCACAGTAAAAATACGATATACCCAAACAAGGCAAACCCCGCAAGTAGTACGAGAATAAATGCGAGGCTTATCGCAAATACTTCCAGTTGATACATCAAATCGAGTGCTTGATCCGGCATATAAATAATCTTATGACTTGGAACTTACGCGTACCAATCGACCTTTTACATACTGTAATCCTATATGTACCTGTTTTAACCTCCGAAGACACCACTCCGCAAGCCAACGCCAGGAAGTTAAAATACTTTTACTCAACCCCTGTGCAATTTGGTCGTCGGTAAGCGGAAGCGTCACCGTTGCCGACGGCATGGGGATATTTGCCGGACCGGGCGTTACCCCGAGGGATGCGGCCGGCTGAGGAATCGGAATCGTTGTCGGATGAATCGTAACCCCCGCAGATGCGACTTCTTTGGGCAGACTATCAACTTCGCGCCCGTACTCTTTTACCATAGGGGTTTCCGGTGTCATCACCACACTCTCTGCTTCCTTGTGTATCCCCGCGGCGCCAACAACAGGCTCTCCGGGGGACGGATTTGGGTAGACTGGATTGTTTGCTCCGGGGGCAGCGTCATTCATATGGGAACATCACTCTCTTGGGTATATCATATCACGAAGTGGAAATAACTTTGAGCGTGGGTTTCCGTGCGAGCATCCATTCATGTGCGCCGAAAAACAGGGCAGTATAGAACATGTCTCCCATGAGTGAATTCCTAAAAAAGGGCAATGCCATGATGTAGGAATCTAACAGCCCCGAAACCGTATGGGCATACATCGATCCGGGTGCTGCCCAAACCGCAAAATTAGTAATGAGATAAAATAAAACGGACGATGTGATAGTCACGCCGGCAATGCGGACAACACTTCGGCTCCTGCTCACATATCTCCCCAGGATAACCGCTAGTACCATCGCCCCGTAGGTTGCCCACATAACGGAGTGAAAACCCAATATCACATCGCTGATACCCATCACGGCAATCGTAATTATTACTGATTTTTTCATGCCCAACCGCGCACCGGAAAAAATTGCAAGCGCGCCTACGGCAGTCATATTTGCCGGATGCGGCACCAGGCGGGAAAAAACTCCGATAATAAGTAGCAACAGGGTATCCATATTATTCCATCGTTGGTGTTATATATTTCCACTCAATGAAGTCCCCGGCGGCGACTTGCTGTTTGTCTGCGGCGACCTCACCTGATTTCCCGTTAACGAAATAAATCCATGATTTTTCTTTGGTGTTTGCGAGCGCTCCTATCTCTTGAACAAATACGCCAAAATCGTATTGCTTCGCTTTTACTTCCCACTGCTTTTTTGCCGCCGCTGCGGTAAGAGCTCCAAATGCAGTCTCCGCGGCCACTCCCGACTGCGTCGCAATGGTTGTGCCGGTATCAATGGTAACCGTTACAACGGGGGCTGGTGCCCTCGTCACGACGGGAGGCTTTACAGGAGAAATAAACTTGGGGCCAAACAAGAAGAGAATTGCTGCTATTACAATAGAAAAAACAATGATTTTTTTCATATACCTCCTGCTCGGGATGCCTCGTAAGGGAGAGTTCCGGACTATAACCGTTGCGGCACAGCCACTGAGTTACACAGTGTTCCTCGATTCCTTACTTGTCCAAATTTGTTCCGCTACCTTTCGCTTTTTATTTATACTCCTTGCGAGAGTAAATAACAAGTCCGACAAGCGGTTTAGGTATTTAATAACTGCCGGATTTGCCCGGTGCTGTACCGCCAGCCGTTCAACCCGCCTGCAGACGCTTCGGGCTATATGCATGTGCCCTTTCGGTAAAATAAAATTTGTAAGCGGGTGAAGTGTTTTATCCATTGTGTCTATCCATTGTTCCATTTCTCCAACCCTGCTATCGATAAAATCTAAATTCCCTTTTGCTCCTGCGAGCACGCTTCCGATACTAAATAAATCATTCTGAATAATCGTGATTCGCTTATCGTTAAAAAGTCCAAGCCAGCTGTTTAATTCATCAATGGAGCCATAGAGATCCACCTGGGGATCTGATTTGGAAATACGTTTGCCGCCAAAAAAAGATGTCGCGCCGGTATCACCGGTTCGGGTATAGATCGGCATAGATTAACACTCGGAGTAGCCGCAACTGTAGCACTTCTTGCAGGATTCTTCAAAAACAAGACTTGCTTCTCCGCAGCTCGGGCATAAGTCTACCGTTACCATCCGGTTTTCCTGCGGTACGGCAGCTGTTGCGGCTATCGGTTGGGCGCCTAAATTTACTACCGCCTCCTCAATCGTCTGGGCAGCCGGCTTGTTGCCGTTACCATTACCGTTTCCGGTTGGTGCCGCATCACTGAGATGCCGCTTTGGGAAAAATCCGAAGTGGCGGTCAATAATTTTCGCGATCGCATCCGGAAGACTGCGTACGCGGTTTTCGCCAAACCCGAGACTCCGCGCTCCGCCGATCCCTACAAGCATCGATGCAATTTTTTTGGCCCGTTCCATGGGGGGCAACGGGGAGGCCATCCTCAGAGTCAGGGAAATAATTTTACCGAGTGCCTCTGCCATGGCGGTCACATCGCTGCCTGCTTTACCGACATTAATAAACATCTCCACGGGTTGATTACCGCCATTGGTGTTAATCGTTACATATGCCTCTCCGACCGGTGTTTCTACGCGATACGTAGAGCCCGCAAGCACCGCCGGACGCGGCTTCACCTCGGGTGGCGTGGGGATACTTTCCTTGACGGCGGGTTTTTCTTCCGTACGCGTCAGCACTCCTGCGCGGGATCCTTCGCGCATATACGCGATACCTTTGCATCCTTCTTTGTAGGCCAGGGTATATAAACGCTTCACGTCTTCTACAGTGTGTGTCGCCGGTGCATTGACCGTTTTACTGATGGAGGCATCAACATACTTTTGTATAGTAGCCTGAACATACACATGGTCCTCCGGCGTTAAATCGTTTGCGGAGACAAACCAGTCAGGACGATCTTCTTTTGCGGGTTCCCTGCCGTGCGTTTTGATAAACTCTTCATGCCATGCGTCAAACAGCGGATGGCGGAGAATATGTTCTCCAAGCCGGTCTCGGCGGATAAATTCAAACTCATATACCGGCTCAATTCCGCTGGAGACTCCTGCCATAAGTGAGGTGGAACCCGTAGGGGCCTGCTGCAGGATGACGGAATTTCGTACTCCGTATTTTTTCATCTTTTTCTTCACTGCGTCCGGCAGTTGTTTAATAAAATATGCGTCCAGATGTTTTTTCTTATCGATCTTCGGGAACGGTCCTTTCTCTTTTGCAATTTCCACCGAGGCTTCATACGCAGCATCACGGATTGTTTTATAAATTTTGTCGATAACAGGGAGACTTTCCTTGGATCCGTATCGTATTTTCATTTTGATAAGCGCGTCCCCGAGACCCATGGTCCCAAGCCCTATGCGCCGTTCGCCCCGTTGTTGGACTTTCTTTATTTCATCAAACACATAAAAATCCGCGTCGATGACGTCATCCTGAAACCGGACGCCTACTTTCGCGATATCCGTAAGCCGCTCCCAGTTCATCTCCCCGTTATCGTTCACCAATGCCGAAAGATTTATGGAACACAAATTGCAGACGCCCCAATTGGGCAACCCCTCTTCTCCGCACGGATTAACGCAGTTAATATATTCATAATAATAATTATTAAACCATTTGTTATACCGTTCCATGAACACAACCCCCGGCTCGGCAGATTTCCATGCGGCGGTTGCTATAAGATCCCACAATGCGCGCGCCTTCACGGTCTTTTGCACAATCGGCTTTTTACCAAGTGCAATCCAGTTCGGCAGATATCCATCCCATTTTGTATCGTAATCCGGATCTGTTTTGTCGGGAAAAACCAAATCCCAATCGGCATCTTTCGCAACCGCGTCCATAAAAGCATCCGAAACACAGACGGAAAGATTTGCGCCGTTGATGCGTGTCAGATCTTGTTTCACGGTGATAAATTCCTCCACATCCGGATGCCAATCCCACAACATAAGCATGAGAGCGCCGCGGCGGGATCCTCCCTGCTGGATAATATCTTTAGTGGCTACACTAAACAGCTCTGCCCAGTTGCAGGGACCGGATGAAAATCCGTTTACTTTATTTACCCGTGCGCCGCGCGGCCTGAGGCTGGAGAGATTTATGCCCACCCCGCCGCCCCGGGACATAATTTCGACCATTTGCCCGAGTGTTTTGAGAATTCCGCCGCGGGAATCGTGTGGGGACGGAATGACGAAACAATTATAAAAGGTTACTTTGTAGCCGGTTCCGGCTCCCGAGAGTATGCGTCCCCCCGGTACAAATGCAAAATCCTGCATGGCCGCATAAAACTTTTCTTCCCACGAGTCGCGTCCGCTTTTGGGTTCTATCCGGGCTATGGCATGGGCAACCCGCCGCCACATCTGCTCGGGAGTTTCTTCTATAGCTTTGCCGTTTTCATCTTTGAGGGCGTACCTATCTAAAAAAACTGTTTTGCGTATGCCTGATAGTTCCATATAGTTTTAGAGCAATTTTTTTATTTCTTTATCTAAGTCTTCAATGTCAACAAATTGTTTAAATACACTAGCAAAACGAATATATGCCAGTTTGTCTAATTTCTTTAACCGTTTGGCAACCAGTTCTCCGATTTTCTTGCTTGCTACTTCCGTTGAATCACCGCCGATCAGCTCCCGCTCCACTTCGTCCACAATCCGGTCCACATCGGTTGCCTTAATCGTCGTTTTTCCGCTTGCCCTCCAGATGCCCCGCTTTAATTTTTCCCGGTCGAATGTCTCCCGCCGGTCATCTTTTTTTATTACAGTGATCGGGACTGTTTCAATCCGCTCATATGTCGTAAACCGTTTCTCACATTTGCTGCATGTGCGCCTGCGGCGTGTTACTGACAAATCTTCGCTGTCCCTGGTTTCAATAACATCGGTATTATCAAAATTACAATACGGACACTTCATTTAATTGTTGGCACAGGATTATAAATATAAACAATATTTTTCCTTTTACAAGAGATCAGTTTTGACTATTCAGTTATTTCACGAATGAAATATAAAACACTATGTGTGGTGCCGGAATTAATCGTATGACACTAAATAACTGCCGTCAACTGGCAATATCTATATCAAATACGGGCAGTATTTTCTATTGAAGCTGATGATGCTCCGTGAAGAAAAAGTACGGGGAAAATCCTATTTGCTTACTTAAGCTTGACGAGCTCTCCCTGTAGTTGAGTAATAAGTGTCAGCGACGCAGTAAGCCCCGCCTTCTGCCCGTCTCCCGCGCGGGTCAGTTCCGCCTGAATTATTTCCCCGTGTTTGGCAAGGGCCCGGGTAATTTTATCTATAATATACGCCGGCACGTCTTTCCCTTGCGACTTCTGCACTAGTAGTTGCTGTATCGCATTGTTCATATACTTGGATCCTTTAGAAATTATTTGTTCTCCTAGCACCACCTTACCGCTTTGGTTCAACATCATGCCCATGTTTAACCGCTTATCACCCTGCAGGATATAAAACTCGGTTTTTTTCAACGGGTCTGCAATTAACTTCTCCATAATCCAATCCCGCACCTGTTTAAAAACGTAGAGCGGACTATCAGGAAGAAGCCCCGGGTACGGAAGTGTATATTCAACTATCTCCCCCGAAGTTGTTGTAGCCAAATCTGGGGCAACCGCCTGCACGCTGAAAAAAGAACCTGCCAGCACTATTGAAGTGACTAAGATGAGTAAATGTTTCATATGTTGCCTCCTTTACATAGTATACAACTCTTATGCAAGGCGCGCTATGTCCGCATGCGTTATTCCGGCAATATTGAACACTTCTTTTTCTAACGCTTTCACTTTCGGGTAACTGGCGTCTAAAATTTCTCGTGCCTCCTGCGGTAATTGTTCTGCGCGCCAAAGAGCAAATCGTTGGTCAACCCCGACTATATCATACTTGACCATCTTGTCTGCGAGGTACAAAATCTTCTGTTCAATCGTTTTGGGACAAATTGTAGGATCGAGAATCGCGTGTAAGGGGTGTGTCGCGACAATATCTGCCACCTCTCCCATCCCCTCTTCCCGGAGAATCCGCACGGCGCCGTCCGGATGCCGTTCACCGGGTAATTTTTCTGCTGCTTTGTCTATATCGTGAAGAAGCGCTGCAGCAACCAGTAGGTTGGTATGCACCGGTATTTTTTCTGCAAAAAATTTTGCAACGCGCGCAACAAGCCTCACATGAACCCGCTTTGTATCGGGCAATTGATACGTATCCCACAATTTTTTTATCTCTTCTTCCGTAGGAATCATAAAAACATCAAAAAACGTGAACAATTATTTCTTGGCAGCCTGTCCGTTAGCGGTAAAATATCCAAGCGCCTGAAGAACAAGGTCGAGGGTTTCTTTCGGTCCGTGCGAGTATGTGTTGATGACCAAGTCGTAATATTTCGGATCCCAAAAATCGGTCACCCCGTACATGCGTTTCCATTTGGATACATTTGCCTCCTCGCGCATAAACAAATGATTTTTTGCCTCTTCAACGGTCGTGTTGTCCCGGTTGACCACACGGTCTACCCGAAGTGCATCGTCACACATAAGAAGCACTTTCAAAACATGCTTCAAGCCCCGCATGTTCCAACCGGCAATCCATGACTCAACGGCAACATGCACACCCGGGTCGGAAAGCTTTTTGCGCATTGCTGCATCTATTTGATGATCAATCTCATCACTGTAATCGGTCGCCAGATGGTGCTTGGGGTCGCTCGCAGCATGCTTCCCCTCTTTAATGGCGAATTGGCGCGACCAATCACCACCGGAAAATACTTCCCACCCTAAGGGCTCAACAATGGGACGGATATTTTTAAGAAGCGTGCTGCGGCCTGCGCCCGGCCGGCCGGAGATGGCAATACTTGCGTATTTAAGCATTTTACCCTGATCCATATTCCCATTATAAAGACATATTGACTTTCGTCAAGCAACATCCTATAAGTAACTATGAAAATCAAATACCTCCCTGTCTCCTGGGTC
This sequence comes from Candidatus Gottesmanbacteria bacterium RIFOXYB1_FULL_47_11, assembly GCA_001779455.1. Lineage (GTDB taxonomy): Bacteria > Patescibacteriota > Microgenomatia > UBA10105 > UBA927 > XYB1-FULL-47-11. The sequence goes on along the minus strand of MFKE01000019.1, from coordinate 43,700 downwards.
TACTATCACTCATACGCACAAAAGCTTGCTGCTGCTATGCTCAAAAGCGGCGTACGCGCCGATCAGATTGTTGCTATTTCGCGCGGAGGATTAACACTCGGACATCTCCTTTCTGATTTTCTACGGATTCCGATTTCTATTATTACTATTCAAAGCTATTCAGACATCCAAACACATGGAGAAGCCCGGCTCACGGCTAAACTTCAAAATCCTATTTCCGGCAAACACATTCTTCTTGTTGATGACGTATCAGATTCCGGTAAAACACTGAAGCGAGCAGTCACATATCTGCGTCGTGCGGGGGCGGCAGATATCACCACCGTCACCATGTTTTATAAGCCGCACTCGACGTTTCGCCCGGATTATTTTGCCATGCAAACAACAAAATGGATCCTTTTCCCCTACGAACCGACGGAAATGATACTGCTTATTACAAAACAAATGGAAAAAGAGGGAAAATCCAAAGCCCGCATCCAGGCATTTCTTGAACGCTTAAAATTTAGTGACAGCCAAATTGCATTTGTACGGAGACATTACATTAAAATTTAGAGAATATTTTATATGCCGTTACGATTAGAATTTTGCGCAAGATCCGGTGGAATGGGAAAAGGGAATCTGCCAAAGCCAGAACATAATCCTCCCCCGGGATGGGAGCCAAAAATAATTACGAGCACTATTCGGGGCGTTGAAATAAAAAAACAGCCGCCGCAGCCGCCGCAACCGAAGCCTCATTGAGGTTTATTGAGGACGACTGACTTCAAACGGCTCATTGCTTCCAGTGAATAGTGCACTCCCTGCACACCGATCCCCGACTGTTTCACGCCCAAAAACGGAAAATGGTCCGGTCCGCGCTGAGGTGACCCGTTCACCTGCACAGAACCGACGTTAAGAGATTTGGCAAACTGCAGTCCCGTCCCCTCATCACGCGTAAACACACAGGCTTGCAGTCCGAACCGCGTTGCATTGATGATGGCAGATGCTTCTCCCATACCGGTAATTGTGATGAAGGAAATTACCGGCCCGAAGAGTTCGCGCGCAACGACCGGCATATCCGGTGCAACACCGCTTAGGATGGTCGGCTGCATATACGCATTCTCGTGTGTCCCGCCGCAAACCACTTTTGCGCCGCGGGAAACCGACTCGTCAATCCAACCCTGATACGTTTTGGCAACTTCCGTGGAAATGACGGGGCCGACGAGTTTCGTTTCCGGACTCCTCGGGTCACCGACTTTCACGAGTGTTTTCATTTGTTCAAGAACGACCGGGAGAAGTGTATCTATAATGTTTTGTGTGGCGAGGACATATTTAATTGCCGTACACCGTTGACCCGCATAGGAAAATCCCCCCTTAACGATTTCTTTTGCGGTGAGGGCCATGTCGGCATCCGGAAACACAATCGCGGCATTATTTCCCCCGCATTCAAACAGAAGCGGCTTCATTGGCGCACGGCCTGCTATTGCAACTCCCGTATCGGAACTTCCGGTAAACGCAACCGAATCTACTAACGGGTGTGAAACTAAATAGTCACCGACCTGGGATCCCCCGCCGGTAACACAGGCAAATACGTCCGGCGGCAGGCCTGCTTTTTCAAAAATCCGTGCCAAATGTAGTCCACAAAGCGCGCCCTGCGTGGGAGGTTTGAATAGCACCGTGTTTCCCATGAGAAGTGCGGGAACAATTTTGCTTGCCGCAAGATTTACCGGATAATTAAACGGGGCTATACACAGAACGACGCCATGAGCAGCCCGGTCAATAATTGCAATTCTTCCTTTATCATATCCCGGAAAATTATCGCTATCCACAGTCTCTCCGTGTATGGATTGGACTTCATCTGCAAAATAATCCGTGAGCTCTGCGGTGCGGATAATTTCACTTTTGGCTTCTCCCACCGACTTACCGATCTCACGAACCATAAGCGCAGTCAGATATTCCTCATGGTGCTTCACCCAATCGGCGACCAGATGCATGAGTTTGACCCGCTGGTTGAGCGGCGTTGCCTCCCACGCCGGTTGGGCTGCCTTCAGCTTTTTAAGGATGGAGTCAATTTCTGCGGTTGACACAACGGGCACGGATCCGACCACGCTGTTGTCAACCGGAGACGTGATTGCATTTGTTTTACCGCTGGAACCTACTACCCACGATGACCCGTTGAAATAATTGTATCCCGGGGGCGTTTGCGTGTCGGATAGCGGTTGAAAAAAATCGTTGGGCATATCTATTTAGTATAAAGCACTCAACTACCCGCACCAAGCACCAGAATTTAGAACTCTTGAGTAATACGTTTAATCAGCCACGCAGCCATATTGTCGTCACTACCGTTTTGCCGTGCTATAGTGAGCAGGTTGTTGAGAGCAACTGACATGGAGTCTGCCGAACGGCCGGTCTGTTCAAAGACGCTGCGCATCTGATCCTCCGTCACATAGTTTGCTACACCATCCGTGCAAAGAAGAATAACGTCGTCGTGTAAAAATTTTTCAGACCTGCGCATCGGAATAAGTTGTTTCCGTGCAAATCCGACCGCTTTCGTAAGCATACCCTCCCCGTCGATATCCGGAGTAATCAGTTCATCAATCAGGCTTTCGCGGTACAGAAAACAACTGCAATTGCCGGAGGAGCCGACCCAAAAATTATCAGGTCCGATGATGACGAGGGCAAGGGCTGCTGCAAGCCCCTGTTCAAACCCTTTCTCCCGACGCTTTTGCCAAAGGGTAAGATTTGTCGATCGGAAAATACGCTTTAAAAGCTCGAGCTTTTCCCCCCAATAAAACGGGCGGGTGCGCACCACCTTATATGCCCATATTGCGGTATTTGCCGTCAATGTCGCCGCCAGCGAAGCATGCGGCAAACTTCCCACGCCGTCGGCAACCACAAAACATTCATCATTCAAATGTGCAAGTGCATCTTCCTGAATGGTTCGTTCCCCTGTGTGTTGACCTCCCGCAAAAAGGGTAACATCCTCCGGCCGTTTCGCCGGAGGCGGCGCAAAAAAAGGATCAATTTTCATGAAGCTGTAGTGAATCGCCGGGCAACCTCAGTCCAATTCACAACATTCCACCATGCTGTAATATAGTCCGCCCGCATATTTTGATATTTCAGATAGTATGCGTGCTCCCACACGTCAAGCGTGAGAATGGAAGTAGCGCCGACGCTCACCGGGCTATCCTGATTTGGCGTATCCATGATCGCCAGCTTTCCGCCATCAAGAACAAGCCAAACCCAACCGGATCCGAAGCGATTGAGCGCGGCAGTACTGAATACCTCCTGAAATTTTTCAGGGCTTCCGAACGCAGTATTGAGCGCCTCAAGCAATTTTCCCGTTGGAGCGGATTTTACCGGACTCATTATTGTCCAGAATAAGCTGTGATTCGCATGGCCGCCCGCGTTATTTTTTACCTTCGTTCTCACCGCTTCCGGCACGTCATCAAGTTTTTTCAGCAATTCTTCCACGGGAGTACCCTCAAACAAACCAGCCAGCTCCGATCCGATCGGAGCCAGCGCATCATTAAGATTCTTCACATATGTCGCATGGTGCTTATCGTGATGAACCGTCATCGTCCGCGTATCTATATATGGCTCAAGCGCGTCGTATGCATAAGGCAATTCCGGTAACGTATACATAATGTAATTTCCTTTCTACCCTCTATTATACAGTCTTATTCATGTTCTTGATATAATAGATACATGATATTCCGTACACAAATCAAACGCATTCGAACTGCGTTGTTTCAAAAAAAACCAGGGGTAAAATTTCCACCTGTTTTTTATGCATTTTGGATAGTACCGCTGGCGTTTGTTCTCCTTTCATATCTTTTAATTTTTAAAGACTTACCCTCGCCAACCAAACTTGGCCGGTATGATATTCCGATTGCGACAAAAATTTATGACCGGAGCGGCACACTCCTGTTTGATATTTTTGCAGATCAAAACCGCACGCCGGTACCGCTTAGTGAAATCCCCAAACACGTCCAACAGGCCACCATCGCAATAGAAGATAAAGATTTCTATAAACATAACGGAGTAAATGTCATCGGAGGGCTCCTGCGGGCACTTGTTGCGGATGTCACGCACCGGCAACTTCAGGGCGGCTCTACAATCACGCAGCAGCTGGTGAAATCTGCGCTCCTCACCTCTGAGCGGACCGTCATCCGTAAAATCAAAGAAATTATTTTGGCAACATGGGTAGAAGTTCTCTATCCTAAAGATAAAATCCTCGAACTCTATCTCAACCAGGTCCCCTACGGAGGCACTGCATGGGGCATCGAATCTGCATCAGAACGCTATTTCGGCAAAAACGTCCGTGATCTGTCGCTTGCCGAAGCAGCGCTTCTTTCCGGTCTCCCTCAGGCGCCGACGCAATACTCCCCATTCGGAGCACATCCGGAACTTGCTCAAATGCGGCAGAAGGAAGTACTCCGGAGAATGACGGAAGACCGTTATATTACCCAGGGTCAAGCAGACGAAGCCGCAAACACTCCTATTGAATATAAACAAACATCCGGCATAAAGGCGCCTCACTTTGTTATGTATGTCAAAGAGCAGCTTGTTGAAAAATACGGCGAGGCGCTGGTTGAGCGCGGCGGACTCAAAGTCACGACAACCCTCGATCTGGATCTTCAGGAGTATGCGCAGTCAACGGTTGCGGCAGAAGTCGCTAAACTCAAAAATTACCGCGTGACCAACGGCGCTGCACTCATCACACGCCCTGCAACGGGAGAAATTCTTGCGATGGTCGGATCGGTAGACTATTTTGCCAGCCCGTCGGGAAACTTTAATGTCACGACGGCACTACGGCAACCCGGGTCTTCCATCAAACCGATCAATTATGCAATCGGCCTGGAAAAGCACATCGTGACGCCGGCAACTATGTTTATCGATGAGCCTACCTGTTTCGGCAGCTCTCCCGGCCAACCCACCTACTGCCCGAGAAATTATGACGGCAAATTCCGCGGACCTGTACAACTGCGGATGGCTCTGGGGAATTCATTTAATATTCCTGCAGTCAAAATGCTCTATATGAATACGGTCACCGATATGGTGGCCTCAGCTAGCGCTTTCGGGTTGACCACACTCAAAGATCCGTCGCTGTATGGATTGTCACTCACCCTGGGCGGGGGCGAAATCCATATGACCGATATGGCCGCCGCCTTCGGCGTATTTGCCAACGGCGGCATACGCCGTGATCTTATTGCGATTCTCAAGGTTGTCGATAAAAATGGGAAAGTGCTTGACCAGTACAAAGACCCCAACCTCGGGAAAGATATGATGTCGCAACTTCTTATTCAGGGCCCGCGCGTCGTATCACCAGAAACTGCGTTTCTCATCTCACATATACTCCTGGATAACAACGCTCGCCAAGCAGCATTTGGTCCTGCATCGGAATTGTACATACCCAACCGCGCTGTATCGGTCAAAACAGGAACTACCAATGACCTGAGGGATAACTGGACCATCGGCTATACGCCGCAGGTATTGGTCGCTACATGGGTCGGCAATAACGATAATACGCCGATGAATCCATATCTGGTGTCCGGTGTATCCGGGGCAGCACCCATTTGGCACAAACTCATGGTGCGTGCCATTACCGGACAACCTGACGTTTGGCCCAAACAACCCGACGGTATTGTCGGTGCGCAGGTGTGTACGACCACAGGTCTCTTGCCACCGAACCCTGATCCAAACGCGGGAGACCGCGGCTGTGCAACTCGATTTGAATATTTTATCAAGGGAACGGTGCCCACAGAGAGAGAAAATCTGAAACAAACAGTTGTAATAGATAAAGATACGGGAGATATCGTTGAGCCAAACAAACCCGGTGCAAATGTGGAAACACAGGAACATCAGATCGTCCGTGATGGGATATCCGTCTGGTGTTTGGATTGCCAACGCACTGTCGAAAAACCGGTATTTATTAAATAGACAGTACGCGCACTCATCTTCCCTCTTGTTTTACGACTCATTTTTGTGCTATAACTCCACCACTATGGCCCGCCGTAACAATCCAAATAAATCAGCACAATCTCAGGAAACTTGGGCGCTTCGATTTATCGCCTTTATACTAACCGCATTTATCATTGTTGGTGACGTTATCCGTTATCCATTCCGTCTTCTCTGGCGACTACTGCAGTCCTGGGGTAGAACAACCGCTCAGTACATTAACCGAAGCGCTTCGGGTCTTTGCGATATAGGTAAAAAAATTCCCGGCCGTACGCGAAAAAAACCATCAATTTATCTGCATCTTCCCCATATATCACTACCGCACATAGGTATACCTAGGTTACCGCGCGTCTCCTTTCCTGAAATTTCGTTTCCGAAGTTTCAAATACCAAAATGGAAAAAGCCGGCAGTCAAACTGGCTTCTTCCAAACCGGAGCAAATCAAATCATTTATTGCCGGCATGTGTATTACTATACTGTTTTTCCTTATCCCGTACGAAAGCTACAGATGGCTTCAGACCCTTCCGAATCCGCAACTCCTGACGCGACGCGATTTGGCGGTAACAACAAAAATTTTTGACCGGAACGGTATTCTTCTTTACGAAATCTATACAAACCAAAACCGTACCCCTCTGCCACTTTCAGACATTCCGAGATTCGTCCAAGAGGCAACTATTGCCATTGAAGATAAAAATTTTTACCGTCATCCGGGATTTTCCCTCTCCGGAATTCTTCGGGCTGCACGGGAAACCGTGTTAAACCATCGCATTCAGGGCGGATCCACAATCACGCAACAACTTATCAAATCCGCGCTTCTTTCCCCGGAAGTCACCTTTACCCGAAAGCTAAAAGAGCTTATCCTCGCATTTTGGGCAGAACGAATTTATACCAAAGACCAACTACTGGAAATGTATCTTAACCAGGTGCCCTATGGCGGTACCGCATGGGGTGTAGAGGCGGCATCACAAACGTATTTTGGTAAATCTGTCAAAAATCTAAATCTTGCCGAAGCAACGCTTCTTGCGGGATTACCGGCAGCACCCAGCGAATATTCCCCGTTCGGAACTCATCCGGAAAAAGCATTTGAGCGGCAGAGAGAAACGCTCCGCAGGATGAAAGAAGATCGCTATATTAGTGCGCAAGAGGAGACAAAAGCGCTTGCTACCCCCATCCGCTTCGCTGCGCAAAACACCGCTATCCGCGCGCCTCATTTTGTCATGTACGTCAAAAACCTGCTCGAAAAAACATACGGCCCGAGACTGGTAGAACAGGGAGGGCTCCGTATAACTACCTCACTTGACCTTTCTATTCAGGAGAAAGTAGAAGATATCCTCAAAAACCAAATTGACTCGCTAGCCTCCCTTGCTGTCGGCAACGGAGCGGCACTTGTCACGAGTCCTAAAACAGGAGAAATTCTTGCGATGGTCGGATCCCGCGATTACTTTGACGCGACGCACGACGGAAATGTAAATGTAACAACGTCACTGCGGCAACCGGGAAGCTCCATAAAGGCAATTAACTACGCAGCGGCACTCGAAAACGGATTTACTGCCGCCACCATCCTGGATGATTCACCGGTTGTGTATAAAACTCCCGGAAGTCCATCCTACGCGCCGGTCAACTATGACGGAAAGTTTCACGGATTTGTACCGCTGCGCTATGCACTAGCCAACTCCTATAACATCCCGGCGGTAAAAACGCTGGCAAAAATCGGGGTGCCCGCCATGGTTACGAAAGGAAAACAAATGGGCATCCAGTCTTGGGATAATTCCGAACGGTTTGGTCTTTCACTCACCCTGGGCGGCGGAGAGGTAACCATGCTTGATATGGCGCGTGCGTATGGATCTCTTGCAGACGGCGGTAAACGGCATTCAATTGTTCCGATTTTGGAGGTGACCGATTATGCCGGACGCGTACTGGAAAGACGCAGCCCCAAAAACGGCGTCCAGGCGGTTACGCCGGGCGTGGCATGGATTCTGACCAATATATTAAGTGATAATACTGCGCGTATGTCTGCGTTCGGACCAAATTCCGCCCTCGTCATCCCCGGTAAAACCGTTGCCGTAAAAACGGGAACGACAGACTCAAAACGCGACAACTGGACCATAGGATACACACCGTCTCTTCTTACCGTTGTTTGGGTAGGCAACAATAATAATGCTCCCATGAATCCGTATCTTACGTCCGGCGTTACCGGGGCAGCACCGATCTGGCATGACATTATGGCGGAACTTCTAAAAAATACACCGGATGAGGTTATGCCCAAACCCGAAGATATCATTGCGCTTCCCTGTTATTTCGGGCGCACGGAGTATTTTGTAAAAGGAACGGAGCCTGTCGGCGGCAGGTGCGCGCCAATCCCCACGCCCTCCGTTACTCCGTCACCACAACCGTCCCCTTAGCACTGGGATTCAGGTGATTATGGTACGTCCACGTACCGACTTTAGCGAATGTGTACTCGTATGTACCTCCTCGGTTTATACCTGCCTTCGCATCAAATTCCGGAAGTATTGTATGAGCAGGATGCGGATCGGATGCCACCCACATGATGGCGGTTGACTCATTTACAAACGTCACGGTCGTCCCGACTTTTACCGTGACCGGGCTGGGAGCAAATCCTGTATTTGTCAGCGTAACCACAGATCTGGCTTGTACGCCGCCTTTTTCTACACCGCCTGAACCGCTCCCTTCAAAAGAACCCGGCGCGCCGAGATTTGACCCCGCCGATGCTGGCGCTTCAGGGACATTTTCTGTATTTACTGCGGGTGCCTGCTGACCTTTCATCATATACCATCCAACTAAAACGCCGGCCGACAACACAACGAGTCCGATAAATAGTTTGTTATTCATATGTACCTCCTGCGGTATTGTACCATGTTCCACCAAAAAACCTCGCGACGTACGCCGTGAGGCTTTTGGTAATAACCTTAATTACGTAAGCTTACTGTTGCGGTCGCTCTTCACGCGGCCTGGCTTCGTTGACGACCAATGCACGGCCTTCAATATCTTTGCCATTGAACATTTCAATAGCTTTTTTTGACTCTTCATCGGTTGCCATTTCGACAAAACCGAATCCCCGTGATCGCCCTGAATATTTATCAGAGATCACCTTGGCGGAAACGACTGTACCCGCTGCAGCAAAAAGCTGCGACAGCTTGTCGTTATCCATAGCATAGGGCAAATTCCCTACAAATAAATTAATTGCCATATGAGACTCCTTTCTCCTTAGGACTTAAAGAGGACACGTGCCTAAAGAGACCGCCTTCCGCACTTCTTTCCTAGGTCAGGGTAATTATACCACAAAAGAGGTGGTTATTCTAGTATTTCTTCTTCGTCTGCCGCTTCTCCAGCTGGCGCAGCGCCTCCGGAAGAAGGCGCGGAATCTGAGGCGTCGGTAAATACGAAACTACCGACAATGGTGTCGTGCACCCCAGCCCAATATTCATTGTCGGTAAGGGTTGCCTCCACGTTGAAAAGAAGATTGTCGCTAATCGTCCCGACTGACAACATTTTAACCGGAGCAGACGCGAGAATTTTCTTGGCCGGCTCTCCGCCGAGGGTTGTGTCAATAACCGAGGCGCCGGCAAATGATGATAATTTCGTCCAAGTGGCCAGATTTATCACCCCTTTGGGCAAATCACTTACCCATACAATAATTTTACCGGGATGAGCGTTGTGGGTAAGCTCCACGTGTGCATAATTATCCGGATCTTCTTCATGTTTATTCACGGACAAATCCTTCGGATATTTGAACGAAAATCCCGCCTCATCCGTCCATGTAGTTAACTCAATGTTCGGCGTCGGTGTCGGGATAACTACTTCCCCCGGTGTAATCACGGGCGGCTTCTTTTGAAAAAAATAGATACCACCTGCACCGGTAACCGCGAGAACCAAAACGGCAATAATGATATACTTAACCCATGAAGAAACTGGTCGCATTAGTATCCATTATATTGCTTTTTGTCCTATTAACCAACCCTCAGCCAGCGTATGCACTTAAAAAACGTATCCGTGCGGCACGGGCGGCCTATTCCTCGGCCAAACTATCCCGCGGCACGCACAGTGTTGTTGTCTCATTCAACGCCATCCCCGGAGTCACACGATTTGATTATATGCTCAGCTATAAAGCAAACGGTATTGATCAGGGCGTTGCCGGATCATTTATCCCAACAGGAGGAGGGAGTCAATCACGTGATTTGTACTTCGGCACATGCAGCCACGGCGTCTGCACACCGCATTACGGAATCACTAATGCATCGCTTACGGTTACCGCGACACTGCGCGGCGGCGCTACCTACATCAAGCGCTACGTGCTCAGGAACATATGACCGGGGTCCAGGCTGTTATCCTGTCGATCATTGAAGGTATTACTGAATTTCTCCCCATCTCCTCAACCGGCCACATGATCTTAGCCGGCACGTTTTTACAAATTACGGAAACGGATTTTGTAAAAAGCTTTGAAATTATTATCCAACTCGGGGCGATCCTCGCCGTATTACTTCTCTATTGGAAAAAATTATTGACGGATAAGGAAACATCTATCCGTGTGGCGATCGCATTTATTCCC